>QHBV01000220.1:13990-16183 GCA_003244035.1 Solirubrobacterales bacterium | reverse complement strand
ACGATCGGCGCCGCGGGAGCGATCGCCGGCGTGCTCGGCGGCTACACGGTGCTGTATCCGCGTGGCCGCGTGTTGACGCTCGTGTTGATTCCGCTGTTCTTCACGGTGATCGAGCTGCCCGTGGTCGTGATGCTCGCGCTGTGGTTCGCCGAGCAGGTGCTGTTCGCGCTCGCTCATCTGACCAGCCCGACGGGCGACGCCGGCGCCGCGTTCCTCGGCCAAGCTGGGAGCTTCCTCGTGGCTGCCGCCACGATCCGCCTGCTGGCGCCGGGGCGCCGGACACTGCAGGCGCGGTGATCGCATGCGTGCCGCAGTCTTCACGGTCGCGCTGCTGTTCATCGCGCTGCTCGGGGTGCTGACCGCACTGGAGCTCGCGCGCCACGGGATCACCGTGGCCGGGGTGCTCGCGGTACTCGTCCTCGCGCTGCTTATGATTGGGATCCTGGGGGCGTTGCGAGAGCCCCCGGAGCAATGACCGAACTCGGGGTGCTTCAAGAGGGACGGACCCACCGCATGGCGCTGCGCGCGCACGCGCGCCGGCTCCGGCGCCGCCGCGCTGCGGGCTGCGGGCTGCTCGTGGTCGTGCTGGCGCTGGCGACCCTGCTCGTGGCGATGGCGCCGAGCGCATCGTCGCCGGGGGTGACGCCGGCGCGGGTGGCCCATTCGGAGGCCAGACCGGCGACGCCGGCGCGGGCCCACCCCGGCTCAGGGGGCTACGGCGTCGCACCCGCGGGGGCGCGCGTCGGCGTGCGGCTGAAGCTCCCCGTGGTGAGCGGACTCCTGTTCGACGTGCGAACCGGGCGCGTGCTGTGGGCGCGCGACCCGGAGCAGATCCTGCCGATCGCGAGCCTGACGAAGATGATGACGGCGCTGGTGGTGGTGGATCACGCCCGCCGCAATGCGTCGGTGCTGATCACCCGGCAGGCGCTGGACTACTCGGGGTCGGGCGTCGGGCTGCTGCCGCTGGGCAAGCGAGTGCCGGTGCAGACCCTGCTCTACGGCCTGCTGCTGCCCTCTGGAAACGACGCGGCGATCGCGCTCGCTCAGGACGTGGCCGGCACCCAGGCACGCTTCGTCGCGATCATGAACGCTCGCGCGCGGGCGATGGGCCTGCGCTGCACGCACTTCGCCTCGGTCTCGGGGATCGTCGATCAGGGCAACCGCTCCTGCGCGGCCGACCTCGCGATCCTTGCCCACGCCGTGCTGAAGCGTCCCCTGCTGGCGCAGATCGTGGGCTCGGCGAGCGCGACGCTGCCGTTCCCGATCAAGGGCGGAAAGCTCTACCTCTACAACAACAATCCGCTGCTGCGCCTCGGCTATCCCGGGGCGGATGGGGTCAAGACCGGCTACACGGTCGCGGCCGGCCCGTGCCTGGTCGCGACCGCTCGCCACGGGCGCAAGTGGCTGGGCGTCGTGCTGCTGCACTCGGCCGACCCGTCCGGCCAGGCACAGGAGCTGCTGAACGCCGGATTCGCGGCGCTGGGGATGGCCGCGGGGGCCTGAAGCGAGCGCGCGCCGTCCGCGCCCGGCCCTGGGGGTGGCCGGGCGCGGGCATGTGACAGATCAGCGGCGCGCGATGTCCCCCTCGGCGTCGGCGCCCCCGTCGGGCATCACCAGGATCGCCCCCTCGCCGGAGTTGTAGGCCTCCTCCCCGTGCTGGGCCACGTCCATGCCGAGCGCCTCGTCGTGCTCGCTGACGCGGAGCGGCATGACCCGTCCGAGCAGCTTCAAGATCACGTATGTGCCGGCAAAGGCGTACGCGGGCCCGGCGACGGCCGCCGCTGCCTGCCACCCGAGCTGCCCCGGATGGCCGTAGAGCAGCCCGTTTGACACCCGGTTCCACGAGTGCTGGGCGAAGAAGCCGATGAAGAGGATCCCGGTCAGCCCAGCCAGCCCGTGGGCCGCGAGCACGTCGAGCGTCTCGTCGAGCCGGGTCCGCGGGCGCCAGACGATCGCCGCGTAGCTGGGCAGCGCGGCGATCGCGCCGAGCAGCATCGCCCAGGTCGGGCTGATGAATCCGGCGGCCGGGGTGATTCCGACGCAGCCGACGATGATCGCCGTGGCCGCCCCGATCGCGGTCACGCGTCCTCCCCGCAGCAGGTCGAGCACGAACCAGACGACGAGCGTGCACGCCGGGGTCAGCAGCGTGTTGACAAACGCGAGCACGTCCGAATGCCCCGTCGAATAGCCGCT
>QHBV01000220.1:0-13960 GCA_003244035.1 Solirubrobacterales bacterium | reverse complement strand
GAGTTGTGTGGGAGCAACGCCTGGCGCCCGTAGTCCTTGCGCGCCCCGACGACCGTCGCGGCCGCGAACGCAGAGAAGCCGGAGCCCATCTCGACCGGGACGCCGCCGGCGTAGTCGAGCGTTCCGTGCTGGGCCAGCCAGCCGCCTCCCCAGACCCAGTGCGCCAGCACGGCGTACACGAGCACCGACCACAGCACCATGAAGACCAGGAACGAGCCGAAGCGCATCCGTTCGACCACCGCGCCCGAGACCAGTGCCGCGGTGATGATGCAGAAGGTCGCCTCGAAGGCCATGAACAGCAGGTGGGGGATCGCGGTTCCATGTCGTGGCGCGAACGTGACGCCATGCAGGAACACATAGCCCAGCCCTCCGACGAACCCGTTGCCCTTGTCGAAGGCGAGCGAGTAGCCCACCAGCGCCCACGCAACCGTCACGACGCCCAGCGCCCCGACGCTCATCATGAACGTGTTGAGCGTGCTCTTCGCCCGCACGAGCCCGGCGTAGAAGAGGCCCAGCGCTGGGGTCATCATCAGCACCAGCGCGGTGGCGACGAGCATCCACGCCGTGTCCCCCGCGCTCACATATCCAGCGCCGGTCGCCAGGGTCATTGCCCGACGGGCGTGACGGCGCCGTGATCGGTCTCGCCGGTGCGGATCCGGACCGCCCGCTCGAGCGGGAGGACGAAGATCTTGCCGTCTCCCACCTCGCCGGTGCGAGCCCCCTCGCACAGAGCGTCGATCGTCGGCTGCACGAACTCCTCGGACACGGCAACCTCGAACCGCACCTTCTCGGCCAGCTCCATCTTCACGGTGGTGCCGCGATACGTCTCGACGCGATCGAGCTCGCCGCCGTGACCCTGAACGCGACTGATCGAGAGCCCGCGCACGTCGGCGCGATACAGCGCTTCCAGCACGTCGTTGGCCTTCTCCGGGCGGATGATCGCGATCACGAGCTTCACGTCCTCGGGCTCCTTCCCGGTTCGCGGCGGCGGTCGCTCACGTTGGGTTCATAGCACGCTGTCCGGCGCTCGCGCGCAGGCGCCCGATCTCTGCGCTTGAACGGCAGACCTGCGGCTCGTGAGAGCTGTAAGCGGCGTCGACCCTTCAGGACGAGCAGGTCAATGCGCGCTGTAGCTGTGCATCTGATCGCCCTGCGACCCGTGGATGCTGGCGTTGAACGAGATGATGATCCGCTCCTGCTCGCCGTCATAGGGCATGGCCTGATGGGCGAGCCAGGACGGAAACAGCAGCAGTTGCCCGGGCAGCGGCTCGACGTCCTGGTGCGGCGGCTGGAGGTAGGCGTTGCCGGCATCGACGAAGGCGCCGCCCAGGGTGGCGAAAGGCGGACCGTACAGCCGGGTCACGCCGTTCGCCGAGCCATACACCGCATGCGACACGCGCCGCGCCGGCTCGTCGATCTGCACGATGTACACGCCTGACCACGAGCAGTTGCCGTGCGTGTGCACGTCGTGGAACGCTCCCTCTCGGCTGCACTGGAACCACATCCCCTCGATGCCGACCTTCAGATCGAACGTCTGCCCGGCCCAGGCTTCCCGGTTCGCCTCTTTCGCGGTCTCGCCGAGACTGGACACGATGAAACGGACGAAGTCCTGCCATTCGGCGATCTTCAGGCGGTGCAGCAGATCGTCGTCGCTGGCGAAGAACGGACCCCGCTCCTCGCCCCGCTGACGCTCCTGGGCCGCCCGCCCTTCCCCGAACACGCGGACCAGCAGAGGATTGAGCTTGGCGGCCTCGGCGTAGCGATGCAGCCCGATCGGGGTAGGCCAGAGTCCGTGAAATCCGGCACCAATTGCCATGCCCGCCCTCCTCGTCGTCGTCGGTGTAGGGCGATCATATCGAAGCCCCCCGAGGGCCCAGCGCGGCAACCCAGCCGCAAGGCGCGGCCTATCCTGACGACCGAGGCCGACCTCGCTGACCCTTTACGCTCTATGACGTGTTCACCGTGGTCGAACGGCGCCAGATCTCCGAGGAGCTTGTCTCAGCCGCGGAGCGATGGCTGACCCAGCACGGGCTTGCCCAGGAAGTGGACGGAAGCTGGCTGGAGCTCGTGTGCGAGGACGGCGAGGAGTTCACGCCCGACAAGCTCATGCTCCACCTTGCCGTGCCACCATGCGGGGTCTCGCCCGGAGACTTGCTCGACGTGGGCCGCACGCAGACAGTCGGCCGGTTGTGGCCAGATGTGGATGCGCCGCCCGATGAGGTCCCCAGGGACCTGGCGTTGGCGCGCACGTTCGAGCACCGCGACGATGGCTTGGTCGACGCGGCGCCAGACGAGCACACCTCCGAGGACGCGGGTGACATCTGGGTCGACGAGGTACCCAAGGATCTGACATCGACGAGTACGTTCGAGTACCGCGCCGCCAGCTGGGTCGGAGCGTGTGAACTTCCCCATCCCGTCCGGGAGCTGTTCACGGTCGAGCATCCGGACGCGATGCTCTCGATGCTGAACGCGACCCGACGAACGCTGGGAAGAGGCACGATGAGCATCAGCGGAGACCCCGAAGGGCGGCTGTCGTTCACCTTGATCGACGGCAAGATCTCGGCCTGGGGCAGCATCGAAGCTCGCGTGCCCGAAGCATTCACCCACTGGCTCGACGTTGGGCCGGCGATCGAGCTCGCAACGCCGCTGCAGGGCGCCACCCGCGTCGTCGGGAGCCTGTCAGAGCTCCCCGACCTCATCGTCACCAACGAGAAGGGCGGCAAAGGCCGCTGTCCCGTGGATGAGGGCGCCCAGAGGGGGGCGCTGCTCCCGCGCGAGCAGTTTGAGAGTCACGCACAGGATCGAGTCGAGGGCCTGCGCGTAGACCGTCAAGGCGGCCTGGGACGTGACGCGCTGGCCGCGATCGCGAAGCTCCGTCCCCGCGACGTGATCTTTGCCGTCGCCGACGACGCAGCTCTCGTGATCCGGGCAAGCGCGGACGACGCCGAGCCGTTCAGGCTCGACGGGCCCGGCTTCGCGGCGCTCGGGGACCGGCGGGACACTCCAATCGTCGTGCCATACGTAGTGGCGCTCGCGATCTACGATGGCGCCGCGGGCGGGACAGTCGATCTCACGGTGGACGCGCAGGGAGGTCGTCTCCACCGTGCAGATCAAGGGATCACGGTGCAATGGACGCGCTAGCGGCGAGCTGAGCGTGGGCGGCTCACTACCCTCGGTACTTGATGACTTCGTCTTCTGCGCTCTCGATACGCGCGCTTACCAAGCGCTATGACACCGGCTTGCTGGCCCTGGATGCCTTCGACCTGGAGATCCCGGCCGGCGAGTTCTTCGGTTTGTTGGGGCCCAACGGCGCCGGCAAGACAACGCTGATCAGTGCCATCTGCAACCTGATCCGCGTAACCTCCGGGCAGATCCGAATCTTTGGGCGGCGCCACGATGATCCCGAGGCGCGACGGATGATGGGCCTGGCCGAGCAGGACGTCAACCTCGATCGGTTTCTCGACGTCGAAGAGACGCTGGTCTACCACGGTGGCTACTACGGCATGAGCCGGCACGACGCCCGCCGTCGCGCCGGCGAGATGATGGACGTGTTTGACCTCCGCGCCAAGGCGGCGGTGCGCGCGCCGCTGCTCTCGGGAGGCATGCGCCGCCGCCTGCTGCTGGCCCGCGCGCTGATGCACGAGCCCCAGCTGGTGATCCTGGATGAGCCGACTGCAGGTGTCGACTTCGAGCTGCGGATCGAGCTCTGGCGCTACATCCGGCGCCTGCACGAGCAGGGAACGACGATCCTGCTCACGACCCACTATCTGGAGGAGGCGCAGGAGCTCTGCCATGACATCGCCCTGATCCGATCCGGACGCCTGCTCGCTCGTGACAGTCCCTCCGGGCTGCTGGAGGCTTTTGCGGCTGAATCGCTGGCCGACGTCTACGTCAGGGCGATGGCTGCCGCGTGAGCGTCTCGGTGATCGCAAGCGAAGACGCCCGGTTCGGCGGTCTGCTCGTTCGCCGCCGTGGTCTGGGGTCGCTCGCCGGCCGCGAGATCTTGCGGGTGCTCAAGCTGTGGACGCAAACTGTGGCCGCACCCGTCGTGGCATCGTTCCTGTTCATCCTGGTCTTCGGGTTGTCGATGAGCGGGCGGATCCGCCACGTCGAAGGCTTTGACTACCGGGTGTTCATCGTCCCGGGTCTGATCACGATGGCGATGGTGCAGGCCGCCTACTCGAACAACTCCTCGTCGGTCTTCCAGTCGCGCTTTGACCGCTACCTGAACGATGTCCTCGCGTCCCCGATGCGCAACTGGGAGATCAACCTCGGCTTGTCGCTCGGGGGCGTGGTACGAGCCCTGCTGATCGGCCTGTCGCTGCTGCTGCTGGCACTGCCGATCACGCACGTGCCGGTGCGCGAGCCGCTCGTGCTGGTGACGGGAGTCGCGCTCGGAGTGACGCTGTTTGCATCGCTGGGCGTGGTTGTCGGCATCTACGCCAAGTCCTGGGATCACGCAGGCTTCGTCCAGAACATCGTGCTCGTGCCATTGAGCTTCCTCGGCGGCGTGTTCTACTCGGTCTCGGTGCTGCCCTCACCGTGGCGCGAGATCTCGCACGCCAACCCGGTCTTCTACCTGGTGCAAGCGGTGCGCTTTGGGTTCCTGGGCTCGAGCGACGTTCCCGTCGGCGTCGCGCTGGCGATCACCGGCGCACTCGCAGCCCTGACGGTCACTTGGAGCACGTGGCTCTTTCACAGCGGCCACAAGCTCAAGCCATAGGGCGGGATCTAGGAGCGCGGCTACCAGGCCGGCCGATCCGTTGTGCCACCGCCGGGTCGCGGGGTCAGCGATCGGCGAGAGCGAGCTCGGCAAGCCGCCTGATGCCCGCGCAGGACGTGGCGACTACGAGGAATCGCTTGGCATGGCAGAAGAGCGCGTCCTCGACGCCCGTGGCCGCCACAAGGTCGGCACCTTCGAGCCCGCCCCATCCGGCCGGCAAGTCGCGCCGATTCTCGAACGAGCCGAGCTCGCGCGGCACCGCTTCGAGGCCGAAGCCCTGGCGCTTGGGGTAGACCACGAACAGGGCATCGGCCGCCTCGGGGACGAGCACTTGCTTCCACGGGGCGTTGACCGGCAGTTCGACGACGCGCGGGTCCGGCGCCGCGGTGATCGCCTCGCGCACGACGCGCTCAGACCGACGGCCGGACGCGGCGGAGGTCACCTCGCGGGCGAGGATGCCCTGGGCCAGGGCGACGGCCGCGTCAAAGCGCTCGTGCTCCTGTTCGGGCGTGATGGCTTCATCCCAGCGTGCGTTGAAGGCGCCGATAATGCCGTTGACGGTCATCGGACGCACGCCGTCGATCAGCGGCTGCGTCAGCTGCTGGCCGGTGTCGTTGGCGTCCACACTCTGCACGAGCGTCTCGTCGACGGCGTCGGCGACATCCTGGGCGCCGTCGCATACCCGTCCGCCGAACTCGCGCCATACCAGACCGAAGGAGGCGTAGCGCACGCCGTTGTCTCGCGCCCGGTCGAAGCCTCGCTGATGGTGGTCGAAGCTCCCGGTCGAAGCGTCGTCGCGAAAGCCGACGTCGATGCGCAAGTCGGCCCGGGCCAGGGCGTCGCGGTCGCGTGTGCGCACCACCTCGACGGGATCCCCGAGCAGACCAAGCGCGGCGATGGCGAAGACCTCGTCGGCGTGAAAGGAACCGTCGTGGGTCGCGATCAGCATCCCGCGAGACTCTAGAGGGGGGTGCGCCCGCAACCGCGACACTGCCTGCTCGGGACCGGAGCTCCCAATCACCGGCGCAGTCGGCTACGTTGGTGGACATGAACGAGAAGCCCGAAGTTGCGGTCCCCTCTGACCAGGCGCCGTCCTACCAGCTCGAGATTGAGGACATCGTCGTCGGCGAGGCTGACGAGGCGGTTCTAGGTCGCCTCGTTGAGGTCCATTACGTCGGAGTCTCGTGGAGGACAGGACAGCAATTTGATGCTTCGTGGGACCGGGGCAGCACCTTCAAGTTCGCTCTCGGCAAGGGCCAGGTCATCGCCGGCTGGGACCAGGGCGTGACCGGAATGAAGGTCGGAGGCCGTCGCCGTATCACGATCCCGCCGATGCTCGCCTACGGCAAGCGCGGGGCCGGCGGGGTCATCGGACCGGACGAAACGCTGGTCTTCGTCGTTGACCTGATCAGCGTCCGCTGAGGCGCACGATCTCCCGCGATCCACACACGAATCAGGCTCACACTGATTGATCGAACCGCCACGGCATGGCCGGGACGTCCGGCAGGTCGCTAGGTAGGCTCGCTCGCCGATGCGCTCCCACCTCCGCCACCGCCCATGAGGATCACCCTTGCTCAGACGTCCAGCGCGCTGGGCGACCTGGACGCGAACCTCGAGCGCGCCGCCAGCCTGATCCGCCGGGCGGGGGAGGACGGGTCCGATGTCGTCGTGTTCCCCGAGCTGTTCCTAACCGGCTACTCGCTCGGCCTCGTGGACGTGGATACGTCGATCTCCGGGCTCGACGAGCGGCTACTCGCGCTCTCCGAGATCGCACCGGGGACCGACGTGCTCATCGGCTTTCACGAGGACGGCCTGGGCGTCCACAGCTACAACGCCGCGGGCTACTACGACATCGATGGGCGTCGCCACTGCCACCGCAAGCTCTACCTGCCGACCTACGACGTCTTCGAGGAGCGCAAGTACTTCTCCCCGGGGCAGTCGATGCGCGGGTTCGAGACCCGCCATGGCCGCGTGGCCACGCTCATCTGCAACGACGCCTGGCAGCCGCAGCTAGCGTTCCTGGCCGTTCAGGACGGGGCCCGCGTGCTGTATATGCCGACGAGCTCGGCCCAGAGCCGCTTCCCCGAGCGCTACGACTCGGAGACCTATTGGCGGGACATAACCGCGTTCTACGGCCGCATGTTCCAGTGCTTCGTCGTGTTCGTGAACCGGGTCGGTAAGGAGCCTGGCCTGCGGTTCTGGGGCGGCTCGCACGTAGTGGACCCTTGGGGCCTGATCGTCTGCCAGGCCCCCACGCACGAGGAGGCGCTGGTCACCGCCGAGATTGACCTCGCCGCCGTGCGCCGGCGTCGACGCGAGGTGCCGCTCGTGCGCGAGGCGCGGCTGGCTCTCGTGGCACGCGAGGCCCAGCGGCTGGCCGACGAGGGCGGCGACGCGTGAGGCATTCGCGTGCAGGTTCGGCTCTCGGCCCCGCGGCAGTGCCGAACGGACGCCGGCCGGGCACCTGCCGCGCGCATCTCGACGCTTCCAGTGCCGGGCCTCAGTCCGAACTGGCGATCACCCTCCTGCCCCACAGCTCGGCGGTAGGAGACTCGCTCCTTACGCATAACCGCCATATCCGCGCATGCGCGTTGCCTCGAGGACGCGCTCGATGCCGAGCTCGTAAGCCGCAATCCGCAATGGCACGAGGTCGCCGCGCTTGGCGCGCTCCTGCACCTCGCCGTAGGCCCGGCGCATGATCTTGGCGAGCCTGTCGTTGACCTCGCGCTCCTCCCAGCTGACGTGCTGGAGGTTCTGCACCCACTCGAAGTAGGAGACGACCACCCCGCCCGCGTTTGCGAGCACGTCCGGGATCACGAGCACGCCATTGGCATCGAGGATCTCGTCAGCACCTGGCGTAGTCGGATTGTTCGCGCCTTCGATGACCATGCGCGCGCGGATCGAGTCCGCGTTGGCGACGTGAATCGCCCCACCGAGCGCGGCCGGGATCAGGACCTCGCATTCGAGCCCCATCAGCTCGGATGGGGTGATCGCCTCGACGCCGATCGCACCCTCGGCGTCGGCGAAGTCGACGAGCTTGCCACCCTCGGCGAGGTGACGAGCCAGCGCTTCTGGATCGATGCCTGCCTGTGAGTGGAGCGCCCCCGTGGTGTCGGAGACACCGATCAGCCTGCACCCCAGCTGGGTAATGATCCGCGCGGCCCACGAGCCGACGTTCCCGAACCCCTGGATCACGACGCGCGTGGCGTCGGGGCGCACGCCGAGCGCGTGCGCCGCCTCGCGGTAGGCGCAGACGACTCCGCGCCCGGTTGCGGACTCCCGTCCGCGCGAGCCCCCAAGCGAGATCGGCTTACCCGTGACCACCGCCGGGGCGTCACCGTGCAGCTTGCCGTACTCGTCCATCATCCACGCCATCACCTGGGCGTTGGTGTTGACATCAGGCGCCGGAATGTCACGGGTGGGGCCGAGCACGCCCGCGATCTTGTCGACGAACGAGCGCGTGATCAGTTGCAGCTCGGTCTCGTCGAGGTCCTGAGCTGGGCAGTTCACGCCACCCTTGGCGCCGCCGAACGGGATGTTGACAATCGCCGTCTTCCAGGTCATCAACGCCGCCAGCGCCCGGACCTCGTCGAGGTTCACTCGCTCGTGGTAGCGGATCCCGCCCTTGAACGGTCCGCGTGCCCCGTTGTGCTGAACCCGGTAGCCCGAGAACACGTGGATCCCATGGTCGCGGAGCTTGACCGGGATCTGCACCTGGATCTCCCGGTAGGCGGTGCGCACGACCGTGCGCAGGTCCTCGGGGATGCCCAACCGGTCGGCAGCGACGTCGAAATAGTGCGAGACGGTGTCGAAGCTCGACGTCTCGGCCACGCCGGTGTGCGGGGCCCGGTTGGCGACCCGCGGCGACTTGTCCGGGTGCGGGAGCCGGCCCACCGGGGTGTCTGGGGCGTGGTGCCCTCGGCCTGACATGGCCCATCGATCCTATGCCCAATGCCCGGCTGCGTCATCCCAGCCGCTCCCGGCGCCGCTGCGCGGCTCCCGGCCTCCGCGTGATCTCCCACCACGGGACACGACCACGCCGTACTCGCTCCGCGTCGTGACCGCCGGCAACCCCGTGGCGACGATCGACGCCGGCGAGACCTGCCCGGCCAGCGGCAACTAGGTGCAGGTTTTCGAACTGGCGGCGCTCGAAGCTCATTTGCCTGGCGTTGGAACCTGTCGACCCCCGAAAGGAGGATCCGTGTCGCCGCGCTCGACTGGCCTCTCAGTCGCCACTGAGGCGCCCGTCACTGGGATCCCTCCAGTCGCCACTGACGCGCCCGCCACTAGGATCCCGATCGATGGCGAGCGAGTGGGCACTTGTCGAGGCCGGTGTGACCCGCGTCGGCCTGGGCACGAATCGGTTGACGAACACGCCGGGAAATCAGGCGTTCCTCCGAGACGCGCTCAGTGCCGGAGTCACGTTCATAGATACTGCGCGCCTCTACACCGGTGGCGAGAGCGAGCTGACGATCGGCGCCGCGCTCGCACCGCTCCCCGAGGGGTGCATCGTCGCTACCAAGGGCGGTTACTCGCCGGGCGAGGGGCGCCCGGAGATCCTCAGTGCGCAGATCGAGGAGAGCCTGCACGGTCTACGCGCCGAGGAGATTGGGCTCTACTACCTCCATCGCGTCGATCCCGAGACGCCGCTGGAGACAAGCCTCGCGGTGATTCGGGGGTATCGCGATCAGGGCAAGATCCGGCACGTGGGCATCTCCGAGGTAGGTATCGAGGAGATCGAGCGGGCGCGTGAGATCGTGCCGATCGCGGCCGTCCAGAACCATTACAACCTCTCCGAGCGCCGACACGAGGACGTTATCGACTACTGCGCCGAGCAGCAGATCATGTTCGTGCCGTACTTTCCATTGCGCGGCGACGGCGGACCGGCGCTGCGGGAGATCGCCGAGGCACATCGAGCAACGCCGAGCCAGATCACACTCGCGTGGCTGCTCAAGCGCTCGCCGACGATGCTGCCGATTCCTGGAACCCTGTCGCCGAAGCATTTGCGGGAGAACCTTGCGGCACTGGAGATCGAGCTCACAGAGATCGAGTACCAGGCACTCGCATAGCGAGCGCCTCGTCGTAAGGCGGCTTTGCGCACTCGGCGTCGTCGTCCGTCCCGATTAGTCGCCGAGAAGCAGCGTGTCCTCGTGCGCGTACGCCGGCGCGCAGCAACACAGAATGACCAAGGGCTCGGAGGCGCCGGCCCACACCTTGTGGGCCACGCCGGGAGGTATCACGACGCAGTCCCCCGCTCGGACCGAGCGTTCCTCGTCGCCGAGGCGCATTCGCCCGGTCCCACCGGTGAAGAGGTAGATCTCCTCGGCGCGACGATGCAGATGAGCGATCGTCTCGCTTCCGGGCGGGACGATCGCTTCGGCCAGACTCTGATTCGTGGCATTGCCGGATGGGATGCCGGCCAGCTCGCGAATGGAGGAACCATCTGCAGTGATGAAAGGCTTGCGGTGTTCGCGGCGCACGATTTGCATGCCGGGAAGCCCGGGTGTTCGGCACAGGCGGGCGCGAGTTCCTCGCCAGCGTCGAGCTGGCCGACGGTCCCTGACGACAGCTGGACAGCCCGATCGCGCTGATCTGCGACTTCGACCGCGAGATCATCGCCACCACGAAGGAGATCGAGCAGCGCGCCAAGGCCGACAAGCGCGTCGACGTGCTCTGCCAGACTCACCCGGCCGCGTCAAGCGCCCACGACAGGCGCCGATTCCCCTTTGCGATCGCGTCCAGCGCTTGACCCGTCCGGCCTCGCCCGGCAATCGCGAGTCCGGGCCAGAGCCCCGAAGACCCCGCACCCGTCGGGCAACCGGTCCCCATCACCGCCATCCTTCGAGAGCCAGCATCGGGAACGTCAACGACCACGAGGGGGCCCTTGACAACAACCGGCCCTTCATGGATGACATGGTCCTTGGCGGCGAGTACGAGCTTCACGAGGACCAGCGCGTGTGGTCGTAAGGGGTCATCGTCGCGACGTCTACCTCCGACGCTGACGAAAATAGATCGAGGACCGGCTGTGGACGGCACGGCGGACGACTGCTGATTCAGGCGCCGTCGCTGGCACCCGACCGATCCATGAGCATCGTAGGCTTGGTTGGGGTTACCCGACCGCACTGCCGGGGCCGCCCGGCCCTTCATGACATCAATCTGTTCCTCTCCGACGGCGCGAGGGTCACCGACCCCGAGGGCATCATCACCGCCGGACACAACAACAAAGACGGCCAGTACGTCCCAGCGAGGAGAAACGACCAACGGCCCAGCCCTAACCGCCATGCTCACGCAGATAATGGCCAACAACCGAGCCGGCGACGGGCACAAGCTACAGACGCCATGAATGGAGCCAGCCGGGATCGAACCGGCGACCTCCTGCTTGCAAAGCAGGCGCTCTCCCAACTGAGCTATGGCCCCGCTCCGTGCGAGTTTATGCGCTCCTTCGGCCCCAGCCTGGTATAAGGGGCCCGTTCAGAAACGTGTCTTGCTGAGCCGTCCGAATGAACGGACCTGATGCCGGCATTGCCGACCGCGAGCTACAGGTCAGCGGCTCAGCTGTCGAAGTCGAAGTCGCGCGGTGGGCGCTGCTCAAACCACAGACGGTCGTGATCCGGCGTGTCTTGAAGGAATTCCGGAGTCTCCTCAAGCATGTCGTCGCTCTCATCCGTCTCCACTCGGGGAACCGACTCGTACTCGGCAGTCTCCTCTCCAAGCTGCGTCCCCTGCTGCGCTGGCATGGATGACGCTGGTGCCGGATGTGGCGCGGGAGTCGTGCGATGCACCCCTGGCTCAGGTTCATCCAAGTCAATGCTCGTGTGGTCGCTCTGATCGCCTTGCGCGATCCGCGGCGGTTCGGCGGGCGGGGGTCTCTCGATGATCGTCGGCTCTTCGTTGCTCAGTTGGTCCCGGTAGTCGTCCTCCGCCGCATGCGTGGCGGCGAACCCAGCCGCGCTTTGGGCCGGCTCGTGCCAGTGCTGCCGGTCCTCGTCATGTACATACGGATCGCCGATCGGGGGGTTCAGCTGTTCCAGGGCCTCCGGGCCGCGACGCACCGGTCCCAGCGCCTCGCGTTCAGCGCGTTGCACCTCGGTAGGGTCGGCGCCGCGTCGGCGCTTGAGGTCTAGGTGCTCGCGAATCGCGTCGTCCAGCAGACCCATAGTCACACAGCCTACTCGCCACCGATTAGATCAGCGGTTCTCGCCAGCGCTCGCGCGGTTCGACGTTTTCCCTCTCGCTTGGCTGAATACAGCGCTTGGTCGGCGTCTGCAATCAGGAGATCCTTGTCTCCCACGCCGGACGTCGCCACCCCAAGGCTCACCGTGATGCCGATATCCCCTCCTTCGCCTCTGCATGGAATCCGCAGAGCCTCGATTTCGCCGCGTAGGCGCTCGGCGATCGCGTAGGAACCCTCAAGATCCGTGTGGGGAAGGATCAGCGCCATCTCGTCGCCACCGTAGCGCGCAGGGACGTCGGCCTCCCGCGAGGTCTCGCGCAGCACCCGCGCTACGTGCTCCAAGACGACGTCCCCCTGCTGGTGGCCGTAGGTGTCGTTGACCAGCTTGAAATCGTCGATGTCGAGCATGATCAGGCCGACGGGGTGGTGATAGCGCCGGACCCGCTCGGACTCGGCGCTCAACAGATCGTGGAAATGGCCGTGGTTGGTCAAGCCAGTGAGCTCGTCCATGACTGCCTGACGACGCACTTGGAAATGTAGCTCGATGTTCTCCAATGCAAGCGTTGCCTGGGCAGCGAGCGAGCGAAGCAGGGCACGATCATCATCCGGGAATGGACGTCCGCGTCGGCCGACCGTGATCAGGCCCACTGCGCGGTCGCCAGCCTCGAGCGGTCCAAGCGCGTTCGACACGACGCTGATCCCCGCTGACGCCACCTCGCCGGCCCCGTCCTTACTCAGCGCCGCCAGCTCTGCTTCCCTCACCTGACTTTCGAAGCCGGAAAGCGAACCGACCCGCACAGCTTCCGAGAGGGTGTCGGCCGAGCCCCGACGAATGCTTACACGCCCGCAGTCGGCTTGGACCGCATCGACTGCGGTCTTGAGCGCGAGCTCGAGCAACGCCGGCCGGTCGAGATTCGACGCGAACGTGTGCCCGATGCGCCGAATCGATTCGCGCAGGCGCGAGCGCTCCTCGGACAGCTCATCGAGGCGGCGAGCGAGCTGGCTCGACATGTTGTTGAACTCCGCTCCAAGCGCGGCGAACTCGTCCTGTCCCTGGGTCTTGATCGGGGAGGAGAAGTCGCCGCCACCGAGGCGCCTCGCAGCCTGCAAGAAACGGTCAAGTTGGCCCTGAAGCGCCCGCGAAGCAAGCACCGAGAAGAAGAAGGCGAGCAGCAGGAAGCCGCCGATGAAGATGGCTGCGATCAGCCGGCTCGTCCCAACCGAGGTCGTGGTCGCGGACAGATTCGAGAGAACCGTCACATCGACCATGGGTCCGTCAAAACTTTGGAACCCTTGGGTAACCGTTCGATACTCGGTTGCACCGAGCTTCACCGTGGCCAGTGCCGGGAACGAGCGATCGGACACTGCCGGAAGGGTCGGGGTCGCGTAGAGCGTTCGCTTGCCTTGCCGCACGATGATCGCCACTCCGGGGCCACGACTGAACTCGAGGCCATAATCCGATGCGGTCAGAGCCGAAACCGTGACAACGATCGGCGCCCGTGGACCTCGGTCGACGGTGGCCACTCCAGGCGCGATCGCGACCACTCCGGGGGCAACGAGATCGATCGAGGGCCCTCCTCGAACCTTGATCGAGACCCGCGCCAGGCCCCCTCGCCCCGCGAGCAGCGAAACCTGCCGCAGCAGCACGGAACGCGTCTCCGATCCGGCATCGTGCGCGATTGTCCCCGCCTCGGCCTGGGCCGTGGCGATCGCGTTGCTGTAGATGCTCGCGGCAACAGTCGCGACCCCATTGGCTCGAGCATCCGCCTTGCCCTGCTCGCTGTCGCCGATCAGCCGATACACCAGAATGCCGAACGCGGCCATCGGAACGACCACGATGAGAACGAAAAAGCTGGTGAGGCGCGTGCGAAAGCTCATGAGCGCGCCGAGCGCATGCCCAGCCTATCGGTCAGTCGGATCGATCTCCCAAGCCCTTGGCCACCGGCGTCCACCGACACCTCCAGACGGCCCGCATATCCGTCCGGCACCGCGGATGATAACCGTGGAGCTTGATGCAGCTGACTGATTGATCGAGCCACGTCTAGACTGTTCTTCAACCGTCT
>QHBV01000219.1:2177-2640 GCA_003244035.1 Solirubrobacterales bacterium | reverse complement strand
CCCCCACACGACCCGCAGGTGCCTCGCTGGTACGCTCGGCGATCTCGATGGGCGAGCTTGGCGCATTCCTGAAGATCCACCGGGTCGGCTTCGACAAGCGCGATCCGCGCGAGCGCGTGCACGACTACAAGCAGTACTTCGCGCTCCAACCGCAGGACGAGCTCAGGCGCCAGGGCGCGAGGTGCATGGACTGCGGCATCCCCTTCTGCCACGAGGGCTGTCCGCTCGGCAACCTGATCCCGGACTGGAACGACCTCGTCTATCGCGACAAGTGGCGCGAGGCGATCGACCAGCTGCACGCGACCAACAACTTTCCCGAGTTCACCGGGCGCATCTGCCCCGCTCCGTGCGAGTCCGCCTGCGTGCTGGCGATCAACGACGACGCTGTCGCGATCGAGCAGATCGAGCTCGCGATCGCCGAGCGTGCATTCGAGGAGGGGTGGGTACTGCCCGAGCCGCCGCC
>QHBV01000219.1:0-2122 GCA_003244035.1 Solirubrobacterales bacterium | reverse complement strand
GCCGCCGAGCTCAACCGGTGCGGCCACCAGGTGGTGGTCTACGAGCGCGACGAGGGGCCCGGCGGCCTGATGCGATTCGGCGTGCCCGACGCCAAGCTCTCCAAGTCGCTGATCGACCGTCGGGTGGCGATCCTGGAGCAGGAGGGGATCGAGTTCGTCTACGACACCGACGTTGGGCGGGACATCTCCGCCGAGGAGCTCCAGGAGCGTCACGACGCACTCGTCGTGACGATCGGCTCGCGCGCGTCCCGCGACCTCGACGAGCCCGGGCGCGAGCTGAACGGCATCTACTTCGCGATGGACTACCTGTACCAGCGAAATCGCTGGGTCGCCGCGCAGGAAGGGCGTCCCTACCGGCCGACGGAACCCGGCACCGAGATCACCGCCGCGGGCAAGCGCGTAATCGTGATCGGCGGCGGCGACACGGGCATGGACTGTGTCTCGAACTCCCACCGCGAGGGTGCGCGCACGGTCGTGCTGCTCGACGTCTACGCCGAGCTGACCGCGGGCGGCCGCGACCCCAGGCACCCGTGGCCGCTTCCGCCCAAGCGCACGGCGACGACGTACGCACTCGACGAAGGGGGCAGGCGCCGCTGGGGCACGGAGGTCACTGGCTTCGGTGGCAAGGACGGCCACGTCAGCCACGTGTACGCGCGCCAGGTGACCGGGACCTCCTCGCGCGACTTGACGCCGGTGCCGGGGAGCGAGTTCGTGCTCGAGGCGGATCTGGTCCTGATCGCGATCGGGTTCGAGCATCCCGAGCACGAGGGGCTGGTCGAGCAGCTCGGGCTCGAGCTCGACCGCCGCGGCAACATCCGCACCCGCCAGACATATCGCACCTCGGTCGGCGGCGTGTACGCGTGTGGCGACGCGAGGATCGGCCAGTCGCTGATCGTCACCGCGATCGCCGAGGGTCGCAAGTGCGCGCGCGTGGTCAACAAGGCGATCGGCGGCACCCCGATGGATCAGGACCGTGAGCTGCTCACGATCGGCGCGTGGAGCGGCGAGGCCGATCGCACCCTGCGCCACGAGGCCGAGGCGGCCGGCACCGTGAGGCCCGGCGAGGAGTTCTTCAGCGGCCCCGGAACCCGAGGGCGGTAACGGCAGCCGCATCGGGTTAACTGCGAGCTTGGGACGGGGAGACTCGTCCCTATCGGTCAGGGAACTGCGCCCCCATTTCCCTGGCTCTCCGGGGGGCCCGGATGGATCCGGGTCCCCCGGGCCTGTTTATTGGGCGCCCTTGCGGGCGCCTGGTTCGGTTTGGCTCGGGTGCTCAGCGGCCCAGAGTGCGGTCGTGTTGCGGGTGTGCGACCGTGTTGCGCGATATGGGGCTCCTCGCCGCCGCCGTCCCCCTGCATCACGGCCACCACGGCAGCTCGATCGGGGGCACGATCGACCAGATCTTGGACTCGGCGGGGAAGTTCTTCTCGCAGCTGGCGAACCTCGGCTGGGTCTCGCTGCTGATCGGGCTGGCGCTCTATGGGATCTACCTGCTGCTCCGCTCGCGGGCGCTGTTCAATGCCGTTCGCGTCGCGTATCCGGGAGCGCCGGCGCGCTGGCGCGACGTGTGGGGCGCCTACATGGTCGGTTACGCCGTCAACAACGTGTTCCCGCTCGGGGGCGGGAACATCGCGCAGCTGTTCCTGACCCGGGTCGCGATCTCGCAGAGCAGCTATCCGACCGTCGCCGCGGCACTTTCGACGGGGGTCATCTTCGACTGGTTCATGGGCCTACTGGTTATGTGCTTCGCCTTCACCCAGGGCGTGTTCCCCAAGCCTCCTGACTTCTCCAAGCTTCCGGCCTTCGACATCAGCTTCTTCGCGTCGAACATGCGCTTCACGTTGTTCGTGCTGACCGTGCTCGGGGTCGGCTTCCTGGTCGCGTTCGCGCTGCTCTCGGCGCGGGTGCGGGCGTTCTGGCAGCGCGTTCGCCAGGGCTTTGCGGTCCTGCGCGACCGGCGCGTGTACCGGCGGGAGATGGCGGGCTGGCAGCTGGCGAGCTGGGTCGCGCGCTTCGCGTCCTACTGGGCGCTGCTCGACGCCTTCCACATCGGCGGGTCGGTGCGCAATGCGTTGCTCGTGCTCGCCGTGCAGGTGGTCGCCTCGGTGTTCCCGTTCACCCC
>QHBV01000218.1 GCA_003244035.1 Solirubrobacterales bacterium | reverse complement strand
TCGGGCTCGATCCTGACCAACCTGATGGCCAAGGCGATGAACCGCTCGGTCCCGGCGATCGTCGCCGGCGGGTTCGGCGGTGCGGTCGCTGCCCCCGCGGCCGGGGACGGCGAAGGCGGGACCGTGCGCTCGACCAGCGCCCAGGACGTGGCGATCCAGCTCACCTACGCGCGCCAGGTGGTGGTCGCGCCCGGATACGGGATGGCCGTGGCGCAGGCCCAGCATGCCGTGCGCGAGCTCGAGCGCGCGCTCGAGGCAAAGGGCGTCGAGGTCAAGTTCGCGATCCATCCGGTCGCCGGGCGGATGCCGGGCCACATGAACGTGCTGCTGGCCGAAGCGGATGTCCCCTACGAGCTGCTTCGGGAGATGGACGAGATCAATCCCGAGTTCCCCCGCACCGATGTGACGCTGGTGATCGGCGCCAACGACGTCACCAACCCGGCCGCCAAGAACCAGCCGGGCTCGCCGATCTACGGGATGCCGATCCTCGAGGTCGACCGCTCCGGCGCCGTGATCGTGCTCAAGCGCTCGATGGCATCGGGGTTCGCGGGGATCGACAACCCGCTGTTCTACGACCCCAAGACCTCGCTGCTGTTCGGCGACGCGAAGGCATCGGTAAGCGAGATCACGAGCGAGGTGCAGGCGCTGTAGCCGGCGTCCCGAGCGGCGCGGAGCAGCCGATCGACCCACCGGGCTGAAGGCGTGCGCGACGGCCCTCGCTTCCGTCGCACCGTTCTGATACTTTCCCCCGGGCCGAGTCCCCGGTATGCCGTCCCGGGGAGCGGGGAGCCCAATTCGTTGGGGCGAGTCTCGCGGTGATCCGCGAGAAGCGCTCGTATACCGAGCGCGAGCCCGTCAGCTAACTCCGCAGGCATCAGGCGCGTTGCAATACCGCACCCGCGGAAAGGCCTTTCCTTGCTCGCATCCAGCAGCTTTGATACGCAGAGGTCGTGCAACCACCGACCGCTCGGCGGCGTGGCTGGATCCGGGGCCCGACGGGCCCGAGGTAGGCGCGCGATGGATCGCCCGCGTCGCGTCAGCATGCCGCTCGCGCTGTGGGCGATGGCGAGCCTGTGCCTACTGGTGAGCGCGCCGAGCGCACTGGCGAATTCCGGCGGCGCCGGGATCGCGCCGCCGCAGAACCCCCGCGGCTTCGACAGCCGTGCAGTCGTGTACTCGACCTTCCCGCGCACGCTCCGGCGCGGCGACACCGGCCAAGACGTGAAGACCCTGCAGACGTGGTTGAGCGACATTGGCTACAGGGTGCCGGAGACCGGCTACTTCGGCTCGATCACGAAGACCGCCGTGACGCGATTTCAGCGCGCCAGCAAGCTGCGGCCCGCCAGCGGGACCGTCGGCAACAAGACGTCCGCGACGCTGCTCCTCGCCGTCAAGAGGCTCACGAGTCGCCTGACTGCCGGCGCCATCGCACCCAGCTCCGCCAAGTCCTCGACGGCCTGGGTGTTCCCGCTCACGCCTATCAGCCGCGTGGTCAGCCCGAGCAGCTGGAGCCTCGACCAGGGCGTTGACATCGCGACCAATGGCAGCGCCTGCGGGCGCAGCGTGGTCGAGGTCGCCGTCACCTCCGGGACCATCGTCCAGGAAGGCATCAGCGGCTTCGGCCCCGATGCCCCGATCCTGAAGATCGCCGGCGGCCCCTACGCCGGGCGCTACATCTACTACGGCCACGCCGCGCCCGCGCTGGTCAAGGTTGGCGCACACGTGACGACCGGGCAACCGATCGCCGAGGTCGGCTGCGGCGACGTCGGGATCTCCTCCGGCCCCCACATCGAGATCGGTATCAGTGACCCAGGCGGTCCCACGTGCTGCCCCGGCGGCGAGACCTCGAAGGAGATGTACCAGATCGTGCTGGGCCTGTACCGCAAGGCAGGCGGACACTAGGTCGTACCCTGCGCGGGATGATCGCCCGCGACACAGCGATCGAGACGCTGGGCCGGGAGCGGTTCGACGTCGTCGTGATCGGGGGCGGGATCACCGGCGCCGGGGTCGCACTCGACGCTGCTTCGCGCGGCTACAGCGTCGCGCTGGTCGAGAAGGCGGACTTCGCGTCGGGCACCAGCAGTCGCTCCTCGAAGCTCGTGCACGGCGGGCTGCGCTACCTGCAGAGCTTCGACCTCGGGCTGGTCCGCGAGGCCCTGCTCGAACGCCAGCTGCTGGTCAAGCTGGCGCCGCACCTGGTCACACCGCTGCAGCTGGTCGTGCCCGCGTTCGACGGGGTTAGGCCGGACCGGCTGGTCGGCATCGGGCTCAACATGTACGACGTGATGGCGACGCAGGGCCTGCGTGGGCGTCGAAGTGCTCGTCGCGCGGAGCGAGCGGTGGGGGAGGGGGCCGACAGCGACTGGAGCCCCGCACGGCACCGCGTGATCTCGGGCGAGGAGGTGGTGGAGCTGCTACCGGCGCTGAGCACCCGCAGGCCGACCGGCGGGTACCTGTTCTACGACTGCCAAACCGACGACGCCAGACTCGTGCTGAGCGTGCTCGGCGAGGCGGAGCGGTTTGGGGCGATCTGCGCCAACCGGTTGGAGGTGATCGAGCTCGCGCGCGAGCACGGCCACGGGTCGGGGGTCACCGTGCGCGACGCCGAGAGCGGCAGCGAAGTGCTCGTACGGGCCGAGAACGTCGTCAACGCAACCGGGGTCTGGGCTGACCGGATCAGGCCGGAGGAGCTCCACTCCGAGGCCGAGGCGCCGAGGATCGTCCCCAGTCGCGGCACCCACGTGACGATCGCGCACTCAGACTTGCCGCTGCGGGCGGGAGCGGTCGTCCCGGCCGGGGGAAGTCGCACGATCTTCGCGCTGCCATGGCTGGGTCGGAGCCTGATCGGTACGACCGACAACAACCACGACGGCGAGATCGACCATGTGCGCCCCGCGCCGGAGGACATCGAGTATCTGCTGCGGGCGACCAACTCCTTCTTCGGCACCGAGCTCGGCATCGGTGATCTCCGTGGCGCTTACGCCGGCGTGCGCCCGCTGATCTCCAGCGGTGACGCACGCAAGTCGGTCGACATCTCTCGCAAGGCTGAGCTGTACGAGACCTCGAGCGGACTGATCACGATCACCGGCGGCAAGCTGACGACCTGGCGGCGGATGGCGAAGCTCGCGGTCGACCGCCTCGTCGAGCGCGACGGGCGCCAGGCGCCCTGCCACACGCACGAGATCCCACTCGGACAGCCGGTCGATCCGGCCACGCTCACTCGCGTGCCGGGCGTCGGCGAGGAGTCTTACGCAGCGCTCGCCGACCGCTACGGGTATGCCGCCGAGAGGGTGCTGCAGACCGCCGCTGAGCGCGCCGAGCTTGCGCGGCCAATTCTCACCGGCCTCCCCGACCTGCTCGCTGAGGCGCCGTTCTCCGCCCGCAACGAGCAGGCGCGGAGTGTCGGCGACGTGCTCTTGCGGCGCACCCGGGTCGGGCTGCTCGCGGGGCGCGAGCTGTGTGCCGGCGACAGCGAGGCTGCCGCGCGGGTCGCGCGCGCGATCGGCGCTGAGCTGGGCTGGGACGAGGCGCGAGTGGCGGGCGAGCTCGAGCGCTTTCACCGGGAGGCCGAGGCCGAGGGGATCGCGCCCCAGGTGCAATAACCTGGGATCGATGGACGAGGTGTACGAATTCTGTGCGCGCGTGCTCGGCGCGGGAGAACAGGCCGACAAGGCGGCCGCGAAGGCACGCGGCGGGGTGGACGGCGACCGGGTCGCGCTGCTGGCGGCCGCCGCCCGAGCTTGCCGGGAGCAGACCGAGCGCCGTCCGAGCGAGCCGCCGCCGGAGCCGCCGGTCCCCGCCGACTTCGACGGCGCCGGCCCGCAGGCCGGCGCCGCTCCAGGGCTTGCCGCCACGATCGCCCGCGAGCTGTCCCAGGCAACCGCCAAGCTCCCCGAGCGTCAGCGCGAAGCGCTCGCGCTGCGTGAGCTGCTGCGCCTCTCACACGAGCAGATCGCACGCGTTCTGCAAATCGATCAGTCCGCCGTGGCGCCGTTGCTGGCGCGCGCACGGCTGCGCCTCCGAGTGCAGCGGCGAGGCGTGGTCCCGGAGCCGGGCCCCCCGTGCCCCGAGCGCGACCGGGCGCTGCGCGTCCTCACTCGCCGTCAGGACTCCGAGCCGCTGAGCGCCAAGGACGAAACCTGGGTGCTCGACCATCTGGTGACATGCGCAAGCTGCACGACCGCCCACGCCGCGATGCTCGAGTCGTCGGTCTGCTATCGCGCATGGGAGCGATGACGGCGTCGCCACGCGCCGGGCGATGATCGCGCCACCGCGCGCGCTGCGCACCGCCACCGACACGCTCGAGCTGGGTGGCCGCCCATGGTTGATGGGCGTCGTCAACGCCACCGAGGACTCCTTCTCCGACGCCGGCCTCCGCCGGACGCTCGAGCAGCGCCTCGAGCTGGCGCGCGCACTGCTGGGCGCTGGAGCGGACATGATCGACATCGGCGGCGAGTCGGGCGTGACCAATCGACCGGCCGTGGCGCCGCGAGAGGAGATCGAACGCGTGGCGCCGCTGATCGAGCGTGTCGCCGGCGAGCTGGGGGCGCTGGTGTCGGTCGACACCTACAAGCCCGTGGTGGCAAGAGCGGCGATCGCGGCGGGGGCGTCGATCGTCAACGACGTCAGCGGCCTGCGCGATCCGGCGCTGGCCGACGTGTGCGCGCAGGCGGGGGCGGGGCTGGTCGTGATGCACACGCGGGTGGCGCCGAAGCAGAAGCTGCTCGACCCCGGGCTGGACGGGAAGATCGTGGCAGACGTGCTGGCGTTCCTGCGCGAGCGGATCGCGCTCGCGCTGCGGCGCGGGGTCGCGTTCGAACAGCTGATGCTCGATCCGGGACCGGACTTCGCCAAGACCCCCGCGCAGACGGTCGAAGTGCTCAGGGCCTTGGAGGACCTGCACGAGCTCGGCAGGCCACTGCTGCTCGCCGTCTCACGCAAGGACTTCGTCGGCGCGATCACCCGCCGGGGCCCCCGCGACCGGCTCGCCGGCACGCTCGCCGCGCTCGCCCACGGGGTCGACGCCGGCGCCCATGTGGTGCGCGTTCACGACGTCGCGCAGACGGCCGACTTCCTCGCCGTCCGCGCGGCGCTGCGGGCAGAGGCGGAGGTGGGCCCCGACCTGCGGGTACCCGATGCGCTGCGCTGGGAGCAGGGCTGAGGCTGCGTCGCCGCTTGCCGTCTTGCCGGCACGCTAGATTCTCATGGTGAATCGCCGGTCGCTGGCCCAACGCGACCGGAGCCCACCGGTACATCCCAAGGAGGAACCCATATGTCAGTGCTCGACCGTGCCGCGCTTCAGGCAAGCCCCCTCGCCGACCTGCACGCGATCGCCTCAGAGCTGTCGATCGACGGCTACCGGCGCCTACGCCGCAAGGAGCTGGTCGAGGCGATCCTCGGCGGGCAGGATGCCGCCGACGTGCCGCCACCGGAGGACGAGGCAGCCACTGCAACGCCCGACAAGACGGGGGCTGGAGATCGTGATGGCGATCCGGCCGCGGCAGACGAACCCGCGCCTGCTGCTCGCAAGCGCCGCGGTCGCCGCGGCGGTCGCGGGCGCGCTTCCGCAAAGACGGAGGGGTCGGTCGGCGAGGAGCGAGCGCCGGCCGATGAGAGCGCCTCTGTCGAGCAGCCCGATGAGCGCGAACCAGACGCTCACGGCAGGGAGGAGGAGGTTGTCGATGGGGTCGTAGAGCTTGTCGCGAACGGGTCGGGCTTCGTGCGCGTGGCACCTCCCGAGCCCTCCGACGACGACGTGTACGTCGCCGCCGCTCAGGTGAAGCGTTGCGAGCTCGTGACGGGCGACCGCGTCTCCGGACCCAGACGCGCGCCGCGGCGCTCCGAGCGCTTTGCGTCGCTGGTCCGGGTTGACACGGTCAACGGACGCCCGGTCTCCGAGCTGGCCGACGGGACGCGCTTCGACGATCTTCCGGCCGTGTTTGCAGACGAGCGCTTCCGTCTCGGCTCCGAGGACCCCACGATCAAGGCGATCGAATGGCTCACGCCGTTCGGCCGGGGCTCGCGAGTGACGATCGCCGGCGCGACGCGGGCGGGGAAGACCGAGGCCCTGCTCCGGCTGGCGGCGGCGCTCGCCCCACAGGAGAATCTCAGGCTGTCGGTCGCGCTCGTCGGCGTCCGCCCCGAGGAGATCTCGCTCTGGCGCGGCGGTCCAGTCGAGCCGGCGTGCGCAATCAGCTTCGCTGCCTCCGCGGACGCCCGGGGTCAGGCGCTCGAGCTCGTGATCGACCAGGCCCGTCGGATCGCGGCTCGCGGCGCTGATGCGGTCGTGCTCGTGGACACGCTCGACGACCTGCACCCCCAGGCCGCCCGCAAGGCGCTGGGCGCAGCCAAGAAGATCGTCGACGGCGGGTCGCTGACCGTGATCGCCACCGCATCGGTGCCGGTCGGGGGCGAGACCACAGTGATCGCACTGGATTCCGTGCTCGCAAGCACCGCCCGCTTTCCGGCGCTGGACCTGGCCGCCAGCGGCACGATCCGTCCGGAGCTGTTGGTCGGCGAGGCGGGCGCCGAGGCGATCGCCCGGGCGCGAGCCGAAGTGGTGGACGCGTAGCTCACGGCGCCGTGCGCGTGCAGCGCGCACGCGCGAATCTCGACCTCTCAGGCGATCCGCGCTCGATCGGCTCGCCGCGCCCGATCCGCCTGACGAGCTCGGCCGAGAAGCTGAGCACGCCGTCCAGGCGGAGCACGTGGGGCACCAGGTTGTCAGCGAACATCGTCAGCCGGTTCAGATCGCCGAAGTCCGCGACTCCCGCCCGGGCCAGGGCCGCGGCGGCGAGCTGGGCGCGCTTGCGGAACTGGAGACGCACCCCGTCGCATCGAGACGTGTCCGCGAAGCACTCCCAGCCGCCGGGCGCCGAGGCGAGCGCGACCGCCGAGCCGGCGGCCGAATCGACGAGCACCGCAAACCATCCGTGAACGTTCCCTCGGCTCGCTGACCCAGTCGTGAGCGACCACCACGCTCGCTACCTTTGCAGACGCGAGCGATGGCCAACGCGACGACCGACCTGGACAGTCTCCTCTCCGGCCTAAACGGACCGCAGCGCGAGGCCGTCACGCACGGCGACGGGCCGCTGCTGATCCTTGCCGGAGCGGGCTCGGGCAAGACGCGCGTACTCACCCATCGGATCGCCCACCTGATGGCAACCGACCGCGCGCACCCGAACGAGGTTCTCGCGATCACCTTCACCAACAAGGCAGCAAGCGAGATGCGCGACCGGGCTGGGCTGCTGGTCGGTCGGCGCGTCCGCGCGATGTGGGTGATGACCTTTCACTCCGCCTGTGCCCGGATGCTGCGCGCCAACGCGGACCGGCTCGGCTACACCCGCCAGTTCACGATCTACGACCAGGCCGATTCCCGGCGACTGGTCAAGCGTTGCCTCGAGGAGCTCGGGGTCGACCCCAAGCGCTTCGCGCCCGCCGCGATCCAGTCGCAGATCTCCGATGCCAAGAACAAGCTGCACGACGCCGATGCGTACGGCCACATCGTCGGCTCCTACTTCGAGCAGACCGTCGCCGACGTCTACCGGGCCTACGAGCGCGAGCTGCACCGCATGAACGCGATGGACTTCGACGATCTGCTCGTCCGCGCGGTCAATGTGCTCGAACTCTTCGAGGAGGTGCGGGAGCGTTACGCGACGGGCTTCCGGCACGTGCTCGTCGACGAGTACCAGGACACCAACCATGCCCAGTACCGCTGGCTGCAGCTGCTCGCCGGTGAGCATCGCAACCTGATGGTCGTCGGCGACGATGCACAGTCGATCTACAGCTTCCGTGGCGCCGACATTCGCAACATCCTCAACTTCACAGATGACTTCCCTGATGCCCACGTCGTCAAGCTCGAGCAGAACTATCGCTCGACCCAGACGATCCTCGATGCCGCCAACGCCGTCATCCGCAACAACCGCGCGCAGAAACCCAAATCGCTGTGGACCGAGGTCGGCCAGGGAGACCCGATCAAGGTCCGCGAGCTCGAGGACGAGCACGCCGAGGCCAGGTTTGTGACCGGCGAGCTCCAGCGCCTCGTCGACGAGGGGGCTTCCCGGGCGGAGATCGCGGTCTTCTACAGGACCAACGCGCAGTCACGGGTGCTCGAGGACACGCTCGTGCGCGCCGAGATCGCCTATCAAGTGATCGGCGGCACCAAGTTCTACGAACGGGCGGAGATCAAGGACGCGATCGCCTATCTGACGATGCTGGTGAACCCGCAGGACGTCGGGGCGTTCACGAGGATCGTCAACTCTCCGCGGCGGGGGATCGGCTCGACTTCGCTCTCACGCGTGCTCGCATTCGCGAACACGATCGGCCTCTCGATCTGGGAGGCGGCCTCGGAGCCCGACCAGGTGCCGGGCCTCGGACCAGCCGCAGTCAAGGCGCTGAGACGGTTCATGGGAACGATGCATGTATTGCGCGAGCGGGCTGACGCATCGCCGGCGATCGCGACCTTGCTGAAGGAGGTGCTGCAGGAGACGGGCTACCTCGACACGCTCCGAGCCGAGCGGACGATCGAGGCGCAGGGGCGGATCGAGAACCTCGAGGAGCTCGTAAACGTTGCGGCCGAGTACGACGCTGGCGCCTCCCCCGATGCGTCGCTCGCCGAGTTCCTGCAGCAGGTCGCGCTCGTCGCCGATGCCGACGCGCGCAGCGACGACGAGGGGCTGGTCACGCTGATGACGCTCCACAACGCCAAGGGCCTCGAGTACCCGATCGTGTTCATGATCGGCTGCGAGGAGGGAGTGTTCCCGCACTCCCGGGCGTTGGACGAGGGCGGGCTCGAGGAGGAGCGGCGCCTGTGCTACGTCGGGATCACCCGCGCCGAGCGGGACCTGTACCTGACCTATGCCCGCACCCGCACCGTGTTCGGCGCGCGCAGCTACGGCGCGCCGAGCCGGTTTCTGTCGGAGATCCCCGCGCAACTAACCGACCGCGAACAGCAGCAGCCACGTGGGCCGGGGGCGTTCCGTGCCCGGGCGACCGCTTGGAGGACGTCCGATTCCATCCAGCGCGCGCCCGCGCCCGAACGGGCCGCCTCGGTCTCCTACCGGCTCGGTGACGATGTCGTCCACGCCGCGTTTGGCGAGGGTGTCGTCACCGGTGTCGAAGCTGGTGGGATCGTCGTGATCCGCTTCGCCAAGGACCGCTCGGAGCGAAAGCTGGTGGCGGAGCTGGCGCCGATCTCGAGGCGGTAACGAGCTGGCTAACCCGCCATCGATCCTCTAGCGTTCGGATCGATGGCGGCGACGATCATCGATGGGCGAGCCGAAGCGAAGCGGGTGCGCGCCAGGGTCGCGAGTGAGATCGTCGAGCTGACCGCGGGAGGCGCTCGCGCGCCTGGGCTCGCGACGATTCTCGTCGGCGACGATCCCGCCTCGGCTATCTATGTGGCCAGCAAGCGCAGGGGCTGCGCTGAGGTCGGGATCGCCGACCGTCATCGTCACCTTCCGACGAGCGCCACCCAAGAGGAGGTCGCGGCGGAGATCGAGGCGTGCAACCGCGACCCCGAGATCGACGGGATCCTGTTGCAGCTGCCCGTCCCCGCGGGGCTCGATGGGGCGGCGCTGACCGCGCTGATCGCCCCCGAGAAGGATGTCGACGGGCTCACGCCGATCAGCGCCGGCCGGCTCGCGCAGGGGACCCCGGGGCTGCGACCGTGCACGCCGCTCGGAGTGCTCGAGCTGCTGGACACGTACGGAGTCGCGCTGGAAGGGACGGAGGCGGTGGTGGTCGGGCGCTCGGATCTCGTCGGCAGGCCTCTGGCCGCGCTGCTGCTGGAGCGCAACGCCACCGTTACGACTTGTCACTCACGCACGCGTGAGCGCGCCCGCGTCTGCGCGCGCGCCGATCTGCTCGTCGCCGCGGTCGGGGTGCCGGGACTGATCGGCGCCGACCACGTAAAGCCGGGCGCGACGGTGATCGACGTCGGCATCACTCGCACCGAGCAGGGGCTGCTCGGCGACGTGCAGTTCGACGCCGCGGCCCGGCGGGCTAGGCTGATCACACCGGTCCCCGGAGGAGTGGGCCCGATGACGCCTGCGATGCTGCTGCAGAACACCGTGACGGCGGCGCGCGCCCGGGCCAGATGAGCGATTCCGGCGAGCGGCGCCCGGTGCACAGGGGTGAGCTGATCAGCGGGGCCAGCGCGCTGGCGCTGCTCGTGATCATGTTCGCGCTGGCGTGGTACGGGGTCGTGGGAACGACTGGCATCGGGCGCTCACGGGCCGCGGCCGAGAACGCATGGCACGCCTTGACCGTCCTGCGGTGGCTGATGCTGCTGACGATCGCCGTGGCGGTCGGTTCGGTGATCCTGCACGCGACCCAGCGCTCGCACGGCGCCAAGACGAGCACGGCGGTCGTGGTCACGGCGCTTGGGGCGGTCACGGCGTCGCTCTTGATCTACCGCACCCTGATCGCTCTGCCCGCCCTGAACGAGGTGGTGGACCTGAAGCTGGGCGGGTTCCTCGGTCTGCTGAGTGCGATCGCGGTCGCGATCGGCGCAGGCGAGGCGCTGCGCGACGAGCGCGCACGGCGCGCGCGCGTCGTGCCCCGGTCCAGGAGAAGACATCGGCTTGCGGTCCGAGGCGATGCCCGCCAGCCGCATTCGCGACTCCGCTAGGGTTCGGAGCAGCGGCATGCGAGCTGTGGACACGTCAAGACTGAGCCGGGGAGAGCCGATCGCCGCGATCGGGGGTGCCGTCCTGATCGTCTCGTTGTTCCTGAACTGGAGCGAGAGCTTTCTTGGAAACGTCTCCGCCTGGGACGCGTTCTCTGGGATCGACTTCGTCATGTTGCTGGCCGGTCTGGTCGCGCTGGCGTTCGGGCTCGCAACCGCCGTCGGCGTGGCTGCGCGCCTGCCGACCGGCAGCGCGTTGATCGTCAGCTTGCTTGGAATCATCGTCGTTGGCTGGTCACTGGGCTGGGACCTCGAGGACGCCGATGCGGGGATCGGCGCCTGGCTAGCGCTGATCGCCGGCGCCGCGATCGCCTACGGCGGCCATCGCGCCAATGGCGGGCCGCTCGTGCCGTGGGTCCGGCCCGGGGCCAGCGGACCGATGCCGCCTCCACCGGCCTAAAGGGCCTGCGCAGAACCAATTGATCGTTCGGAATCGGCCGGGATGACGCGGATACCTGGGGCTCGCGCTCGCGCTTGCCGCGCGCTCGGCCTCCGGCCTCGCTCGATTGCGCGGCGCGCGAGTCATCCGGCGCTCGGCATCCTGCCTGGCCTGATTGGGCCGCGCCCGAGTCGTCCGCCTGCTCGTCCCCCGGCCGCCCCGATCCGATCACTTATCCCCGCGCGAACCCTGACCCAGGGCCGGTCATAGCGGGAACGCTGTGGACTTCGATCGATCCAGGCTCCGGTGGGGAGAGCTGATCGTCGCCGTCGGCGCGATCGTGCTGCTGGCGTCGATGTTGCTGCTGAAGTGGTACGGGGCCGGGCCGACCTCGGTCGGCGGCTGGAACGCGCTCACGCACATCCACTGGCTGCTGCTGGTGACGATCCTCACCGGACTTGCCCTGGTCTTCTTCCAGGCCACGCGACCGGCGCCGGCGGTGCCCGCCGCTCTCAGCGTGATCGTCACGGTGCTCGGCATCCTGACGGTCGTGGCCCTGGTCTACCGCGTGGCGATCGCCCCCCCGGGCGCCGGGGACCCGAGGGTCGGAGCCTTCGTGGCGCTCGTGAGCGCGATCGTGCTCGTCTACGGGGGCTATCGATCGATGCGCGAGGAAGGGACGGGCGCACAGGATGCGCCGAGCGAGATCGAGACGGTCGAGCTCGACAGCGTGACCTAGCGCCGATTGGTCGTCCGTTCACGATTGGCACAGCTTCGTCGGCCTTCCGTCACGAGCGCGTCTTGTTCTGTTACAGCGAGCGGATCTAACGTCTCGGTTCCGTCCGCCGCCCGTCCTACCGTTGTGGATCGAAAGCGCATGAGACAAGGAGACCAGCCGATATGACCGAGCACGAGAAGTCCGCCAGGACATCGTCCATGTCCCCGGCCGCGGGCGCCGGGGCCAAGCCTGGCGCGGCGCCTGACGCCAAGTCCGACGCCAAGCGGCAGGCTGCCCTCCAGGGCGCCCTGACTCAGATCGAGCGGCAGTTCGGCAAGGGCTCAGTTATGCGCATGGGCGATCCGGGTGCGCGGGTGGCCGTCGATGCGATTCCCACCGGCGCGCTGTCGCTCGACTTGGCGCTCGGGATCGGTGGCGTCCCGCGCGGACGGATCATCGAGATCTTCGGCCCGGAGTCCTCGGGCAAGACGACGCTTGTCTACCACATCCTCGCTGAGGCGCAGAAGCTCGGGGGTGTGTGCGCGTTCGTCGACGCAGAGCATGCAATGGACCCGCTGTACGCGCAACAGATCGGCGTCGACATCGACGAGCTGCTCGTCTCTCAGCCCGACTACGGCGAGCAGGCGCTGGAGATCGTCGACATGCTGATCCGTTCCGGAGCGGTCGACGTGATCGCAGTCGACTCGGTCGCCGCTCTCACGCCCCGCGCCGAGCTCGAGGGGCAGATGGGCGACCAGACCGTCGGCGTCCAGGCGCGGATGATGTCTCAGGCGATGCGCAAGCTGACCGGAAACCTCAACCGAACCCAGACGCTGTGTGTCTTCACCAACCAGATCCGGGAGAAGGTGGGCGTTATGTTTGGATCTCCCGAGACCCAACCCGGCGGCCGCGCGCTGAAGTTCTACTCGTCCCAGCGCCTGGACATCCGCCGGATCGAGACGCTCAAGGACGGAACCGAGGCGGTCGGCAACCGGGTGCGGGTGAAGGTGGTCAAGAACAAGGTCGCCGCGCCGTTCAAGCAGGCCGAGTTCGACATCGAGTTCGGCAAGGGAATCTCGACGTCCGGCTGCCTGATCGATCAGGGCATCGAGCACAACATCGTCACCAAGTCCGGGTCGTTCTTCTCCTACGGAGAGGAACGACTGGGACAGGGGCGCGGCAACGCCAAGGCGTTCCTTGACGAGCATTCCGAGGTCGCTAAGGAGATCGAGACGAAGATCTATGCGGCGCTCGGGATCGGCCGTGACCTCGTGAAGCCGATCGAGCCGATCGAGGAGCCGCCGCTGGCGCCGGTCGAGGCCCTCGGAAGTCAAGCCGCGTAGCCCTCACAGGTGCCCGAGACCGACGCCCGCCTCGAGCGTGCGCTCAAGCTAGCCTTCAGCTGCCTGAACCGGCGCGAGCGCAGCGAGGCTGAGGTACGGAGCCGGCTTGCGGAGCGCGGCGTCGAGCCCCCGGTGATCGAGGATGCGATCACCGCGCTGATCGACCAGGGCTCCCTCGACGACGCCCGCTTCGCCCGCCTGTTTGTCCAGGACAAACGCGCGCTGGAGCAATGGGGCAGCAATCGGATTCGCCGGACGCTGCTGCAACGGGGGATCGACCGCGAGCTGGTCGATCAGGCACTCGCGTCAGAACCGACCGAGATCGAGCTCGAGCGCGCGCTCGGGCTGCTTCGCCGACGCTTCCACTCGCCGCCGCGCGAGCGCCGCGAGCGCAACCGGGCCCTCGGCGTGCTTTTGCGCAAGGGCTACGACAGCGAGCTGGCACTGGACGCGTTGGTCACGTATGCGCGCGATGACGGACGATCTGAGTTGTCCTAGCGCGACGTCATCGCGCGCGGCGGAGCCCGCAGGCACATCGAGCGCCGTGATGCACGTGATGTGGTGGATGCCATCGAGTTGCACACCTGACCCTCGGCCGAAGGGGTGAGCTTCGCCTCAGCCCCGCGGGTCCCGTCGTAGAGTGCGGCAGCGCACCACTACAAGGAGAAGAGATGGACGATGCCAGGATCCAAGACCAGATCGAGGGGCTCGTCGCGGAGGAGCATGAGCTCCAGAACGCCGGCGGCGATCCGGATAGCCACGAGCGCTTGCAGGCGGTCAAGGTTGAGCTCGATCGCTGCTGGGACCTGCTGCGCCAGCGACGTGCGGAGGAGGAGTTCGGGCTCGATCCCGACCAGGCTCAGGCCCGCGACGCCGAGACCATCGAGCACTACCAGCAGTGAGCTGACGGGAGGACATAGCCGGGACCCTGTGGCCTGCGGGTGACAGCAAGGACGGTCGCCTGCCGCCACTGCTGCTGGTCGTGACTGTCGTCATGGGCGTCGTCGACGCGGTCAGCTACCTGAAGCTCGGCCACGTGTTCGTCGCGAACATGACCGGAAACGTCGTGTCTCTCGGCTTCGGGATCGCGGGAGCAAGGGGCCTGTCGAGCGCAGCCTCCCTGGTCGCGATCGCCTCATTCCTGATCGGGGGGCTGGCCGGAGATCGGTTCGGCGCTCGCCTCGGAGAGGACCGCGCTGGGATCCTGCGGGGGACGATCGTTGTGCAACTGGGTTGCGTTGTCGTGGCCGTGGTCGTCGCGGGACTGGCGGGCGGGCAGATCGGCGACGGGAGCCGCTACATGCTGATCGTGCTCCTCGCGACCGCGATGGGGATTCAGAACGCGGCCGCCCGGCGGCTCGCGGTCCCCGACCTGACGACCACCGTGCTCACGCTGACGCTCACCGGCATCGCACCTGACTCGCGTCTGGCAGGGGGCTCGGAGTCGAAGGTAGGGCGGCGGCTGCTGTCGGTGGCCGCCATGCTGATAGGCGCTCTCAGCGGCGCTCTGCTCGTCCTCCGGGTCGCGAACTGGGTTCCGCTCGCCCTGGCAAGCGCGCTGCTTACGAGCGTGGGTTTGGCCGCCCATCGTGCAGCGCCCGAACTGCATTAGGCGTCCTGGCCTTCGGCCTTTCACGGGCGGGTGAAATGGGCGAGATCTGCAGGTTGCCCGCTGACGCCGGCTGCTCCTTGGTTGCCTGTGCGCCCATCATTAGACAATATGGATTGACCGGC
>QHBV01000217.1:15497-44847 GCA_003244035.1 Solirubrobacterales bacterium | reverse complement strand
AACCCGCGGATTAAGAGTCTGCTGCTCTGCCAGTTGAGCTAGCGGCGCGTAGTGCCGACTCATGCTATGACGTGCCGGACTGTACGGCAAACCGGAAGACCGGCTGCCGCGTGGTGCCGCCCGCTACCGGCCAGTACCGCGACATCCGAGCAAACATGGAGCAAACATGCGTCCCGGTGCGGCATGGATCGCCAGCTGCGTTAAGTAGCGTCGCTGGTGGCGGGCGCAGGCAGATCCGCCGATGGCTCCGTCGGCGACGGTGCTGGTGCCCGAGCCGGATTGCGCGGACGTTGACGCGCGGCGGCGGAGTGCCACGGCTTGTAAGAGGTCCGCCGCCAGGCGCGGGATCGACCTCCGGTAGACCTGCGATGTCCCTCGCATGGACCTGCGGGCGCTCAGGCTCCTGGATAATCACGCAGTGACCCAGCAACAGTCCGGCAGAGCCAAGTCGGCATCATCGGCGGTATCGAGCGCGGATGTTGCCTCGATGCCCTGGGCCTTCACGCAGCATCAGCCGCTAGGTACCTCTGATTTCATCAAGGAAGCCGGGCGCCGCGGCGTGCGGCTTGACCTGCTCACCCTGCGGGAACTGTACCGGCGCAACGTGCTCGAACCTTTCGTCTACGTGAACAACCGCCAGGTCGGGCCTGCACCAGCCCCCGTTGGCGAGGAGCCACGCCGTGGCGGAACGTTCCTGCAGCAGCTTCGCTACAGCCGCGACCGCGGCCGGCTGAGCGATCCTGCCGCGGCTACCTTCCGCCCGCGGCTGAGATTCGATCACCCTTTGGGAGGCGCTGCGCAGCGCTGGTGGAACGGCCTGCTCTACTCCTGGTACCAGCTGCTGATATGCCCGGAACTGGACGGCCTGCTCGGCCGCCTCAAGGGCTGGCGGACCTCACGCGGGACTGTGATCGCCCGTATCCCCGAGCCCGACCCGATTCTGCTGGACCGGGCTGTCAGGCTCCGCACGATGGCGGTCGTGCTGACTGGCCTGGAAGCCCGGTACCTGCCGGTGCTCGACCCCGAGTGGCTGCAGCTCATCAACACTGACCAGGATGAGTGGCAGCGCTACCACGATGGTTTCGACCCGGTAGCGGTCAGCGCCGAGCTTCGCTGCTCAGCCGCCCGGGCTCGCCAGGACGCCGAATGGCTCCTGTCACGGGCCAGGAACCTCGATCCGGTCGGCGACTCCTGGGGTCATCTCATGCGGCGCGCTCCCAGCAGAGCATGGAAGGACCTGAAGGACGCCGCCCTGTCAGCCCTGGACTACCGGATCGCGGCCGAGATCCTGCTGCTCTACTACGAGGACCTGGCTGCCCGCAGCCAGGTGGAACCCCTGCCCGATATACCACGCAACGGCTGGCATCCACTTCACGAGCGCCTGAGCCACCGCGAGCAGACGCTTGACGAAGATCTGACGGACCTGGGCATCTCGCCACACCCCCGCGTTGTCCTGGCGGTCGAAGGCGAGACCGAGCAGGCCCACGTTCCCCTGATCTGGAAAGAACTCGACTACCCCGACGCGCCAGAACTGATGCGCCTGCTGATGCTCGGCGGCGTCGACCGGGATCTCGAAAAGGTGGCCGCCCTCGCCGCCGCGCCCCTGGTCGGCCAGAAGGCGCCGAGCCAGAAGCCGGCGTGGCTGCTGATCAAGCCACCCACCTGCCTCTACATCGCTGTGGATCCCGAAGGCCAGTATTTCGCTCCGGACAATGTCGCGCAGACGCGGACGGCCATCCTGAATGAGATCAGGGCCGTTCTGAGAGCCCAGGGTGTCACCGCGGCCAATCCCGCCGAACTCGACGAGCTGGTCCGGATACGCACATGGTCTGCGTCCTGCTACGAATTTGCCCACTTCACCGACGATGAGCTGGCCGACGGCATCATGGCCGTGCACACCACCATCCACGGCTGGACCGGGGACGAGCTCGTGGCTGCGCTGGCTTACTGGCGAGGCCGGGGACAGGACATCAAGCGGATCTGGCGAAGCGGCCGATGGGACGAGCAGCAGCAGAGAACGACCGGAAAGTGGGAGTACGCGGTCAGCAAGACAAAGCTGGCCGATGCCCTGTGGCCGGTTCTGGGGGCCAAGATCGACCGCTGCCGCGTGGACGCCGATGTGCCGGTACCCGAGATCGTCCAAGTCGTCCAGGATGCCTACCACCTAGCCCAGCGGTGGCGGTACCAGTCATTCCTGCTCAGCGAATACCCTGATAGCTCAGCAGCGCCAGAATAGACCGGCTGGGCCCCGACACCGAGGTAGCGGCTACAGCCCTTGCACAACGGTCAGAAGGCGGCTGCGGCCGGTGATGCCGAGCGGATAGCGATCCGGGTAGCACCCAGTTGATCTACCGGCTGGACTGTCCACCCGCGCGTTCGGCGCTGGGGGTCCCGTCGCCCGGCCGGGTGGCATTCCCCCTACGCCCACCGCGAGGAGGAGGGCTCCGTCATCAGCGTCGCAGCTCAGCTGCTCGTCGACGTGCTCACCGGAGTAGTGGACGCCGCGATGGTGGCCGTGAACGACAGTGATCTGGGGGCTCTGTCGCCTATGCCGTGGTAGCGGCCCGCAAAATGTCGGGTGGCCGTGACAGCCTGGCAAGGGTGCGACACGACAATGGCGAGGCTTGGCGCGCTGGGCGTGGCGTGCTGATCGGCGGCTTGATGGAATCGGGATATCAATGAGACTGCGTCGCGGTGGCCAGGCAGGATCCGGAGGCGGCAAGCCTATTGAGGATTTCTGGGGGTGGTGGGGCTCCGCTGGACGGGCCGCTGCAGAGGCCGGGATCGGCGGTGCCGGGTTCGAGGGTTTCACCGGCGAGATGATGAGGCGCGTGAAGGCCCTGCATCCCGACCTTGCATGGGAACTAGCGCCAGGCGGGCGCGCTGAGCATGCGCTGGTTATTACCGCGGCCGGAGTTCCAGAGCTGCGCCGTCTCGCAGAGCGCTGGTATCAGCATGCCCCGGCCGTCAGCGCGGTCTGGGAATACCACCCTGTTCGCCAGGCGAGCCCGTCTTCACTGGCGAACGCGCTGGAGTTCGGTGACCAGAAGCTCAACCTTGCAGAGCTGAGGTTCGACCTCCACGTTGACAACGACCGGGACGTGATCGACACGGCGGTCTTTCATCCCTCCTTCGCGGGGATGCCTTCCGAGGCGCGCGGTCAGGTGGGCTTTCTGGCGTTGGACTGGGCTCTAGGCGAGGATGGTGTAACCAGGTGGATCGGCGGCTTCGAGACCTCAGATACGCGCCCCGCCACGGGAGTGCCGGCTGACGGGCTGACAGAGACGGTCGAGGCACTGGCGAGCCGGGCCGGCGAACCTCGCTGGGCTCTCCTGCGGGGGGAGCGGGACGGTGCCGTGCTCCTCGCATCGCTCGCGATCCCGGCCAAGTGGGTCGACCATCCGCTGATGGATCAGCACATCGCGGTGTCGCTGCCCTTCGCCGATCAGACGCCAGAGGGTTTGCCTGGCCCGGACTCACTTGATCAGCTTCGTGCACTCGAAGATGAGCTGACTGACCGGCTGCTGCCGCATGCATTGCTTGTAGCTCACGAATCGACCCGGGGGGTTCGGACGCTTCACCTGTATGCCGACAGCGACGACCTCGCCCTTGCAGAGCAGGTGCGAGACGCTGTGTCGCGGTGGCCGGGCGCGGCGGTGAACTCAAGTCTGGATGCCGGCTGGCGGGCGATCCGCCACCTGACGAGATGACCAGCGATGGCCCCCAATGCAGCGCATCGCAGGCCCGGGATGCCCGCGTCGGCCCGACCGGAACGACGACAATGGGACTGTGATTCCTAAGTGTGACGTGACGCCCGCGATCGATGTCGACTACGCGAGCCTGAGGGTTCCGACTGCCTATCAGGTAGTCAACGGCTTCGCGGTCGTGCGGGACTACCAGCCGCTGATTGACGTGGAGTGGGATGATGCTCGCGAGTGCGTGGAGGCCGAGGCGCGATGGCTCGACCGTGCAGCAAAGGCGTCGACCGCTGAGGAGTTCGACCGGATCCTGTCCACCGCGGCAGCGGAAGAGGCGCCAGACGACTTCGACTGGCTGTTTCGCGGTCTCGACGTCGGGGTCGCTGGACTTACCCTTGTGCTATCGGCTGCTTATTATGCGACGTGCTTCTCATGCCGCACCCACCCGTCTATATCCGGCGACCACATGCCACAGGTGATCATGGCTGCCGAGCCGCAGCGCGTTCGTGTGCTCGCCGGATACGCGGCCCGTGCCGGCTGTGGCGTCGAGAATGCCGGGGATGGCCTCGTATGTGCCTACGCCGCGTCCGTTGAACATCTCCATGCGCTGGCGCAGGCAATGCTCGCGGCGCGCGCCGAGTTGGAGGAGCTTCCCCAGCCCTCGTGGCGCCCGCGAGTGCAGGAGTACCTCAGCGACGAAGATTCTGATGAGTTCGAATGGACCGACGACGAGACCGGTTAGAGCCAGTCTCAGAAGTTGATCTCGCTAAATCCCCGCTCTGGGATGATCCCGGCTTTGTCGGGGGAGTGGGCGGAGGAACCGTGTGCTGCGCTGGAGGGCCGATCCAGATTGTGGCCAGGCCGTTAGGCCTGGCCAGCCGCGCTTGAGCTACGCGGTGATCGTCTGCTCCTCTCCGCTTTGCGTGGCCGCTGATCCGGAACGGCTAGCCGACTGGGCCGGGAGACAATGATGACGTCGCTGACGTTGTCGAGTTCCCGCAGGGCTGCCGCGGTCATGTCGTGTTCCTGGACTGATGCGGACTCGTCGTAGATGAAGACGACTATCTCCTTGTATGGCCCTGCATTGCGGAGGTAGGCCACGGAGTCTTCCATGACCTCTTTTTCGATCTTCTTGAAGTCACTGCCGCTGCGTGCGTACTTGGCCTCGACCAGTACGCCGAGGCGCGGCAGCCCGAAGTCTGCCCGGTAGGTGCTGTGCCCGACCTTCGGCAGAGTCTCCTCATCGACCACGTCATCGAACACTGAGCGGAGTATGAGCCAGAGAATGTCCTGGACTTCGCGTTCAGAGCGGATCGGCCACCGCACGGGGTCGTGAAGGATGTCCTCGTCCCACCGCCATCGGCGCATGGCCCCTTCGAACCGCCTGAGCACCACGCCGATGTGGGACCGGCTCAGGACCATCTGGTCGATGCTGGCGTCGAGGATGTCAGCGACCCCGCGGTAGATCACTGCGGCCTGCGGGATCGTCAGCCTGGCCGGGTCTGTACGCAACGCGGCGCTCAGGACGCGCTGCTGGAGTGCCCTTAGCCCACTCGCCGGGTCGGCCAGGCGTCCGGTCCCGGCTGCTGTCATCCAGTGGACCAGCGCGAGAACGGCGGCATCATCGAGCGCCTGCGATTCAGCCAGCGCCGGCTGGCCGGTGAGGGTGCTGCGCACATGCCGCTGGACAAGATCCTGGAACCGGCCGGCGGGCTGCAGTCGCTCGTCCTGGAGGATCTCCAGCAGCCAGTCACGGACCGCTGGAAGCTCAGCGGATACGGCTTGCGCGGCGAGGCCGATGCCGACGACCTGCCGGGTGTCATTGATGAACGTCAGCCGGTCCTGGAATGGATCGCGTCGCATCAGCCGGGTGAGGCCGGTCGCCAGCGCGGTCCTGGCGGCGGCCAGGCTTCTCGTCGCGGAATGTCCCAGGCCGTAGCCGAGGGCGGCGAGCACGGGCGCGTGGTCGAGCCGGTGGCGGTTCTCCTCCAGCCATTGCTCTGATACCGGGTTAACGTTCCAGGTCAGGCCAGCAACCGGGGTATCTGCCAGGGCACGACGGGTGAACAGTCCGTCGAGGTTACCGGGCGTGTTTCCGGCTGAGATCCGCTGCGCCGCCCCCGTGAGCCAGCTGCCGGCCTGGGAAGCGACCAGGCTGCCGGTGCCATCTGGCGGAGCGCTCACAAGAACCACCTGCTCGCCCGGAGCCTGGTCGAGACGATGTCGGCGTTCCAGTTCTTAACGTGCCGCAGCTGGCCGAGGAGGCTGGCGATGAGGTCGGAGTACATGATCGTCACCGGGCGCCCGGACGGGTAGGGCCTGCGCCACGACAACGCAGTGAACCGGAAAACCTGCCCGCCCAGGTACTCAAGGTCGGTGAATGTGGATTCCCGGTGCAGCTTGAGCCGCAGCGGCCGGGGCAGCCCTTGCAGCGGCAGCTTCATGTCGAACGGGCCGGTGACTGACAGGAGCATCTCGCTGCGGCTGATCTGGACGGCGTGCCCGCGGCCAGGAACAAGCCGGCCTTTGGCAGGCCCGCTGCGACTGGCGCTGCGGACGCCGGCGCTGTTCTGGTCGAACATCACCCAATCGTGCTCGTCGCTGACGTGAACGAACGCGAACTCCACGGACGCGTACTCGCCCGTCAGCTTCTCCACCAGGGCCTTGACCGCCTGGGCCTCGGTGTCTTTCAGCGGCTTGAACACGTGGAAGATCAACCTCAGCGCGTCACCGGGCAGCCAGCCGTTGCGCGCCTTGACCTCCTCGATGCAGGCTTCCAGCGAGCGAAGCAACTCACGCGGGTACGCCGCATAGTCAGCTTCGCTTGACCTGTTGGACAGGATGTAGTTGCCGTCGGCGCTAAACACGGTCGTGATCCCGACCACCCGTTCCGGGACGGTCAGCCTGCTGGCCTTCACATGGGCGCTGCCGATCCCGATCACCAGCTCTTGCGTGACCGCGCGCGGAGCGCTGATGACATACGGCGTTCCGCCGAGCTTGGCGTAGCACGCCAGCGCGATGCTGTTCAGCGGGTACGCGAGATTCCCCTTCCTGATCGTCTCGATCTGGACATCCTGAACGGGCACGCCATGCCCCATGAATGTCGCCTTGGCAACCAGGTAGGGGCTCTCGTCACCGGTGAGTTCTTCTTGCTCCTTACTGGTGATCACGAACGCCAGGTCCACCTTCCTGGCTTTCCCGAGCGCCGCGAGACAGGCGCTGCGGTAAGCCTGGGCGTCGCGCAGGTCCGAGTCGAACGCCTCGAACGTGACGTCGCAGGCGGTCAGCCGGTACTTGCGGACGAATCCCTGAGCGAAGACGCTCCCGCCGGGCACGCCGTTGAGGAAGCTGCTGATGAACGTCTCGACCGTGCCCTTCAGGGAGCTGGGGGTCACGACGGCGATGGATGGCCGCTTGGGCGTGAAGCCCTCCGAGTCGAACGGGCCGAACTCATCCAGGCCCTTGTCCGGATAGCGGTGCTTCTTGTCCCCGGCAAGATCGAACACGAACGTCGGCTCGTCGAAGCGCCGGCTCTTCACCCGAGGACCGGTCCCGTCGAGGCCGACCGGGCTGCCTACCGATGCCTCCAGCCCGCTAGCCAGCACAAGCCTGCGCCGGGCGAGCCATGCCGCGATTTCCCTGATCCTGCCCAGCCGGCCTTCCGCGCCGGCCAGGCCGAAGGCGGCCTCGTCCAGGCTCTCCATGATCTTCGCGTGCGCCGGCCCGACGAGCGCGCGCACAACGTCATCGACGACGTCGCGGCGCCCTTCCAGCCACGCCTCCGCTGCGCGCACCTGCTGGACATCCGGCGCATCACGCAGGATAAGCCAGTCCCCGTCGACAGCCTCCACGGCACCGACGGCGCGGCGGCCGGCCACCACGCCCCGGTCCCCCTCCTGACTCGCCGCCCCGGTGAGAACGTACCGGCCCTCCACATGAACTCCGCGGCGCAGCAGGTCACCCACCGGGACGTCGATCTCATACCTCGTCTTCATCCCGACGATGATCCCCGGGCATCCAGACGGCCCGGTCATGCGCACATCCAGGCGGTACTGAGGGTAGACATGCAGTCCCGCCAGCTCACACTCGAAGCTCTGCGCGGCCTGCGCGAGCAGATCCCGGCCAGGACCACGCGACACGAACGTCGGGGGAGCGGCCCTTCGCAGCTCGTAGTGTTTCCAGGCAGCCAGCGTGCGAACCAGCGATGCCTGCACCAGGCGCGTTGCCAGCTCGAGGTTCTTGCGCGTATCCAGTACCTCTTGCTTGCCGACGTCCGGTGCCTCTGCGGCGAGCGGGACGCAGGCAATCTGGTCGCCGACACGCCCGACGACGTGTGTCTCCGACAGCTCATTTCGCAACTGCGCCAGCTGGTCCCCGGTTTCGTAGTCAACCAGGCCGGCGGGGAAGCTATCGGCCGTGAACTGCACTGGAAGGTAGTTGAAGACCACCCGCGGCGCTGCGGCCTGACTTGAGCCCGGCGAGCGGTTCACCTGCGGCCCCCTTCCGGGATAGCCAGGCCCGGACGGGCAGCGCCGGCGGTCGTCGTCTTGGCCGCCCGGTTCGGGTCAGCTACCACCGCGAAGCGCCAGGGTAGCGAGACCCCCATCGCGTGGTCCGCGCTCGCGCGCAGGCCACGCGCCTGGAGTCGGCTCAGATACACGTGTTCACCCAGGTCCTAATCTGGCCGGTCGTGGCCCTCGATTTCCTTTATTTCTGGATCCCGCAGACGGGCTTCCTCCTCGAAGAACCGCCGGGCGTTGAGCGGGCGGAGGCTTACCGCGTCGTCGTTGGCGCGGCGGGCGAGGCCGAGGCGGTGCAGGTTGGCGACGATCATCGATTTGAGTTCGGTCTCCAGCCTTCTGCCGAGGGCCTTGCAGTATTCGTGTGCCCGGTACACGACGGAGGGCACGATCTTCACCAGGCGCTTGCCGGTGAGGAAGTTGTGGTCGCTGTCGGGGGTGAACTTGGTGTGGTCGAGCGCGGCTACCAGGAGCTCGACGTTCCGGCGGACGCGCGCGTTTGCGTCTTCGGCTCCGGCTGGCCGCAGGGACTCGAGGAACTCATACCGCGGGGCCAGCGGCAGCGGGTCGCCGGCGGTGTGGCCGATGTAGAACATCACGTAGTCGGCCTCTTCGCACATGCGGACGTACGGGTCGTCCTCGATGACATCCACGGTCTTCCAGTAGCTGTCCATCATCGGCTTGCCGAGGTGGTCGTTCTGCCGGTCGCGCAGCTTGTCGACCCAGATGTCGGGCATCTCGTGCGCGTACTCGCGCGCCATGTCGGTGAGCGCGTGGAAGGGCCGGGAGACCGCGAAGGTGCAGAAGTACCCGTCTCCGCGCCCGGCGGCCAGGGTGGCCAGCAGCATGGTGACGGCCTCGTTGTCGGCCAGCATCGCCGCGCGGGAGACGTCCCAGCCCGGGTCGACAGGCGGCACGCCGGATGCCGGGTGGCCATGCGCGATGAACCAGTTGATGATCGTGGCGAACAGGTGCAGCTGGCTGCCCTTGACCGCGCCGGCGAAGACCGGCGGCTGGCGCCGCGACTTGATGTGCTTGAGGATCTGGTAGGACAGTAGGACGCCGGCGCGGACCATATCCCCGTAGGCGTCGTTGCGCTGATAGTGATTTACTTCGCGTTCCTGCAGGGTCACAGTGCCGTCCCGCAGGTGCACCCGGGGGGCCGGGAGGCGCCTGCCGTCCCCGCCCAGGGCCGGCGCGTCCCCGATGAAGACCCGCTCGTCCGCGCGCCACTGGACGACGTCGGTGGCGCACTTGGCCATGTGCTCGTATTCCCCGTCGGCCAGCTCCCGGTACATGAACGGGGCCATCACCATGCCGGCGTTGGTGGGGCTGTCGATCGCGCTGCGGGTGATCGGCACGCTGTACACCCTGCTGGCGTGGCGTTCCCGGTTCAGGCCCTCCATGTGCAGGTAGACGATCGAGTTGTTGAAGGTGACGACCTCGCTGCCGCCGTCGTCGACGAACGCCTTCGCGGTGTCGATGCTCATCACGCTGGAGTAGGTGCTCCCGTCGCTGCCGGCCACCACGACGTTGGACCAGTCTTCCGGCGCGGACCGGTTGGCGACCGCGACGTGCTGGATCACCGTGTCGCCGAATACGCGCAAGGAGAGCTCACTTGCGAGCCGGCCCGGGTCGTAGCTGACGGCGACGGCACCCGTGCCGCTGCTGGATACGCTGCTGGCCGGGGGTACGCGAACAGCGTCCGCGCTGAGCCCGAACCACCGGTAGCAGATGATCTCCAGGTCGGCCCGGGCGGCCTTGAGCAGGCGGCGGTGGCGCTCATCGTCGCCGCCGTGCGCGTGCCACTCGTCCACGTGCGCGTTGTACAGGTCCACTTTCGAGAGGATCATGTCCCGGACCAGGTCGCGGGGCGGCACCTTCTGCAGTGCTATCGCCGCCCGCCGCAAGACGGTGTCGCGGTTGGCCCCCACGTACTCCCGTGCGTCGATCAGCGCCGCGATCGCCTCGGTCGGCTTGAGCTCGAAGGCGATCTGGTCGATGTCGTCGAGGGTCAGCGCGGTATCGGCGTGCAGCGCGGGCGCGAGCGCGTACCGCTGGGCATCAGCGCCCGGGTCGCCGACCTCGACCAGCCTGCCGTCCAGCACCAGCCGGGTGACCAGCTTGTGGTACGCCTGCACCGTGACCGTGTCGCGCACCTCGCCGCCGCCCTGCGCGGCCGCCCCCATGACGGTCAGCTGCTCATGCAGTTCGCGGACCGTGGCTCCGACCGACCGGTCGATGCCCCGCAGGTACCTGAAAATGGCCTGCTCGCGCTCGACCACGTCGAGCTTGCGCTGCTCAGCCGGCATCGCCGGTCTCCCCGTCCCGGTCGTCGTCCTGGATGATCTCGGAAAGAGGCTTTTTGCCGGGCCAGCCCCGCGTGCGCAGATCCCCGAATACGTCCGGGGTCGCGCCGCCGTGGTGGGTGACGCGGGTGCGGATGTCGACCACCGTCGCGTGCCGGATCGTCTCGGCCACGCCGGTCAGGACACAGGTACCGCGGGGCAGCTTCGCCAGGGACTGGATCATCTCCGGGGGCGCGTCGGCGAAGATCCCCCGCAGGGAGTCGAGCTGGTCGCGCTCGATGGTGTGCACGAAGCGCGTGAGCATGCGCTTGAGCACCGCCCGGTCCACGTCCGCGGGGCTTTGCGTGGTGAGGACAAGCCCGAGGCGGTAATGCCGCCCGATGCGGGCGATCTCCCGCAGCACCTGGGTGGAGACCAGCTTGTCCTCGTTGGGCGCGACCAGGTGGAACTCGTCAATCGACAGAACGGTGAACGGGATCTTCTGCTGCCGGGCGAGATTCTGCAGGTCGCGCGCTACCGCAGCGGTGATGATGCGCAGGTCGCCGAGCAGCAGGCCCCGGCAGTCGATGTTGATGAACGCGCCCGGCTTCAGCGTGCCGACCCAGTCGAACCGGCGCCCGATGTACTTCAGGCGCTCGAGGGCCCTCACCCGCTGCTGCGCTGGCCGCAGTGTGTTCGCCGCCTCCATTTTCAGGAATGGCGCCTGCACCTCGATCTCGGCGACGAGTTCATCGACGCTGAACTCCGACCGGCGTCCCTGGGCGATCTGACGGCTCAGCGAGTCGAAGGTGTAGCCGATCAGTGTCTCGATGTTGGTCCCGCGGTTCACGCCGGACACGGCCTCAATCAGGTCCTCGCGGGTCAAGGAGCCCAGCGGCAGGGTGAATCCGTCACCGGGGCGGACATTCCTGCCCCCGAGTTGCCTCGCCGCCTCGATCATTTCCCCGTTCACGTCGATGTTGACCTGCGGGACCCCATGGCGGTGGAGTTCCTCCCCCAGTACCCCGCGGGTGTAGCTCTTCCCGTGGTGCTTCCCTTCGTGAACTCGGCGCTGGCTAGCCGTGACCCGTTCCGCCGGAGCGTCGAGTCGCTGCGCAACGAAGGAGTGCGCATCCTGCTCGGTCCCGGCGCGTTCGAGCCGCATCCGCCCCGCACCGGCGGCGGCGTTATCGACACCTATCCGTGGCATCTCGCGCTCGACGAAGCCGACCGCCTAGTCGGTCCCCGCGCCATCGGACATTGAACTGCTGAATAGGCATCCGGTGCCACTGGCTCCGTGCGTATGCTCACGGAGCTGCTCTCCTCATGTGGCGGCCGGGCTCTCGTGGTCGGCCATGCCGGCCGTGGGAGTCTTTCGTGCTCGGCTGGTCACGAGCCTCAATCGGGTTCAGTGAGCCATGCCGTTACCGACCGGATCACGAACGCCTGCCACTGCTGCGTCTGCGGTTCCCGGTACAGCGGGTCGTCATGCACCGCGAAGCCGTGCTGGGCGCCGTCGATCTCGATGAGCCGGGCCTCGGCCCTGGTAATCTGCCCGACAGCCGCCTGCGAGGACTCGACCGGGATAAAGGTGTCCCGCGTGCCATGCACGAAAAGGGCAGGGGCGGTCAGTTCGCCGAGTGCCCGCCGCGGATTCAGGTACAAGATCTCGTTGAGCAGCGCCCGGCCCAGCTTGAACGTCGGCGAATGCGCCAGGAACCCTTGAGCAGTCAGTTTCCGGCCGGCCTGCTCGCTGATCTGGTCACCGTCCCACTCAGGCTTGTCGTCGATGAACCGCTTCTTGTAGTCCAGCAGCGGGTTGAACAGGACGACCCTGCGTACCTGGTTGGGGTGCCGTGCCGCAAAGAAGGCGCTGATCCCGCCGCCGAAGCTTGCGCCGATCAGATCAACCGGGCCGCTGCCGGTCATCTCGCGCACGCAGGAAACCGCCGCGCGGATGTCATTGGCCACGGCGGCGATGGTCAGATCCTCGCCCTGGCCCTCACTCTCGCCGTGTGCCCGGAAGTCGAAGCGCAGCGAGGGCAGCCCGGCCTCCGCCAGCCCGGAAGCGAGCCGGGCGAAGAAGCTGCCCTCTTCGCGGGTCACGCCTCCGCCGTGGACCAGTACCACCGCGGGCCCGCGGGCAGGTGAGGGCCCGACAAGGGTGCCACGCAGCCGCAGCCCGTCCAGGCTGCGGAACTCGACCTGCCTGGCCGGGCTTCCGGGTTGCACGTGTCCTCCTTCGGCCGTGGGTTCTTCGCGACGATGCCATCATGCCGCCCGGGGCAGTCGGTCTCCCTTCAATTGCGGGTGCGGGCCGCCAGCTCAAGCGGCGACGTCGATGTCTTGGCGCCTGCCACGTCGCTGCCGAAGCTCGCTGGCAGGCCGGCCGCGCGGGCGGCCTCCAGGGATTCGCGCACGTGCGACCGTGAACGGGCAGGGCAGGTGGCCGGTGAGCAGCCGCTCCTCGAGTGCTTCGGTGAGTGCGTAGTGGCGACGGTCGTCGCTGAGCCTGTACAGGCGGGTTCGCAGCAGCGCGAGGTCGCGGCCGGCCAGATCCTGCGCGTGAAGCTGGGGCAGGATGGCTCCGGGCGTGCTCTCGGCCGACATGTCAGCCCTCATCGCGAAGGCGCGCCAGCGTGGCGCGGCCGTGGGAGACCAGCGTGGAATCGCCGGTCTGCGTCCCGCGTGCCAGGGCGGTGAGCGCGTCAATCGCGCCGCAATTGATCATGGCCTGTTGCTCATCTGCGGTCAGTTGGCGCCTGTAGCCGTCGAAGAAATCATCGCGCAACCGCGGATGAGATGCCCAGTAACGGAAGTGCAGGCGGGTGAAGTCGCGGGCCGGCAGGCCGATGCGGGCGTGCTCGAAGTCGATCACGTGCAGCGTCCCGTTCTGGTCAACAATCCAGTTGCGTGGCTGGAAGTCGAAGTGACCGGGGCCTCCGTCCGGGATGCCGAGCGCCCGCAAACCAGTGAGGTGGTGCTCGATGATCCGCTCGTCTCCGGCGGACAGGATGGGGGCGGCCAGGTCGCGCCACCGGGAGATGCGGTCATCGAGCCATCGCTGGAAGCCAGGCAGCGGCTGGGCCGGCTCTGAGTCGTGGAGTAGCCGCAGCAGGGCGCCGGCCTGGCGGTGGTGGTCCCGGGCGTTACCGGTGCCGTCGGCCGGGTGTCCGGGCAGGGCGGTGATGAGCATTGTCATCGTCTGGAGATCGGCGGCCACCAGCCGGGCGGCGCGAGCGCCGAGGGCGGGTGCCCAGTGGCGGTAGGCGTGGACTTCCCGGGCGTGCTTGCCGATGGCGGTGTGGCGTTTGGCGATGTACTCGTGTCCGCGAGAGGAACGGAACCGGACCACTGGCCCGCTGTCCGTGCTGCCTGGGGGCGAGGTGGCAAGCTCGCATGGCCCGAGGGCTTGCTCAGCGAAACGACGCAGAGCTGACGTCAGGTCAGGCATCAGTGGGCTCCGGCAGGTGGCGGGTGTCGTTGAAGGCGGTGAGGATCCAGACGGCCTGCGCGAGCCGGTTGCGCCGCATGTGCCAGCGGGTTAGCGAGGCATGGTCGGCGGCGAAGCCCGCGCGGGTGCAGGTGCCGGGCGGTAGCGTGAGAAGCAGGGTGAAGGCGGCCTCAACCGTTTCGCCGTGCCCGGCGATGAGTATTTTCTGCCCCGCGTGCCGCTGGGTGAGCCCGGCTAGGCATGCGGTGACGCGGGCTAGATGCTCGTTCCAGGTTTCCGAACCCGGCGCATATGGCCGGTCTGGATGGCTTTGGGGCGGGCCGCCGAAGGCGGTCTTGATATCTTCCCACCTGAGCCCGTCGGCTTGGCCGTGCCGCGGGCCGCTGAGGGCGGGTTCGGGGCGGACTGGCAGGTTGAGCGCGCCGGAGAGGATCTCGGCAGTTTCCCGGACCCGTCGGCGGGGCGAGGCATACAGGGCGCTGATCGGTGTCCCGGTCCCGTGTTCCTCGCGGAGGCGGCTGGCCAGGCTGGCCACCTGCTGGTGACCACGTACCGTGAGGCCCGTGCAGGTCTTGTCGCCGCCGGCGAGCCCGGCGAGGTTGCAGTGTGCCTCGCCGTGCCGGGCGATGATCAGTTCGGTGCTGACGGACACGGGGCTCCTTTAGCTGGGCCGGTCAGGCCGCAGGGTGTCCCAGCTATGCCGGTAGCCTGCGTGGCCGAGGTAGCGGGCGGTGAGGATGTGGTGGAGCTCGGCGAAGCTCATCAGTTTTCCCCGGGTCAGGATTCCGGATCCCGGCCGGTGCTGGCTGGCGGCGGTGTTGTAGGCGTCGATGGCGCTGGTGATTAGCCGGGCCGGGAGGAGGCCGTGGGTCATGGCAAGGGTTACGACGAGCTTGGCGAGGTCGTATCCGAATGGGGCTAGGGTGAGCTCGTCGAAATCGACGGTGACAGGACCGGCTGGCGTGATGAGGAAGTTGCGCGGGTTGGCATCCTTGTAGAACGCCGCCGGGCCGTCGCACGCGCCGCGGAGCAAGAACGCCGCCTGGTCGATCGTGAGGGCGGAGCCGGGTACCGAGCCTGAGGCCAGCTCACGGGCGACAGCGGCCAGGCGGACACCCAGGAATCCGGGGATCTGATGACCTGAGCTGGTGCGGAACGGCTCGCTGAGCCTGGCGCGGCCCAGTTCGGCGCCGTGTGCGTGGGCGTGTGTGGCGCCGAGGTGGTCGGCGAGGCCGACCAGGTCACCAGGCTGGGCGTGCCTGCCGTCGACGTGCGCGAAGACCAGATCCTGGCCTTCGGTGGCGAGCAGCCCGGGCAGGCGCATCGGGCCGCCGAGGCTGGCCAGCCACCGGTAGTTCTGCTCGGCTCGCTGCCGCCCGGAGCCCTCGCGGTAGCGCTTCCGGTGTGTGGCCGGTGTCGTGGTGGCCTCGTCCGCGTGGCGAGTGGCGGTCAGGTAGGTGACGGTGGATGTCGTCGTGACCCGGTGATCCGGGAGCCGTTCCCGCAGGACCGCCGTCAGCGCTGCGGCATCGGCGGCTACCTGGGCGGGAAGCTGGTATTTGGGGGAGGTTGCCAGGTACTCGGCGGCATGCGCCAGGTCTGCGAAAGTGAACCGGTGAGCGTGATGGATAACCCGCTGGACCCGCAGGTGTCCCGACGCCAGAGCGGGCAGGTTGCCGCTGTGGGCGGCCTGGTAGAGGCTCGGCCTCGACAGCGCCAACGGGTCGAGGCCAGCTGCGGCCACCAGGTGGTCAAGCTCACGGTAGCTGTCAGTGGACTTGGTGACCAGGATCGCCGTGCCGCCGCGGCGCAGGCAGCGGGTGATCTCGCCGATCACGCGCCCTGGGGCCGCGGAATGGTACAGGCAGAACGCGGCGACCACGATGTCGCAGCTGGCGTCCGCCAGCGGCAGGTGGTGGAAATCAGCGCATGCCAGCGCGGCGCCGGATTCCGCTGGCAGCCGGTAGCGCGCAGCGGCGAGCAAGGCGGGCGAGATGTCCACGCCGACCACTGCCGCAGCCGGGAGCTGCTGCGTGAGCATGCCGGTGGTGGTGCCCCGGCCGCAGCCGATGTCAGCTATCCGCGTGTTCCGGCGCGGGGGTGTCGCCGTCTGCGCGGCGAGGTCTGCGATCACGTGCCCGGCGTGCCGTCCGCTGACCCGGGCGCGGTGCAGGGCGCCCGTGCGGCGTGCCAGCCGGTCTGCCGACCCGTACAGCAGGCCGCTCACTACCGCCGGGTCGGTGAACGGGCTAGCTGCGGGACTCACCGCGAGCCCCGGCCACGGCACCGCCGGACGGCTGGGACGGGCCGGAAGGATGCTCGCCGGACAGCGAGCCGGCCGTGGTGGCTGCCGTGACGTCGGCGAGGTAGCGGCGGCTGGCACGGCGGCTGCGCAGCGCGATCACCTCGGCGTTCCCGGCATGTTCGGCGATCAGGCGGCGGACCCGGGGGGCCATCTGCCGCCGGTAGCCGATGATGTAGTGGACGAAGTTCGGCGTGATCCGGTCGTACACGCCGATCGCGTCGTGCTGCCCTGCGCCGTGCCGCAGCCGCCGCTCGGCGATCCCGGCCAGGCAGGACCGGGCGGGCAGGTCGAGGAAGATCACCGTGTCCGCGGCCTGCAGCCGGATCGGGAGGCTGGAGGCATAGTTCCCGTCGATGATCCACCGCGGCCGGGTGACCATGTCGTGCTGGAGGTCGGCGAACTCGTCCTTGGGCAGCGGGTTCCAGTCCTGGTTGTAGTAAAGCGCGTCCAGGTGGACGGGCGTGATGCCCAGGGCGGCGCCGAGGGCGCGGGCCACATGGGATTTGCCACTGCCGCCGCATCCGATGATCGCGATCCGGTCCACGGTGGGCGAGCCTACCGGGGCCGGGGGGACGTGGCGGGCAGGCGCGCACAGGACGCATCGGTCAGCCTTTCCAGGACGCGGTTGAGGGTGGCGATCTGGCGGGATAGGCGGAAGATGCCCAGCCGTTCCAGGCAGGCCGCGATCGTCTCGACATGCCAGGCCGTCCCGGCGGCGGCCTGGGCGTGCCGGAGCCGGTCGATGACGTGCTGCCCGTCGGCGGCGTGCAGGGCGGGCGGGGTGAACCTGCCCGCGCAGGCGATACTGGCCGGGGTGATGGGCAGGCACCCGGCCAGCACGGCCTCGAACAGCCGCTGGGTCATCTGGCCGGCGCGGGCGTACCGGTCTGGGAGCAGCAGCACGGTGGCCAGCGCGGACCGGTACAGGTGGCTGACCTCGCTGAACGGGCAGCGGCCGGTCAAGTTCAGGTGCGGCCATCGGCTGGTGTCGGTCCACTTCCCGGCCACCAGGTGGGCGAATCGGGCGGCGGCCGGGGCGAAGTACGCGCCGAACGCGCCGTCGCGGTCGTACTGGTTACCGATATACACCAGCGGCAGCGGGCGCGGTTCCGCTGCCAGGGCGACCGGGTTGGCGGCATCTAGGACGGCGTCCGCGACCGGGAACAGCAGGCTTGCCGCGCCGGGGCCAGGCAGTAGCGCCGGTTCGCAGACGGCCACGTTTGGCAGGCCCCGGAGCGGGTGCCCGGGCGGAAGCTGCAGGTCCTTGTCCCAGATCACTGTTGGCACCCGCTGGCCGCGGGTGTAGCCAGTGACGAGCTGGACCTGGCGGTGCAGGTCGCAGGTGTGCCCGTCGGTGCCGCAGGCGGTGATGTTGCGGCCAGGGATGGGCCAGCGCCATTCCAGGAACAAGGCGTCGATTTCCGGCAGCCCGCTGTCCCAGGTGTAGCGGCCGGTCAGGTTGTGGCTGGCCTCGGTCAGGTCGCGGTTGGCTTGCAGGAACACGATGTCGTGCCCGGCGCGGATCAGGCCGTTGACCAGGGTGCGGCGGTGGCTTCGCCCGCCGTCGGGGGTGTCGGTGACCCCGGGGCCGAGGAACCCCCAGCAGGAGTAGCCGATCCTCATTTGCTCACCCACCATCCGCCGTCCAGCATCAGGCCGTCCAGGCCGCTGGAGGCCAGGCAGTCCAGCGCCATCTGCGGGGTGCCGCAGATGGGCTTGCCCTTGACATTGAGCGAGGTGTTGATCAGCACCGGGACCCCGGTCAGGTCAGCGAAGCGCTGGAGGACCTCGGCGAGGAACGGGTTCTGGCTCGCGGTGAGGGTCTGCACGCGGGCGGTGCCGTTGGCGTGCACGACCGCCGGGATCACCCGCCGGGTCAGCTCGGTGGCCGGTGCCGCGATCGACATGTACGGGCTGGGCTGGGTGAGCCGGAAATAATCGGCCGCCTTGTCCGCGAGGACGACCGGGGCGAACGGGCGGAACGGCTCGCGGAACTTCACCGCAGCGTTCAGCCGCTGTGTCACGCCGGGAACCAGGGGCGATGCGAGGATGGACCGGTTGCCCAGGGCGCGCGGCCCGGCTTCGAGCCGGCCCTGGAAGAGCCCGGCGATTTTCCCGCTGGCGAGCTGGGCGGCGAGAAACCCGGCCGGGTCGGTCACCTGGCGGGCGGCCAGATCCGGCAGCGGGGCCAGGCCGGGCCGGAAGCCGGGGAAGGCTGGTCCCAGGTAGCAGGCGTGCTCGACCCCGGCGGGCAGGAAGCCGGCCATGTCCAGGCAGGCGGCGATGGCGGCGCCGGCCGGGGTGCCGGAGTCACCGGGTGCGGGCGGCACGAAAACCTCGTCGAACAGGCCCGTGTCGATGATCTTGCCGATGGCGACGCAGTTCATCGCGACCCCGCCGCCCGTGCACAGCAGCCGGGTGCCGGTCACCTGCCGGGCGCGGCGGGCCAGGTGGATCATCACCTGCTCGGTGCGTTCCTGCACGGCGGCCGCCAGGTCGGCGTGTACCTGGCTGATCTCCTCATCTGGCCGCCGTGGCGTGCAGGTCGCCTGGATGAACGCCGGGGTGACGCGCGTCCAGCCGTGGCGCAGCACCCGCAGCGGGAACAAGCCCGCATCCAGCGTGAACCCGGTCCGGGTGAGCGGAATGGCGCGGGCGAAGATGTCACGGAACCGGGCGGGGTCGCCGAGCGCGGCCAGTGCCATCACGGTGCCTTCCTCGTCGCCGCGCCGCCACCCTAGGTGCGCGGTGACCGCGCCGTAGGCGTAGCCCAGGGACGCCGGGTCGCTGATGGTCTCGGCGATCCGGTAGCGGAGGCCATGGCGATCGGCACCGCCGTGGCCGATCGAAGTGGTGCAGGTCTCCCCGAGGCTGTCGGTCATGAGCACGGCGGCTTCCTCGTATCCGGAGGCGGCGAGCGCGTAGAGCCCGTGGGCCCGGTGATGGCTGACGCTGCGGATGGCCGCGCCAGGGAACTTCTCCCGCAGGGCGCGCATCCGCTGCCGGTAGCGGTGGTGGATGACCGCGAAGCTGGCCGCTCGCGGCATCGCGCGCCGACGAGTATCGGGTCTCAGCAGGTGAGGGATGCTGCCCGCCACCCCGGCTAGATATCGGTGGCCGGCGAAGTTATAGGCGACAACCTCCACGTCGGCAGCCGTCAGGGCCGCCTCCTCCAGCAGCCACGCCACGGATCGCGCCGGGTAGTCGCGGGTGTGCTTGACGCCGGACAGGCGTTCCTCCTCCGCCATGCCGACTAGGTGCCCGTTCACCACCAGGGCGGCGGCAGAATCATGCGTGTATGAGCACATGCCGAGCACCACGGAGGGGTGGCGTCGTTTCACCGGTTCTCACCCGCTTGCGGCGTCCCGGCCGGGACGCGGTCACCGTGCTCAAGGCGGTCATACCAGCGCCATAGCGCCGCGGCGAGGGGGCCGGGCAGGCGCGCCGCCGTCAGTCGTGCCCTGGACCGGTCCCGGGATTTCCAGGCCCGGTAGCTGGCCAGCACCCCGGCCATCTCCGTCCATCCGTTGCCGGCGACCGGCTCGCCCGCGATCACGCGGCGGAGCCGCTCGTCAAGCTCTGCCCACGGCGCGGCCAGCGGTGTCATCAGCGGGCCTGGCCTGGTCTCCGGGGGCAGTCGCTCAGCGGCGGGCAGATCCTGCGCGTACAAGTGCAGCGAATCGACCTGGTGACGGTACTCACCAAGGTCAGCTCCGAGCCAGCCAGCGAGCAGTTCTTGCAGCAGCGTGGCGGTGAAGATGTCATAGCAGAACCCCAGCCACAGATCCTGGCTGCGCATCGTGGTGTGCATGTCGAGCCGGCCGTCGCGGAGGAAGAACCTGTATCCCAGGGTGCACGGGACGTCCTTGTGCCCGCGGAAGTCGGCGGCGGGGTCGAACAACTGAATGACGGCCCGGCGGGAATCCGGGTCGTCGGTGAGCACTGTGCGGACCTGGTCGAGCTGGTCGGTCGTGCCATGCCAGCGGCGCAGCCGCGGCCCGTAAGCGCCCATCAGCCGCCCATGATCCGCGTAGCCGGAGAGCCGCTGGTTGTACTGGTAGATCCACGGATCATCCGAGCCAGACAAGATCCACACCGCCTCCGCGACGGCGAAGGCAGGGTTGAGCACGCGGACCGGCGGCAAGTCCACGAACCGGCGTCTGGGGTCGGTCAGGCACAAGCTCGCACCGAGAATCTCCAGGGTGGCCATCTGCCGGGGCGCGGCTGGCCTACCCGTCGCACGGACCGCGTGGCAGGCGGCGGTGAACAGCTCGTTGGCCGAGCTGGCGGACAGCACTAGCATCACCGCGCCGCCACGTCCGCAGTCAGCGGGGCATACCCGTGGCGCTGGGAGGTCAGCCACGTCCACTGCTGCCTGAGCCCTGCGGCCAGATCGGTCGAGGGCTGATAGCCGAGCAACTCTCGGACGCGCGTGAGGTCGGCGGCGGTGACCTCAACATCCCCCGGCTGATCCAGCCTGTGCAGCACCGGGACCGCCCCGCCGGTTATCACCGCTACAAGGTCAAGCACTTCTTTGAGTGTGGTGCTGCGCCCCGACCCGACGTTGACCACCGCCATCTGCGTGTCCGCGGTCGCGGCGGCCACCGTTGCCGCGACCGCGTCGCTGACATAGGTGAAGTCTCGCCGTTGCCTGCCGTCCCCGTACAACGGCACACCACGCCCGGACATGGCGGCGCGCAAGATCCGGCTGATCGCCATATCAGGCCGCTGCCGCGGGCCGTAGACTGTGAAATACCGCAGTGCCACCACACTCGTGCTGGCCTGGCGCCTGGTGGCGTACGCGGCGCATAGCCGTTCCGAGGCCAGCTTGGTCACCCCGTACGGGGAGGCCGGCGCCAGCGGGTCGTCCTCCCGCGACGGGCCTGTGCTGGCGTGCCCGTACACGCTCGATGAGGACGCGGCGACCAGCCGGGGCACCTCAGCTGCGACGCACGCTTCCAGCAACCGCTGCGTGGCGATTACGTTGCAGGCCAGGTAGTCAGCGAAACGATCGCCCCATGACCGGCGCACCCCGGCCATCGCGGCAAGATGAAACACCACCGGCACGTCTTCGAGTAGCGGCGTAAGGTCTGCCGTCACCAGATCGGCAACCACCAGGTGAAAGTCGTCGCGGCCGACCAGCCCGGCCAGATTCTCGGCCGCCCCCGGATCACTGGCTGGCGAACGCGAATCCACCCCGGTAACTGCCATCCCGCGCCTCAGCAGGCCCTCCGCCAGATGGGACCCGATGAACCCGGCTACCCCCGTCACCAGCACTCGCTCCATGTCACCTCCAGGCCGCCGCGACCCAGGGAGGATCGGCGTTGGCAGCCGCCACCACTCTCCCGGATGGTGATCTGGCGGTCACTCCCCGTGCCGGGAACCTGTGGTTCCCGCAGTCTCGCCCATCGTGAGGTGCGCATTGTCCGAGCAGACGCACAAACTGGTTCCCAGTACCTTCCCTGAGATCACGTGGAGGGCGGTGCTCGCCGGCGAGTTCGGCGATGATCGGGCCGCCTGGATCTCGCAGGATCTCCTGCACGACAGCCATCGCGGGAGCTGCCGGGGCGGCATCGTCGGCGCGTCGGCCGGCCTGGGCGGTCAGCGGCAGATCCTTCGCAGGCGGATCATCGGCCGCCAGGTCAGCACCTTCATTAGCCGCCGGGGCGGCTACCGTTGATCCTGTTACCGGCAATGCCGGGTGCTCCTTTTCCAGGCGGAAAGGCCGAATGGACATGCCGTATGCGAAGACCAGCCTGCGGGCCGAGCAGCGTGTCCTGCGGGACAAGATGCGCGCGCTGGGGATGAGCCACCGGCAGATTGCCGTGGAATTCGCCCGGCGCTACCAGATGCGCCCCCGGGCCGCCTGGCGGCACGCCTACGGCTGGTCACAGACGGAGGCCGCGGAGCAGATCAGCACCCATGCTGCCCACGCCGGGATGGATCCCGACGGAACCACGGTCACCATGACCGGTCCGCACCTGTGCGAATACGAGAACTGGCCAGGTGAAGGACCTGAGCCCGCGGGGCGCAGGCCCACCCCGTACCTGCTGTCGCTGCTCGCTGCGGTGTACGGGTGCAACGTGCACGACTTGCTCGACGTGGCCGACTATGAGCGCATGCCGCCCGCCGACCGGCTCATTGTCGGCAAGGCCGCGTCTGCCGACGGGCAGCACGCTCACGGTCGGCAGCCCGGAGCCATCGCTGAGACCGCCGGGGCGCCGCAGGCGAAGGCAGCCGCAGGGCTAACACCGCTGCCACCGGCCGCAGGCCAGCTGGCGGCCAGCGGCCAGGCCGCCGGGTCCGCAGCCGCCGCGGCAGAGCTTCCGCGCCCGCAGGCCGCCGAGCCGGGCCGCCGCTCCTCGCAGCGTCACGGCATAGCCGCTGGAGTGGCCGCCTCTGCTGCACTCGATCGCCTGTCAGAAAAGGCGCTGATCCTGGCGGCAGCCCACGAGTCGAGCACGCATGCCGAATGGGCCGAAAGCACCAACGTGGGGGAAGCCACGCTGGAGCAGCTCGACGCCGACGTCCGGCGCATCGCCGCTGACTACGTGCATGTTCCGCCGCTGCCGATGTTCGCTGAGATGCTGCGCGTGCGTGACCGGATCTATTTCCTGCTGGCCGGACGCCAGAAGCCTGCCGCCACCGCCCAGCTGCACCTGCTGGCCGGCCTGCTGTGCGGCCTTCTCGCCAACGCCAGCACCGACCTGGGTTACCGGGACGCCGCCTCGGAGCAGGCCCGGGCCGCCTGGGCGTACGGTGACATCATCGGACACAACGGGCTGCGGGCCTGGACCCGCGGCATGCAGGCGCTGATCGAGTACTGGTCGGGACGGCCCCGGCAGGCCGTCCGGCTAGCGCAAAGCGCCAGGCGCTACGCCGATTCCGCCACGGCCGGTGTCCGGCTGCATTCGATCGAGGCCCGGGCGTGGTCCCTGCTTGGCGACGCCCGGGAGGCCAGCCGGTGCATGGGTGCCGCCGACCGGGAATCCCTGGCAGGCGGTGATTACCTGCACGATGAAGTCGGCGGGGTATTCGGCTTCGCCGACACCAAGAATCACTGCTATGCCGGAGCAGCGTTTATTCATCTGGGCCAGGCCGACGCCGCTTTGGAAGCCGCTGCCCGCGCCATCGAGTTGTACGCCGGCGGTCCCGCTGCGCAGCGTTCCTACGGGGCCGAGTCGCTAGCCCGGGTGGACATGGCCGTGGCCTACCTGCTGAAGCGGCGTCTCGATGGCGCAGCGGAAAGCCTGGCGCCCGTGCTCGCGATCCCGGCCGGCCTGCGCATCGCCCAGCTCGGGGAGCGACTGGCCGACGTCCGGATCCGCCTGGCAGGCGCTGAGTTCAGCGGTGCACGGGAGGCAGGCGACCTCCGCGACCGGATTGATAACTTCGCCGGCGCGACCATCGTGCAGGAACTCGACCGTCCCAGCCGTGACCGCTAGCCCGCACCACATCATCCATAGCCCGCTCGTGAACAAAGCGACGCGCCACTGCCCGATCATCCTCACCGATGCGCGGCGCCGCTACGATCGGCGACTATAACGGCACAGTCCCGGCTGCGTGGCGCTCCTGCTGCCGCCGGGCACGATCGCTGGAGGGCGATGTACAAGCTGCTGTTTTCCACCGTGTTCCGGCGCCTGCCCGCGGAGACCGCGCACCGCCTCGGATTCGGGCTTATCCGCTGGGCCGCAGCCGTGCCTGGCGTCTCGCGGCTGCTCCTGCGCTGCCTTGCCCCGGGGAACCCGGTGCTGCAGGTCCAGGCGTTCGGCCGTGACCTGCCCGGCCCGCTCGGGCTGGCAGCCGGCTTCGACAAGGACGCCCTCGGACCAGACGCACTGGGCGCGATGGGATTCGCGTTCGTCGAGGTCGGGACCGTGACCGCGCAGCCGCAGCCGGGCAACCCAAAGCCCCGGATGTTCCGCCTGCCCCGCGACCGCGCCCTGGTCAACCGGATGGGCTTCAACAACCAGGGCGCAGCCGCAGCCGCCGCGCGGCTGCGCTCGCGCCGCACCCGCAGCCTGATGGTCGGGGCGAACATCGGCAAGACGAAGGCCGCGCCCGAATCCGAGGCTGCCAGTGACTACGCCGCGAGCGCGAGGCTGCTCGCCGATGTCGCCGATTACCTGGTAATCAACGTCAGCTCTCCCAACACCCCCGGACTGCGCAACCTGCAGGCCGTCACCCACCTGCGCCCGCTGGTCACTGCCGTCCGGGACGCCCTGGAGACTACAAGCGCCCGGCCGGTCCCGCTGCTGGTCAAGATCGCCCCTGACCTCGCAGACGACGACATTGACGCCATCGCTGACCTCGCTCTCGAACTCGGCCTGGACGGGATTATCGCCACCAACACCACCATCACCCGAGACCTCCTCGCCAGCGGCCCCGCTGAGGTCGACGCTGCCGGGACCGGAGGCCTGTCCGGTGCCCCGCTCAAGGACCGCGCCCTGCACGTGCTGCGCCAGCTCCGCGCTAGGGCAGGGGACCGCCTCGTCCTCGTCGCGGCCGGGGGAATCGAGACCCCTGACGACGCGTGGGAGCGCATCCAGGCCGGTGCGACCCTGCTGCAGGCGTACACCGGATTCGTCTACGGCGGCCCGCTGTGGCCCCGCCACATCCACCATGGTCTCGCCCGCCGGGCCCGCGCGGCGGGCTTCACCTCGATCCAGCAAGCCGTCGGAACGAGCGGTCCGCCGCCGGGGACGCCGAGATGAGTACCAAAGCTGCCGCTGCGTGCGCCTGATCTGCGATCAGGACGGTAGCCGGCACTGACCCCGGGTAGCTCGCCCTGGTATCCGGATGCCGGTGCCACGGCACGTCAGATGACGTCCGGCTCTCGCAGCGCGGTGCTGGTATCACCCACGGTCGCGGGAAGCTGCGCTCTGCCCGGATTCCGCCCGGCCGGGTGCACGGATAACCGGCCGCGCGCACAGCGGGAGCAGATTCTCGTATGTGATCGCATTCACGCAGCTAGGAATGGATATCGATGCGGGAACCACACCTTCCCAACACGGGGAGTGATAACCCGCTGCCTCAGATGTCATCCTCAGGGATCAGGGTACGAAATGGGAGTCTGATCATGGGAAACCTCACGCTCCGTCCCGGCCGCCGCGTGCGTGCTGCGTGGCGCCGGCTGCCCGGCAGCCCCGGGGAGAGCGCCGAGCGCGAGCGGGGCGCCGGATGACCGCGGCATAGGGAGGCACCCGATGAACGGCATGGCCGCTGCTGCCTGGCTAGACGGTCCCGTTCGCCTTGCCGACGCCAGAACGGGCGGCCCGTCATGCGGCCATAGGAACACCAGGGCCTGGATGATGCCGATCCCGCCTTTCACGCCGCATCGGGAACACGACATGGTGGAAGACTGGCCGCTACAGAGCTTTCTCGAACTCGGCCCGCTGCCGAGCGCAGTGCCATGCGCGCGGCTGCACGTAAGGCAATTGCTATGGGAGTGGAAACTAGCCGATCTTAGCGAGGCTGCTGAACTTGTCGTAAGCGAGTTGCTCACCAACGCCGTGCAAGCATCCCAGGCGATGGAATTCCTCCCCCCCGTACGAATGTGGCTGCTATCTGACAACCGGCGTGTGCTCATCCTTGTCTGGGATGCTAGCCCGCAGCCGCCAGTGCGGATGTACTCGTCCGACGACGCTGAGAACGGCCGCGGGCTGCTGCTGGTGGAAACCATCAGCACGCGGTGGAACTGGTACTTCCCGCACGACTCAGGCGGGAAGGTGGTATGGGCACAGATAGGCACGGAATGGCAGTGAACGCAATCATGACAGCTCGCCGGTTAACTGAGACCGTCCGTCACGTCACCAGCATTGACCTGCCCCGGTTGACGGCATGGTGTTCCTGGAGCCGCGGGCTGCGGCACGCCTGGAGACAGCTCTGCCTGGAACGGCTGGCCGGGCTGCGGGTATCCGCAACCCGTGTTACGCAGGTGGGAGCGCGTCCGCCTGTCGGCGGGAACGGTCAGGCTGGTAAGGACCGTTGGCGCAGGTCGGAGGTTATGGCCGGGCGGGAATCACACCTTCCCAGCACCGGGAGTGACGCACAGCCACCAGGCCGTCAGGCTGGGAACCCGGATCGCCGTCATTCCGACGCGCCGAGTAAGGCAGAAATCCATGACCACTTTGTCACCCCGCCCCTCCGGCCCGCCCGTGGTGTCATATGGAGAGAGGCCGGGCTGACGGTCTGTCCCAGGAGGTTCGCATGACGGATGTTGCCGTGATCTTGGACTGTTACACGGTGGAGCCGAGCGGTCTGGGGGTCCCGCCGTATTTATCTACCTACGCCCGTGCCGCTTATGGCGCACTGGCGAGAACGTTCCCGAGGGCCGATGTCCGGTACCTGACCATCGACGATGTGCGGTGGTGCCTCAACGGCGGCCGGCCGCATGTGGACCCGCCGATGTCGGACCCGCTGACATACTCGGCCACGGCCAGCCGCGGCGAGGCGCTGAAGATCCTCGCGGACGCGACGATGACGGTGGTCATCGCTGGTGATGCGGTGCCGTCGGTTCACCTGCATGCCCGGAACGGGTCGGCGCAGGAGATCGCCCGGGCGCTGGCATGCACGCGCGGCCGGCGTGTGCTGCTGGGCCCGCTCGGGTCCTGGGTTCTGCGTGATCCGGAGGCCTATGCGGGCTCGTTCGACGCCGTGCACACCCACACGGTCACCTCCGCTGATCTTGGCGCAGGCAGCCGCGAGGCCGCGCCGTACGAGCGCCTGGCAGCCGACCGCGGCTCCTGCGCGGGACTGATCAGCCAGCTCGGCTGGCAGCCGGTCGCTGAGATAGAGCTGTACCGGGGGTGCACGCGGCGCAAGTTCTGCTCGTTTTGCAACGAACCGGTCAAGAGCAGCCGCGTCGTGTTCCGCGACCCTGCGGACGTGCTGGATGAGATCACGGCGCTATACCAGGCCGGGGTGAGGAACGTCCGGCTAGGTCAGCAGACCTGCTTCTTTTCTTACCTGAACCGCGATGCCGCCGCGATCGAGCGGCTGCTGGCCGGCATCCGCGAGAGCTGCCCCGGCCTGGAGGTTCTGCACATCGACAACGCCGACCCGCTGGCAGTGGCCTCCCCCGTCGGCGCGGCCATCGCTCGGCTGGTTGCCCGGTATTGCACCGAGGGCAACTGCGCGCCGATGGGGATCGAGACCTTCGACCCGGCTGTTATCGAGGCCAACGCGCTGACCTGCACGCCAGAGGTGCTAATGCGCGCCGTCGCTAATGTCAACGAGGCTGGCGCTCATGCCGGGCCTGGCGGCCTGCCGGTCTTGCTGCCCGGGCTGAACCTGATCTACGGCTTGCCCGGAGAGACTCACCGCACCCACTACGAGAACCTCGCGGGGCTGGTGCGGATCCTGGACGAGGGATGGCGCTGTCATCGCATCAACGTCCGCCAGGCCCGCGCCTATGACGGAACGCCGCTGGCCGCGATGCGCCACGCACAGCCGCCGTCGGCGGAACATTTCGATACCTGGAAAGCTGATATCTCGCAGGTGTTCGACCAGCCGATGAAACAGCGAGTTTACCCGGCCGGACAAACGATCCCCGGCCTGCACTCGTTCTTCGTCACCACCAGCGGAACCTGGCACCGGCGGCTTGGCTCCTACCCGATCCAGGTCGTCGAGCGCGGCACCGCCCGGCCGCTGTTCCAGAATGCCGCCATGATCGTGACCGGCCACGAGCCGCGCTATCTCATCGGGGAGCGTCATGCAGCCGCAGGAACGCCAGCAGCCGCGTGAGCGGCGGCCGGCACGTCGCCGGGCTCAGCATGCCGGGGTGCTGGTGCCGTGGGCGAACTCGGTCGTGGAGGCTGAGCTGCCGCGGTGGGCGGGCAGGTCGGTGGCCTGGCACTACGCGCGGCTGGTCCCGGCGTCGCTGGGCACGGCCCTGGATGAGGATTTCCTGGCCGGGCTGCTGGCGGCCGTCCCGGCCGCGCTGGGGCAGCTGGCGGCGCTGCCGCTGCAGCGTGTTTACCTGGCCTGCACATCGGCCGCGTTCGTGTTCCCTGGCCAGGCGCAGACGGCGACCGCAGGCTCCCGGGTGCCGGTCGTCACGGCGTTTGACGCGATCCTTGCCGTGCTCCGGCAGTGGCACTGCGACCGGATCGTGCTGCTCACCCCTTACCCTGCGAAGGTTTGCGAGGCAGAGGCCGACACGTTCGGGAATCATGGCGTTGCGGTGACCGGGCATGCGACGCTAGACCTGCGCGATGGGTATTCAGCCATCGACCCGGGCCAGATCCGGGACCTGGCCAGACGGGCCGACACGCGAGCTGTCGAGGAGGCGCAGGCGATCGTGCTGTCATGCACCGGGTGGCCCACCTGGGGGCTGGAGAAGGTACTGGCGCAGACCTACGGCAAGAAAGTCGTCTCGTCCAACCTGGCCGTCGTCACTCATGCGCTGCAGGCGGGGGGAAACGACTGATGGGCGGCCACCCTGGTGCGACCATCACCGGGTACACGCCGGAACTCGCCGACCGGGTGAGCGCCTTCGTCACCAGCGCGGCCACGCCGCCGGATGTCCAGGCGGCCGTCGAGGCCAACCATGACGACAACCGGTGGTGGCCTGGCTACGTGCAGGACTGGCGCATTCGCATGGCGGTGGCCGGCTGGAGCAGCCGGGTCTCCTACGCCATGATCAGCACTTATGCCGGCGTGGTCGCCCGCGCCGACACACTCGGCTGGGACATGCTTAGCACGCTGGACGACGAGTCCCTGGCCCGCCTGGTCCGCCCGATCGGCCTGCCCTCAGCGCGAATCCGCTACCTGCGATCACTGGCCCGTTTCATCGACCGGGCCGGCGTACCCGGAATCGACCTGGCCACCGCACCGCCCGATGAGCTGATCGCGTCCGTCAGCGCGGAGGTCGACGGAGCGGGATACAACACCGCCCAGTGCGCGGTGCTGTACGCACGCGGCTACCACTGCGGGATCATTCCCGTCGATTCCGGCATGGTGACCAGGCTGGCGCCCCTGCTCGGGATCACCCTCACCGCTGGCACCGCTGCCTACGAGCACCTGCGCATACTGCTCCAGGCCGCCGTGACCGCCCACGCCGACGCCTACCGGGACCTGGCAGC
>QHBV01000217.1:0-15395 GCA_003244035.1 Solirubrobacterales bacterium | reverse complement strand
AGCTGGCCGTGCTCGGCAACATATCCCGCGATCTCGCGATCTACCCCGACGGGCGCCGGTTCGAGCTGCTCGGCGGGGCCGCGTTACACGTGGCCCGGGCGGCCTTCCGGGCCGGGCTGGCTGCCGCACCGGTATCGGTGATCGGCGCAGACCTGGGCTGGATCCGCGGCGACCCGCGCCTGGCCGGTCTCGACCTCACGAGCGTCAAGGTGGTTCCCGGCCCCTCATGCGCCTTCACGCTCACCTACGCCGGCGCCGGGAAGCTGGCCAGCATCGACTGTTCCTTCGGCGCCGCGGAGTCGCTCACCAGCCATTGCCTCACCGCGATCGGCCGCCACGGCCAGTACCACGTGTGCTGCCGGCGGCCCCTTCTCGCTGGTGCGGTGCTGGGCCGCCTGGCCCGCGCCGGGCTGATGTTCAGCACCGACTTCCACCTCGCCAGTGCCACGGAGATGATCAGTGCTGCCGCTCCCTTCCTGCCGCATGCCAGGGTCGTCTTCGTCAACGCCGCCGAGTTCACTACTCTCGCCGCCCTGACCGACCCAGCCTGCCTGGCTGCGGTTGTCATCTCTGACGGGCCGGGCGAGGTCACCCTGCTCCGGCATGGCGACGCCATCGTCACCATCCGGCCGCCTCAGACCTCGGCCGCCGAGGTCACCGGTGCCGGTGACATCCTGGCCGGGGCATTCCTGGCCAGCGTGGCCCGCGGCCTGAGCGATGACGACGCCCTCCGGGCGGCCGTCACCGCCGCAGCCCGGTCGATCCGGGGTCCTGGCCTGGCCATCACCGGTCGCTAAGAGCAGACCATGTGCCTGTACTACGTCGCGCACCGGCTCTTCTCAGCCCACGACCGGGCGCTGGGCGCCTACGTTGCCGGGCGCCTCGCCCGCCGCGTCGGCGCGGATGCGGTGTTCCTGCCATTCTGCGATACCGACGAGGAAGACCTCGCGGACGCTTGCAAGGGCCGGCGCCTGTACGAACTCGACCGCGAACGGCTGCACCGCATCGACGGGATGCTCGCGCTGCTGCACGGACCCAGCCTGGACGACGGCGTCTGCATGGAAATCGGCTACGCGGCCGCCCTCGGCATACCCGTCGTAGCCGTGACCACCGATTTCCAGACCTACGGGCTTGCCAGGGGCAGGTCCGCCTGGGCCTTCCCCGACCCGATGCTGGACGTCGTGCTGACCGAAGTGGTCCGGGTGCACCGGCTCGCCCCGCCGCCTGCGCACAGCCCAGACCGGTTCGCGGCGTTCCTGCACCGCAACCTCCAGCCTGTGCGCGCCGCCGCCGACCGTGCCATCGCCGCTCTCCTGCGAGCTCAGCCGCGCGCCGCAGCAAGACACGTCACTACCGCGCGGCGCCGGGCTTTCATCGAGCCATCCCCCTACCTGGCGCGCGACCTGTGGCATGACGCTGCCCGCCTGCTGACCGCCCGCGGGTGGGACGTCCACCTCCCCACCCGATTCCAGCTCACGGACGCAGCCGAGCCCTCCGTAGCGGCGCGAGCCGACTGGGCCGTGTCGCAGCACGCTGGGCTGACACTCATCGATGCCTCCGGCCCCGAAACCCCGCCGGGCGCCGCCCTAATCATCGGGGCCTGCGCTGCCACGGGACGACCGGTGCTGGCCGCAGACCCGGGCGCAGGGTGGACATTCGCCGACGGCCGCGAACCGAACTGGCGAAACCTCATGATCCAGTACGCAATCAGCGGCCGTTTCACTACCATCAGCGAACTCGCAGCCATGGTGGATTCGCGGTGATGAAGCCCGGCCTTAGAGACTGGGCGGATGGGCATGACCTCATCGTCTTGGACGGCTGCGACGGAGCAGGGAAAACCACCCTGGCCGCGGCGCTCGCGAACCGCCGCGGCCATTCCCTCGTTCACGCCACCCTCACCCCGGCTGGGACAGACCTATTCGCGAAATACCACGCAATCCTGGCCCGGCCGGGACCGCAGGTGCTGGACCGCAGCTTCGTCAGCGAGCTGGTACACGGCCCGCTCGATCGCGGCCACTCCCGGCTCACCTTCGAGCAAGCAGCACATCTCGCCGCCGTGGCGGCGCAGCGCGGCGGCATCCTGGTCCACCTCACCGGCCAGCCGGACCAGATAGCCGCGCGCCTGCTAGCCCGCGACGGCCAGGCCCCCTCACTGCCGCGAATAAACGCACTGACATCTGCATACGCCGAGGTGTTCACCCGGCTGGCCAATCACGCGTCCGTCATCACCATCGACACCACCGCAGCCGCTGCGTAAGGCACTACGCTGACGGAGAAGTATCTTTCACCAGCACCCCGTTGGGCAGCTGCCGATATATTCTCGCCTCGTTGGCGGCGAGCTTGGCCTCCACGGCCTCCTGCAGATCAGCACCGATCATCTCGGCCAGGCTGAGAAGGAAGATCGCGGTGTCGGCGAGTTCCTCGGCCACCTGCGGACGGCCCTTGCGCCAGGCATCGAAGGCCTCTGCGACCTCGCCGCTCAGCAGGCAGAACTCCAGCGGCACATCGGTCGTGTTGAAGCCCTTCGCGAGCTTGTTCTCCCAGGCGAGCTTCTGCGCCGACCTGATATCCACCGCGTCTCCTCCAACCACCGGGATAATCCCCCTGACCAGGCAAGCCGCCTGCGCGCGAGGCCGGGACGGACACTGTCCGCCGGCCAGGGACGGCACGCTACCCGCGGCGCCTTGTGGATCGCCACGTGCATAAAGGAGCCCAGGCTGTGGGAAACGCCGTCACGCAAGCAGCCAGCTGTGCATGAGGGCCGGCTACAGGCCAGTAAGAGCAGCAGTTACGCCCTGTGCAAAGGAAGAGCGCCTGTGGACATCGCCCGTCGGAAGATTCCCGTGGCTCCTTCGACGGAGAGGCGCGCCACCGCGCTGCCTTGGGCCGGGACCACACGGCTCACATGATCAGGATCGGTCCAGACGGCGCAGCATCATGTCTTCTTGCCCTTGCCACAATGGATGCGTCAAGCCTGGCTGACGTTACGTCAGCCGGGGCTGGCGGGAAGGTCATGCAGGGCGCTGACGATGGTGTCGCGGCCGAATTCCTCGACCCGCTCATCCAGTTCCCGCGCCTGGGCCGCGCCCTGGTAGTGCGGTCGAGCGAGTTCCGTGCGGACACGGCCGAGACGCTGAGACAGGGAGGCGATCCGCTTGGCGGATGGCAGGGCCAGGACTGGCGCCATAGCGGCGATGGCGGCATCGAGCTGGTGTGCCCGCAGCCGCGCGGTGGCCAGTTCGATGCGGGCAAGCGCCTCCATGGTGTAGCCATATACCTCACCGGGGCGCGGTCCAGCGGCGTAGAGACTGGTAGCCGTTTCAAGTTCGGCGGCTGCGCTGTCCTCCGCACCGGGCATCTCTATCAGGGCAGAGCCAGCCAGGTAGTGCTGGCTAGCGCGCGAGAGGTCAAAGTCCCCGCCGATCTCAACTAGATCGTCCTGCCACTCGTGCTCCGTGATCTCCTCAGCATCGGCGAGAGCCCGGCGGGCGGCTTCGGAGTCGCCCAGCCGCGCGGACGCCCGGCCATGCTTGAGATGAAGCATGGCGGCAGTCGGCCCATCTGCGATGTAGCGCAGGCCGCTCTGCGCCAGGTCGCGACATTGCCTGGGCCTGTTGGCCCAGTAGGCGATATTGGCGAGATCGAGCCGCAGGTAGGCCATCAGCGGGCGATGATCGATCACACTGGCATAGGCCCAGCCGGCTCGGACTAGTTCCTCGGCTGACTGAGGATAGCCAAGAGCATTTGCTGCGCTGGCCATGAGGCTGTTGAGGCAGCCCAGCAGGAAATAGAGCTCAGCCTGGTCCCGCGGCCACAGGCGGCGGTCCAGCGCCGCATACATCCGGCTGCGGACCCGTCGCATTTCCAGGAACAGCGAAAACGGCTCATCGGTCATGTAGTCCCGGGATAGCTGGACCACGTCGGCGCGCAGCTGTTCCAGGGTCGTCTCGCCGATATCGCGGCGCTCGGCCTGCTCGGCGTGGTCGCTGCCTTCGTGCGCCGCCATGCATACCTCACGTTCGATCCAGGAGCCACCCAGATCCGGCTCCTGCATCCAACGGTAAGTGACGCCCTGGGGCGCGGACGCAGCGGCTGCGGCGTGCCCGGGCGGGAGACAGGCAGCATTGCCGAGGAGCTCGAGAACGGCACGCTGATCCTCACCGTTGGCGGGCCGGGCAAGCGCATGCGATGGCTGCACTGACGGCGGCGCCGACGGCGCAGAGGGGTAGCTGACGGCGGCGGGTGCGTTCTGGCTGTATTTGTCAAGGATGAGCAGGTCGGCTGGGGGGAGGTGCTCGCGGTCGTCCAGGTCGATGAGGTCGGTGATGGCGCAGCCGTACACGGCCGCGAGCAGGGCAAGCAAGTAGGGCGTGGGCCGGCGGCCGGAGGGCTCGGGGCCATGACCGGGCCAGTTCTCGTGCTCGCACAGGTGCGCTGCGGTCATGGCCGCGATGCCGCCCGGGTCGAGTCCGACCTCGCCGCTGTGGGCGTTGATGCGGGCCGCGGCCTCCTTGAGGCTCCATCCGTAGGCTTCGCGCCGGGCAGCGCGGGGCCGGAAGCGGTAGCGGCGTGCTAGCTCGGCCGCGATCTCCGGGTAGCCGAGCCCCACGGCCCGCATCTTCTCCCGCAGGGCGCGCTTTTCGGCCCGCATGCTCGTCTTGGCGTAGGCCATCATTCCTGCCTCTCGTGGGCCAGCCCGCGCGCCAGGCGGATCGGTGCGAAGTAGCCACGATCAACGGTAGCCGTCAGGACGCGGGCGGCAAGCCGCGTTTACGCAGGTGGGAACGCGTCCTCCAGCCGACGGGAACCGGTCAGGCTAGCGAGGAGCGTTGGCGCAGGTCGGAGGCAACGGCCGGGCGGGAATCACACCTTCCCAGCACCGGGAGTGACGCACCGGCCACCAGGCCCTCAGGCTGGGAACCCGGACCGCCGTCATCCCGACGCGCCGAGTAAAGGCAGGAATCCATGACCACCTTGTCACCCGGCACCTCCGTGCTGCCCGTGCCCGAGGTACCCGCCAGGGACCAGCGTCGAGTCGCCGACGGTGCCGTCGCGTTCACCACAGGCCATCATTTCGCTCTCGACGGGCAGGCTGACCCTGGAGCGCTCGGCGAAGCAGCAGCCGCCCCGCTGTCGGTGATCTTGCAGGTCACCAAGCGCTGCGACTTCAACTGCGGGTTCTGCTCGGAAACACTCCAGATGGCCGACCCCACCCTGGGCCAGCTTGACACCGTCCGCGCCAGCCTGGCCGGGGTGCAGCGGGTGTTCCTGTCCGGCGGGGAGCCGCTGCTGCGCCGCGACCTGCCCGAGATCGTGGACATGTACTCCGGCTTCATCATCGGGCTGCCGACCAACGCCACCCGCGGCCTGGTCATGGCACCCCGGCTGGCCGGCAAGGTGGCGTTCGTCAACATCGGCTTCGACGGGCCGCGGTCGACGTTCTCCCGGGTCCGCGGCGACTACGACAAGGCCATGACCGGGGTGCGGGCCTTCATAGAGACCGGGCTGCCGATCTCGCTGTCAGCGGTCGTGCTCCGCTCCACCGTGCACGCCCTGCCGTACCTGTGCCAGATCGCCGACGTGCTGGACGCGGGCAAGCTGAAGCTGATCCTGCCGCTGCGCAAGGGCAACGCGCTCGGCCTGCCGGAGCGGGAGTTCATCAGCGTGGACGAGGCGCACGACGCGTTCGGCCGGCTGACCGAGCTGCGGGCCACGCATGACTGGCGGCCGGCGGTGCGGATGACCCCGTGGACCCCGGAGACCGAGGGGCACATGATCGTGATCGAGCCGAACGGCAACGCCCAGGCGTGGCCCGTCTATGATCAGCCCGACCTGTTCCTCAAGCTCGGCAACCTGCTGGACGAGCCCGTCACCGCGATCTGGGACCGCTACCCGTACAAGGCAAACCACTATGCCAAATACCTCGGCCGCAGCATCTACACCGCCACCCGCAGCGGCCCCTGATGCGCACCTACACCAACATGACCTGGCCCGATGACCCTTACCGGACCGGGCAGCAGCTCTACCGCAGGCCAGTCCCGAGACTGGCGGCATTCACCGCTGAGCGGACAGCCGCAGGCGGCCAGTCGGCATCTGTGGAGGCGGTCGCCATCGTCTACCTGCCGCTGCACCGCACCGAGGCGATCAGCGTGACGGAGCAGACGCTGACGTTCGGGTTCCGCGCGGCGAGCACCGACGACGCGGCGGAGCTGCCCGGCCTGGCCGCGGTAGCCGACCTGGACTTGATGCAGGCCCGCCGCCATGCGGCCGTCCTGGCCGGGCACCTGCTGGCGGGTGACCTGGTCGGCCTCCGGCGGGCCGGCGACGCGGCGGCGCTCCGGGGGCTGGCGGCCGTCGAGGACGAGTGGGCGGCCCGCGGTAAGGCGACGGGCCGGGCGGCGACGTTCGACTGCGGGCTCGACCTGCCCGGCTGCTCGCCGCTTGAGCGGGCCTGCCAGCAGGCAGGGATCGCCGCCGGCCCCGGCGGGGACCGGCCAGCCGACCGCCAGGCTGCGGCACGGGCGGTGGAGCGGGCGCTGATGATCGCGTTGGTCTGCGCCCGGCACCAGGGCCGCTATGACTGGACCGGAATGCTGAGCATCGGCCAGGTCATGGCCGCCGCCACATGGGACTGCCTTCCGTGGCCTGGGTCGGATACCCCCGCCGCGCTCGCCTCCCAGGACGCGATAGACGGCCGCGCCGCTGCGGCGCCCTCAGTAGCCTGCGGGAACCTGAAGTGATCATCAGCAGCAATCTTGCCAGTTCCGGCCCGGTGCCCCGTTGCCCGCCCGGAACGTGCCTGGCGGCGGCCATCGACGTGGAGTGGTCCAAGAACTACCGGATCAGGGGCGGCAACGTGCCGTTCTGCTACTCGGTGGTCTGGCTTCCCCTGCCCGCCAGCGGCGCCAGCACCGGCCTGGATACGACCCGGTTCTGGTACACCTCCGCCTACGTCGAGGACGCCAGCCAGTGCCCGGATCTGGTCGCCGGGGCGGACACCGCGCTGGCGTGCCTGATGGAGCACGCCAGCCTGATCGCCGGCCACCAGCTGTGCAGCGACCTGGCCGTCCTGGCCGCCGCCGGTGCGCGACCAGCAGCAGTCGCCGCCGCAGCCGCCGCGTGGCGGCAACGGCGGCAGGAACCCTCCGGCCAGCCGCGCTTCCTCGACACCCGCTATGACGCCGGGCACGTCCTGGCCTGCCAGTCGCGCCGCCTGGTGGACGTCTGCGCAGATCTGCGGCTGGATGTGACCCAGCCGGAACTGCGCGGCACCTCCATGACCGCGCTGCACCGCCGCTGGCTTGAACGCGGCGACATCACGGCGCGGGAGAAGATCACCGTGCTGAACCTGCGGCATTCCCTGTCCACCGCCCTGGTCGCCGCCCGCGCCGCCGGGCTGGCCCACTGGCGGACCGGCCTGAACGTCAACAGGGTCCTGGCCGGGGAGCTGGGCAACGCGTTCGGCTGGCTGGCTCACCCTGTGTTTACCGCGCTGCTGGGAGAAGCCGATGCTGCGTGATTGCGTCGTGCTCGCCGTCGAGGGCACCCACGCCTCGGGCAAGACCACCCTGACCCACGCCCTGGCGGCCTACTACCGCGAGCGCGGCATTCACGTCGCCACCGTCGAGGAGCCCGCCCGGCACAGCCCGTTCATCGAGGAAATCGTCGTGCACGGCAAGGGCGAGTTCGACCTGGAGACCGAGGTCGACCTGTTCGCCGCCCAGCTGTCGGCTCAGCTGCGCGCCGCCCGCCAGCACACGATGATCATCGCTGACAAGACCATCGCGAACGTGGTGGCTTACGCCTGGCTGGTGCTGCAGACCCCGCCGGGCAGCCGGGAGGCCGCCGTGCTGGACGCGATGAAGGCGTTCTGCGAAGCCTGGGCCGGAACCTACGACGCGGTGTTCTACTGCTGCGACCGGTTCGACCAGCACCAGGCGGGCGACCCGTACCGGTCCAAGGTCCTGGACCTGCAGCCGGCCGCCGACCGGGTCGTCCGGGCCACGTGCGCCACCGTCGGGCAGCGCGTGATCGATATCCCGCCTAACATGACCACCGCCGAGCGGGTCAGATGGATCGCCGCCCGCGTCGCCAAGCTCGGCATCACCAGGGACACGCCGGCTGCTTCGTGAGCCCGCTGGGCTGCCGCTACTCGCCCTGGCTCACCAGCTACACCAGCCGTCGAGGGAGAAGGATGCTCCTCGCGTGATTGCGGCCAGCGCCGCGGCGGTGTAGGGGACGGTGTTTACCGGTGGGCGCGCTGAATCGACCCAGTACAGCCCTGCGCACTTGTGCGGTTCCCGGTTGACTGGCTCACCTTCCCAGCGGGTGGTGGTGAAGAAGAAGCCGATGCGCGCCTGGCCTAGAGGGTTGCGGTGATGAATGACGTGGCTGAAGGCCAGGTCGGCAGGATCGATGAGCACGCCGGTCTCCTCACGTGCTTCGCGGATCACGCCCTGGACCACAGATTCTCCTTCCTCCAGATGGCCAGAGGGCGGGCATAGCTGGCCGTCCGCATAGCCGGTGCCCGAGCGTTCGAGCAAAAGGATCATTCCGTCGCGGCGCTGCAAGAGGACGTAGATGTCGACGATGCTGCGGTAGCGATCCGATACAAGTGTCCGTTCCGGTTCGCCGCTGGCCGCTTGAGTCGTGCGGAGGTCGTGATTGCCTTTCACAGTCGCAGAGCGTAGTACCATCGCTCGGCACGCCGTGCTCGTGACGTGCGCAGAGCCGATATGCGTCCCGGCATCGTTGTGGCTGTGAGGCGGGTAAAGCGTTCGGCTGCCGCTGGCCGCGTGTTCCGCGGCAGCATGACTCAGCCGGCCTGGCTGCCAGCTTCCAGCGACGCCACCGTCCCGCTGGCCAGCGCTTCCAGGCACGCGGCGATCCGTCGGCCGACCAGCGGCGTGACCCGCTGCCCACGGCAGCCGGGCCCACGAACGCAAACCCGGCAAGTTCATCGTCCGGCACGGTGATGGCGTCGATATCGGCCGGGGTAAGCACGCCACCGTCATACACCACCACCAGGCCTTCCGGACGCTCCGGCCGGGACGGCACCCAGTCCACCGCCAGGACCCGCCCTGCCGGACGATCCAGCCCCAGTTCCTCGGCCACCTCCCGCCGGCACGCGGCATGCGGAGACTCCTCAGCCTCCACCGCCCCGCCCGGCAGGTCCCACGTATCCCGGTACACCGGGTCAACCAGCAGCACACCGCCAGCACCGTCACGGAACAACGCGCCCGCGGCCATCCGCTTACGCGCCAGCGACGCCACGTACTCATCGGCTGGCAGCATCCCCGCCCGGCCATGATTCACCCGTGTGACAGTATCCGAAGATCCGGGCCCTGCCGGGCCCATCGCATGCTGGCCCCCGCCCCGGGATTGCCGGTGCCCTGGCCCGGCCGCAGGACCGAAAAGGGCTGGCGCGGCGTTACTAAAATCGGGCCAGGCTCGTCAGTAGCGACGGCCGGTTGTGCCGTCAGGCCACCTGCGTGGGCGGCGCGCCGCGTGCGCAGGCGCCCGCGCCCGGCTGGAGTGAGAGGACACGGTGACACTGCCCTGGATCATCGCCGGAGCTGCCGCTGGCGTGATCGCCGGCCCGCGGATACGCGCCAGCGTGTTCTCCCGCAGCACCGAACCCGGCCAGCCGCCCCGCCGAGCGTGCCCGGCCTGCGGCCATGAGATCCTGCCGGGCCGCTGGCGGTGGCGTTCGCTGCTGCCCGTCACCGGGCGCTGCCCCTCCTGCCGGACCCGGATCGGGCCGTATCCGCTGCTTGCAGAGCTGGTGGCCGGGCTCGCCGTGGCGGTCGTGGCCGCCCGTGCGCTTTCCGTGTGGGAACTGGCGGCACTGGCTTGGCTGGCCCTGCTCGCCGTCCCCCTCGCCTTCATCGACGCGGCCGTCCGCCGGCTGCCGGACCCGCTCACTGCTGCGGCCTGCGCTGGTACCCTCGCATTGCTGGCGGTCGCGGCGCTCACCGGCCACCACCCAGGCCACCTGGGCCGTGCGGTCATCGGCACCGCCGCCTTGGTCGGCTTCTACCTGGTCCTGGCGGTCATCAGGCCGGGCGGCCTGGGTCTGGGGGACGCCAAGCTCGCGGCCAGCGTCGGTGCCGCGCTTGGCTGGATCAGCTGGCGGGCACTGGTCACCGGCACCTTTGCCGCATTCGCCCTTGCCGCCGTCTACGGCGGGACACTGCTAGTCCTGCACCGGGCCACTCGCACCAGCCACCTGCCACTGGGGCCATTCATCCTTATCGGCGCGCTAGCGGCCATCGCACTGTGACTCCTGTAGCTTCTCATTTTCCGCTGCGTATTCTCAGCTGCCGTTGAATGCGTATGGCACATGTGCCATTGAAGGTGAGATTGCGCAGCCGAAAGGCATAAGCCGAGGACGGCACCCGGCGTTACCGGCGGTCACATGACGCAGAAGCTGGGACACTACTCTGATCGCGGCGACAGAGACCGGATCGCTCCCCGGGCACCCGGACATTGCCTGAGGCATCAGCCTGAAGCTGCGCCCCGGCGTGTCAGCAGCTCTGTGAGCTGTCACCGCCTGTCAGGCTCGACCTCGATGCGTCGCCGTGACCATGCGCTGGGGACGGGCAGGTTCGTGTTGACGATGAGGACTCCGACCAGTGATGGGTACCGTGGGTCGTCGAGGCCGTGCAGGCGGGGCCTCAGCCAGTCGATGTAGTTGTCGATGACGCCGGGGGGTGCTTCCTTGCGGCCGTGGTCGAAGACGACGAGCACCGAGAGCTGGCTCCCGCGTCCCAGCCCGTACTGGGTCGGCTGACCGAGGTACCGGGTGCAGTGGTCGACGGTGACGGGGGCGCCGCGGGATACCTTGAGCTCGGCGATGACGTCGTCGTGGAGAAGGTCGTCGAACCCTCCGGCCACGGCATCGCGCCGGGTCAGGCGGCCCTCCAGTTCGGGATCGGCGCGCAGCAGCCGTTCCAGTTCGTTATGGAACTCGGCCTCGGATACCCGGGAGCCCCGCATGAAGGTCTTCTCGAACATGATGACCTGGGCGGCCCGGACGCAGGCGGCAAACAGGCGGCAGAAGGCCCGGGTGTCCTCGGTGTCGAACTCTGGTGCGTCGAGGGTGCCGAACATGGCCAGCAGGCGGCCGTCGGTCTGCTCGTGCTCGGTGAGCGTGTCGCGGCTGGGGTCGAACGGGCGCAGCCGGAGCCGCTGGCATCCCGCGACCTCGATTACCTGCTCGTGTGCGTCTCCGGCGAGCCGCACGTGGATGGGGCAGTCCAGCGCGGGGGCGAGAATCGGCTGCTCGACCCCGCAGTGCAGCGGGCCCTCGGCTGTGAGCGTGATGCCGAACTCGTCGGCGATGCCGTCGCTGAGGGAGAACTCGTACCGGGGGAGGGCAAGCGCGTCGCGGCCGAGCATGCTGACCGGCTCGACGATGCACCGCTGGGCCCACTCCGGGACCGCCGCCAGTCGGATGGTCATCCCGAGGTGGTACAGCTCTCTGGGCCGGAGGACGAGGATGTCGGTCACCGGCACGCCGCGCATGGTCGCGACGCAGACCGCCCGCGGGGGCTCCTCCGGTACGGGCGCGGGAGTCCCGGGGCTGAAGCGCTCCTGCAGGAGGCTGGTGCCGACGAGCGCGACGGGCGGCGGAACGGCCGCGAGCCCGTGCCATGCCACCTGCGCCGAAGCAGGGTCGGCCACGCCTTCTGCTGCGGCGAGAAAGGCGCCGAGGCCAGCGGGGACGGAGCAGCCCTTGGCGGCGCTAACCTCGGTGCGGAGCACCTCTGCTTGCCGCTTGGCGGCCTGCAGCAGGGTCGGCGCGTCACTGCTGACGGCCCGGACAGCGGCATCATAGCGAAACAGCAGCGCCGCGATCTGCCAGGCGCGGGCGATCCACGCCCGCTGGGCCCCGGAGGCGTGAGCCGACGGCGTGCCGAGGAGAAGGCCGGCGGCCCGGTCCAGCTCACCGGCTGTCGCCGACGGGTCGGGCACGGTCGACGCGACCAGCAGCGCGGGCGCAGAGGCCAGTGTCAGCAGGCCGTCGAGGGTTGAGCGCAGCAGGCCGTCGCGCACACCATCGGCGAAGGACGCTTCGAGGTCGGCGACCGCCGACGTCACGGCGCCGGCGCGGGCGGTCAGGTCAGCGGCGGCCGGTGGCCCCTGTGCGAGGGCCTGGGCCAGCTCGGCACCCCGGGCGATGGCGCCAGCAAGGCGCCGGCCCGGGCCTCCTTCCTCACCGGGCGGCTGGCTTCCTTCCACCCTGCGGGCCACCACAGCCGCGTCACCCCACCGGCCCGCCGACTGCAAGAGCTCGACAGGTTCCAGGGCACGCCACGTGTGCGCCGCGCCGTGAACGCTGCTGAGCGGCTCGATCTCAGCCAGGGGTACGCCGGCCAGCAGGTGGGGCTGGTCCATCAATTCCCGGAGAAGAGGTTCATGGCGCTGGTTGTAGTAGTCAGCCAGTTCGGGGGTGGCGGCGGTGGCCAGCGCCGCCGTCGTCCAGGCTGGGTGGGCACGAAGCTTGTCCGGCCACCACGCGGTGAGCAGCCGCTGACTGTCGTATGGCCCGCACTTGCCGACGTAGGCTAGCGCGACGCTGAACCACTGGGTTACCTGCGCTGGGTCGTCGAGGTCCTGGGCGAGGGACCGGAGCGCCCAGACGGCCAGGTCCAGGATGTCGGGATCGGGCTTGTCGGCGTAGGTGACTACCCAGCCGCAGACGATCGGCAGCAGTTTCGGGGCCAGTTCGGCCGGCAGGGACAAGCGGGGCAGGTGATGCAGCATCCGCTTGTGGACGGCGACGTAGGGATCCTGAAGCAGCGGGATCGACAGCTCCGCCAGTTCGGCGGGCAGCGAGCCGGCGACAGCGGCGCAGGCGGCCCACAGGTCGATGCCGCCGCTGCGCACGGACTGATGGGCGTCGAGCAGGGCGGTGTAGGTGAATGGGAGGATGTCCCGCAGCGTCTCGGGTGAGACCGCCTTTTCCAGGACTTCGAGCATGGTGATCCGGACAGCCCGGTCCTGGCGTTCGTCGCCGGTCGTGGCAGAGAACAAACTCCGCACCGAGCTGAACACGGCCGCAGGGCTGACCGAAGCGCAGCGCCCCACGCTCTCAGCGAGGTGACGCCGCCGGGCGGCACGACGGATGCGCAGCGATTCGCGTTCCAGCGCTGCCACCATCGCAGGCGCGCCCATTTCCGGGGCGGCGGCCAGGCTGCCCTGGTCCTCCGGGGCACACAACGCCAGGATCGCGCCCAGCATCCCGTCGGCGTGGGCGGCCACGGCCCGGGGGATCTCGCGGGCCAGGCCGGTGAGGTGGTCGGCGGCGTGATCGGCTGCGTCGTCGCCCCAGTCCCCGCCGGCCCGCCGGACGGCGAAGCTGACAGCCTCCAGCGTCGCAGGAGCTGACGCATCCCACGGTTCCCGGAACCGCTGCACGAACCACGGAACCCGGGACAGCTCGCCGCGCGCCTCGTGGCTGGCCCCGGCCGCTTCGGCCTCGACGATCCGGCGTGTCAGCCCGGGCTCGCCGCGCCACGCTTCGGCGAGCGCGCGCAGCGCCGCTGACGCCGGATGGGGATAGCCGGCATAGCCGCTTTCCGGGCCGCGAACGCTCGCGGCCAGCGGGGATCCCAGGGCGATGATCCTGGTGGCGTCGAGGGCGAGCAGTACCCGGGCGGCATCAGCGCCAGCCTCCCGGGTGGATTCGTCATCGCTGGCGAGATGCTCGATGATCCGCCCGGTGACGGCGGGCAGATCGACGTGTGCTGCCGCGATGAGGCCCTCGGGCGAGCACGGCTGCCGCCACGGGACAGGCGCCAGATCACGCTCTTCCCCGGAAGCCAGGGCGATGAGCTGATCTAGCAGGTCCGGGAGGTCCTCGGGCCGCAGGTCCGGCTCCAGCACCGCCAGCAGCCGGCCAGCGTCCGCGGACCGGTAACGCCGCAGCACGGCGCGGGCGACGTCAAGCGACCGGCGCGGCGGGCACTGACCTGACCGGACAAGGACCCTCAGGGCCTCGAAAGCGGTCGCATCGGTCGCGTCGGCAGCCAGTTCGAGCAGGCTGTCCACCAGGACGGGGCGGAACAGCTCCGGCGCACCCCGGGCGGCATCGATGACCTGCCGGGCAGCCCGGGCCTCCTCTGGACTAGGCGCCCCGGTCCGGGGCTCAGCCCGGTCGATCCGGTCCAGCGCCTCAGCGAGATCGCGAACCACGTGGCCCTCGCCGGCCAGAAGCCGGTGACGGCGCTCGCGCCGCTGGTGATGGCGCCGGGCCCTCTCATCAGCAGCCTGCCGCGCCGCCGCCTGCCGGGCCCCGTCCTCGGCGGCACGCCTTCCTGCCACGGTGGCCAGGCTGGGCAGCTCCCCGGTGGGATCACGGTGCGGACAGCCGATGCAATTGGCCTGGTAGAACTCGATGGCCAGCTCCAGAGCCTGGTGCCCTTCAGTCAGGGGCGGCGGGGCGTGCTCGCAGCGCACCTGGACAGGACCCATCGGGAGGCCGAGCATCGACCCGACCCAGCTGTTACCACCAACAGCCTCGATCCGGGCGTGGCGGCAGTGACGCCGCGTCAGCTCGATGGCCTTCTCGGTCGCCCTCCCCAGGCCCAGCGCCTCATCGAACTCCTGCCTGCGCACCCGACCAGTACACCAGACACAGACGACGGGAATCCGCGGTCAACGACAGCCGGGCCCACCAGCGTCTCCAGTCGAGCGAGCCAGTGGCCGGCGCGGACCGGGCGAGTCGCGACCCAAGGCAGCACCCAGCCTTTGGAAGATGCCGAGCTGATGAGACGCAGGCCCGATGCCGTGGCTGAGAATAAGAACATGTCCGAGGCCTGCCGTCCCAGGTATGTCATCCGGGCTGAGAGCCTGCAACTCCTGACGCGGCGCGGTCCCCCGGCCGGGGTCGCAGCACTCGTCCGTCCCGGCCGATCGCCCCGCCCCGGCAGGCGCACCGTCGTCCGCGATCAGGCGAGCGAGCCCGCAGAACCGCGCGAAGCCGATCTGTTCGGTACCGAAGCCGGCCTGTTCGGTACCTGGATGCCCGGCAGCCCGATAGACCTGGCATGTACCTCCCATGGACCTCGCATGTACCCGGGAGGCGATCCTGGCGCGACGGTCCTGCGAGCGGACGTTCCTGCCTGCTGCTCAGCCAGCGCCAGCACCGCATCCCGGACTCAAACTTGCTGGCCGCCTAAATCCCCATGGCCGCCGGAGACTTCGCGGACTTAGTCAGGCTCGGCGACGAGTCGGCGAGACGCCGGTCGCTCGATTGCCCGCACGGGCGGCGAACCCTCTAGCTGCGTAATCCGGTAGATGTCACGCTCTGTATAGCCATCGGTAGGGGGTCCACGGGGCGCACCAACCGGACCGCGCGACTAGGTCCGGACTGACGAGCAAACGTGGAG
>QHBV01000216.1 GCA_003244035.1 Solirubrobacterales bacterium | reverse complement strand
GGCGTCTTGCGCCACGACCAGGTGTCGTTGGACGCTGCAGGCGTGACCGCACCGGGCGGGGACACCTCGATGACCGTTGACGCCTTGGTTCGCGTCAGTTCGAACACGAAGCCGATGGTGGCTGCGTTGGCGCTGTCGCTCGCGGAGGAGAAGGCGCTCGCCCTCGCGGATCCCGTGGAGCGGTTCGTGCCCGAGCTCGCCGACCGGCGCGTGTTGCGTCGGCTCGACGGGCCCCTCGAGGACACCGTGCCGGTCGAGCGCTCCGTGACCGTCGAGGACCTACTGACGATGCGTCTCGGCTTTGGCTTCGTGTTCGAGGCCGACTGCCCGGCGCTGCGGGTGGCGGCGCAGGCGGGGCTCGGCATCGGCCCGCCCGATCCCTCCGTCCCGCTTACTCCCGATGCGTGGATCGCGCGCTTCGCCGACCTCCCTCTGCTGGAGCAGCCCGGCACCGTCTGGCGCTACGACCTGGCCTACGCCGTCCTCGGTGTCGTGCTTGCCCGCGCCGGCGGGCGCCCTCTCGATGAGCTCTTGCGCACGCGGCTGTTCGATCCTCTGGGGATGACAGGCAGCGCCTTCGTCGCCCCGCCCGGCCGGTTGCCACCATGCTTTGCGGCGGGGGACGCGGGGCTCGTGTTGTTCGACGCGGCAGTCGACAGCCGTTGGGCCACTCCGCCGTCGTTTCCCGATGCCCGCGGCGGCCTCGTGTCCACCGCGGCCGACATGTTGCGCTTCGCTGGGGCGCTGCTGGACGGCGGCAGCGGCGTGATATCTCCGGCCGCAGTCGCCGCCATGACGACGGATCGGCTCACGCCCGAGCAGCGGCGGGGACCGTCCGCCGAGATGTTCCTCGGTGGCTTCGGCTGGGGTTACGGCGTTCAGGTAGTCACTCCGGAGCACGACCCTTTGGTGCGCCTGTCGCGTTACGGCTGGGGCGGCGGGCTGGGCACGCTCTGGTACTCGTGGCCCGACGAGGGCGCCGCAGCGGTGCTGCTCACGCAGGTGCTCCCGCCATCGAAGGAGCTCATCGCAGCATTCCTCAGCGGAGCAGAGAGCGCCCTCTACGCGTGATCGGAGTCCCGATGAGTTTGCCCGGGGCGTTTCGCAAGCCGATCGGCGACTGGGGCGCGTTTGGGTCGCCGTCCCGGGTAGAGCTGGTCGTCACGCAGACGTCAGCTCGACTCGGGTGCGAAGATGCAAGCAATGATCGCTCGTCGCTGGAGGGGCTGGGCCGACGACCCGGCGAAGGCCGACGCCTACGTCGCTCACTTCGAGGGCAACGTGCGGCCGCAGCTCGAGGGCACTGACGGCTTCGTGGCCGCGACGCTCGAGCGCGTCAAGGACGATGGCGGCCGGACGGAGATCGTTGTTGTGACCCGCTGGGCGTCGATCGAGGCCATTCGGGCGTTCGCGGGCGACGAGATCGACGTCGCGGTCGTCGAGGCTGAGGCGCGCTCGGTCCTGGTCGACTTTGATACCCGGGTCCGTCACATCGAGCTGGCCGACGAGGACGTATTCGGCCACCTGGAGCTGATCGACATTCCCGCGGAGGCCGCGGCGCACGAGCCGTGGTTCAACGAGACGCTCACATCGGTCAACGATGCCGTCGTGCGCCTGGGCGTGATCGATGGCGACTTTCATTGGCACAAGCACAACGAGCAGGACGAGTTCTTCCTCGTCCTTGACGGAGAGCTTCTCATCGACATTGAGGACGCCGACACCATCACCCTCGGCCAGCATCAGGGCTGCAGTGTGCCCAAGGGTGTTGTGCACCGCACCCGCGCGCCGCGACGAACCACGATCCTGATGGTCGAGGCGGCCGGAGTGGTCCCCGTCGGCGACTGAACTGAGTCCAATCGGGGCCGGGTCGTTCCTGTTGCGGCCGGATCCTCCGCCCGCGGCACCGCTGAGGGATCCCCTTGAGGCGACGAGCGGAACGCTTCGGTCGCGCCGGAGACAGCCGTCACGCGCGCCCGTTGACCGTTCTGTCTATCGGGACGATGTTGTGGACCGCCCATGCCGCGTCAAGCGTGTCGGCCTCGAGCTCGGCCCATCTACCGAGCTGAGATCGGCCGTGGTTGACCACCAGTGAGTCCAAAGGCCCGAAGCGCTCCACCGCCGTGTCGACGAGCCGCTGTGGCGCGGAAGGGTCGGCGGGATCGACCTCCACATGGCCCAAGCGATCGCTCTTGCCACCAAGCGCGGCGATCACCCCCCGACCCCATCCGGATCGGCCCCCAGCGTTCGGTCGCGTCATACGCTGCGAAGGACTGCACGAACACCCGCGAACCTTCCTCACGCATCAGCCGCCGCGCGATCGCGAACGCGATCCCCCGCCTCCGACTAACCCCGTGACCAACGTCGCGCCCCAACCGACGAGCATGCCACGCTCCCCACCAGTGCTGATTGTCGATCGGAGGATGCGCTTGCGGGACGGCCCGAATCGAACCGTCTATCCGTTTCGCGAGTGGGGATGGAGGGCAGCCGCGCCCGCATCCACCATCGCTCGCCAGTCGGGTCGCCGGCGGGATTCT
>QHBV01000215.1 GCA_003244035.1 Solirubrobacterales bacterium | reverse complement strand
CGGATCTACCTCGACTCGTCTGCGCTGGTCAAGCTGATCGCCGTAGAGGTCGAAACCGGCGCTCTGCGTCGCGAGCTCACTCACTGGCCAGATCGCATCAGCAGCGCACTGGCCAGCGTCGAACTGGCACGTACAGCGCGGCGCCTGTGGCGGCGGCGCCCCGCCGCTGGTGCCGCGCGTGCTGGCTGGCCTGCGCCTCTTGGCAATCGAGCCAATCCTCCCCGCGGCGATGCAGATCGGAGGCGCCATGCTGCGATCGCTGGACGCCATTCATCTCGCGACCGCCGCCAGCATCGCCCGCGAGCTTGGAGCGGTGATCACCTACGACCACCGAATTGCTGCGGAAGCATCGACGCTGGGCCTGCACGTGCTCGCTCCCGCGTAGGCGCCGGCAGTGCCGGCGCCAGGCTGTCCGCCTCCGGGATAACGTTGCCAAGCGCCGTGACCGAGATCTCAACCAGCGATCAGAAGCTCGGCCCGCGCGGCCGCCGTCGTGCAGCTCGCGCCCTGGTCGCCGACTACTGCGGATCAAGGATGTTGACGAGCATCTTCACGACTGACCGTGGCGTGTAGAACTCTCCTGCCTTCTTGTTGGTCAGGTCAGCGAACTTCTTGATGAGGTATTCGTAGGCGTTGCCGAGGACGTCAGGCTCGACGCGCGTGTTGCTCAGCGGCAGCTTCGAGAAATGGTCGACGAGATCGCGCAGTAGCGAGTCCGGCAGCCGCTCCTTGTTCGTCCACTGGGTGTCGCCGAAAATGCCGTAGAGCTTGTTCGGGTTGACCTCTCGATGGAACGCATCGCCCGCTGGATGGCCTGGACCCACGTTCTCGGTCCGTTCCCGCAAGTCGTTCCAATGGGCGCCCTCGGGCACCTGGAAGCGGTGGTTCTCGGCGAACGACGCGTAGTCGACGTCGCCGTCGGACTCATCGAGCGCCTCCTGGAACTCCTCGTCGTAGACGTCGCTGACGCCCTTGAGGAACAGCAGCGGAAAGACGTAACTCTTGAAGTCCGCCTGGTCCACCGGTCCGCGCAAGATGTCGGCCGACTCCCAGAGGTGCGCTTCGAGCTCGTTCAGCGTGACCCGGCCGTTCTTCTCGCCGTACGTCCCGTCCTCACCGCTCTGCGGCTCTGCGGAAATCAGGTCTGCGCTCGACAGCTCGGGCAAGTCAGAGGAGAGCGGGCAACTCCTCCAAGGTCGGTGCGACTAGCGCATCGCGGCTTCTTGCGAGTCGCGTCGATTGCCGACCAACTGATGGGTCCCAAGCGTAGAGCGTCGCCGCTCGGACTAATTCGACGACTCATAGCCGCGCAGAGCCAGCCGAGCGACAGAGCCCGCTTCCCCGGTGGCAGTCTGGATTGAATGGTCGCAGGAGAACACGATTGGCTCCGCCCAGCGGCGGTCGACGGCCCTAGGGAGCGTCGCCTCTGTCGACGCACGCGACGCGTCGCCCGGGCCCGCGGCCCTCGAGCTGCGCCAGCTCGTGCTCCAGAAACGCGAGGCCACGCACGTCGCGGGGCCGGTCGCCGAGACGACAAGTACCGTCGATCCTGCTCGTACTGCACGCGCTCGACGAGGACCCGCTCGTAAAGGCGCGCTCGGCATCTGGGGGTTCCAGCACCGCGTCGAAATTCATGACTGCAGCGCCCGTGCGGCGGTGCAGCTTAAGACTGATCTGACCTTGCAGATGGCGGACCGACCACCGGCCTTCCGCGGCCATCGATGCGTACCAGACGTACAGTTCGGGATCGCGAGCGAACCGATCGAGCAGAGTTCGATGCGCGGTCCAGGAAATTTGTGCCATCACTGATTCGTCAGGCCAGAGGGCGGCAATCCTGCGCATGTAGAACAGGTTGCGGCGGGAAAACCCTCGCGCCGAGCCGGTCTCGGTCCGCAGATCCTCAGCGATACGCCCGACGATGTCGTCGCCCCAGTCGCCGGCCTGCTGCGCGCCGAGGATGTCGCGGCCGATCGATCAGTACAGCGTGATGAGCTCGGTGTTCAGCGCCCGAGCCGCACGGGCCTGTGATTCGCGAATTCGGCGCTGCAAGCGCTCGATCAGCTCCCGGTAGCTGACGGTAGCCGCGACGGCATCGGCATCGTGGGCTACCTCGACGGACCGGCTGATCGGGCATGGCGTCACGGTACGCCCGGCAGCGGACTGCTCTCCCTGTCACTCGGGAAATCCTCAGCGCGAGGCGCAGCCCCAAACGCCCGGTTCAGACGCTCGAAGTCCTCCGGCCGGTGCTTGGCGCTCACGTACCGGTCCGTCGTGCTGAGCTTCGAGTGACCGAGGTAGTCGCGCACGAACACCGGATCTGCCGCGCGGGCGAGGATGCTGCCGGCGGAGTGGCGCAGGCCGTGCAGCTTCACGCGGCGCAGGCCGGCGACCTGGCACCCACGGCGATAGCGGCGGCGAAGTGCGGACGCGTCCAGCCGCCGGCCCCAGCGGTTGCAGACCACGTAGTCATCGCCGCCGATGAACTCATCGCGGGCGCCGAGCCGAGCGAGCGAGGCGAGCGCCGGGTCCGACAGAGGCACGTAGCGGTGTCGGCGTCCCTTCGGTTCGGTTTCGACCCCCGCCGAGAGGTTGTGCCGCACCACCAGCGACCGCACGCCCAGATCGACGTCCGCCCAGCGGAGCGTCAGCAGCTCGCCGACGCGGATGCCGGTGTAGAACAGGATCCTGAACGCCTCGGCGTCCTGACGATCCTCGGCCGCGCGAGCGGCGAGCTCGGAGTCGCCGACCGCTTCGGTCGACCGATGATCGCCGTGCTCGCACACCCGCGCCAGCGCTTCGACCTCCTCGACCTCGTAGTAGTCGAGCGCGACACGGTGGCGCGGATCCGCGCGAGGGACTACGTACCCAACCCCGGCTTGCGCTGCTGGCACTGTGAGGTGCGGACGATCTGCCGGTTCGCGAAGGCGTGAACCAGACCGGGCCGGGCAGACCGACGGGGCGGGCTCAGTCGCGGTAGGCGCGGCCCCGAGGCAGCACGTGCTTGATGTAGATGATCTGCTCCGCCGCGTCGAGCTCGACCAGCACGCGCCAGTCGCCGACTCGAAGTCTCGACTCGGGACGGCCCGAGAGCTTGAGGAGTGCACCCGCCTGGGGATCTTCACGGAGGCGCTCGAGCGCTTCGTACACGCGGGCGCGAACCCGCCGGTCGAGCCGGCGCATGTCGCGCTCGGCCCGTGCCGCAAAGCGGACCGTCCAGCGGCCGTCTGTCACTCGTCGCCGAGCTCGCGCCTCAGCTCATCGAGCGAGATCGTCCGGCCGGCCGCGATATCGCCATCAGCCTCCGTCAGCGTGGCCCGCTCCTCCGACGTGAACGGCTCGTCATCAATGGGCGCGTCGCGAAACGCGACCACGACGGGGTCTCGGCGCAGCTCCAACAGTCGCAGGGCGTCCGAGGCCTCCTCCTCCGAGAACGCCTCGACCTGCTCGCGCAGCATCTCTTTCGCGGTCACCGCCGTTAACGGTAGCGCCCCGGTGCGCGACCATCCGGCCGGCTCGCGGTGGCTGCACAGCCACCCGTCAGACGTCGAATACCTTCATCACTTCGTCGCCGTAGTCGTGATGACCTTGACGGCGATCCTCCCCGACTCGGGGCGCGCGAACAAACGCGACCCGGTGGCGCAGAGGCTCGACCAGGCGTCGGCGTCGATGTCGGCCTTGAGCGCGCGCTTGAGGCGCGCGTAGGGGTCCTGGCCGCCGGTGAAGTAGCAGTGGCGGACGAACAACGACTCGCCGTTGTAGGCGGTGTCGATCATCCACAGCGCGATCTGGTCGGTCTCGTCGCTGCGTGTCTCGCCGGTGTTGGGTCATATACGTCGACGCCGCGCAGCACGACGCGCAGCTCGTCGCCGTCGTGCTCGATCTCGATGCTCGAACGACGCGTCACCACGGGAGGGATCCTCGAACAAGTCGGTGTTGGTCGCGCTGGTGTCATCGACCGCGCTGCCGGTTCGACCGTTGCGTTGATGCGGAGCGCCCACTGACGGTCGAGTTCACCCGCGCTGCGAGCACCGGGAACGAGCAGGCTGGGCACACCGTAGCGTGGTGCTATCCGGCGCCTAGCCGGTTTCTCAGATGCCGGAGGCGGTGGCCGTCCATGCGGGAGCTGTGCAGGACCCGTGGCGTGGTGCAGGTGGCCCGATCGGGCTGACGATCATGCTGCGGTAACGATGCGCTCACCTGGAATGCAGTCCGCAACGACGTCGCCGGCGTCGTCGAACGCGACGAGCAGCAGACCGTCACATGTCTCGGCGTTCTCGTGGGCAAGGCGCTCGAGAGCCTCGTGAGCCTCGTCCTCGCGATCGAAAGACGTAACGAGGTTGCCAGCGTCGAAGATCGAGTAGGTCATGCTCAGATCGTATCGACGCCGACAACCGTCGCCGTTATCCGCCAATGGGCGCCACGTCGATCACGCAGGCGGCGAGCTGATCCGGCAACCCCAGATCGACCAGTGCCCGCGGCTCCCGGTGTCCGCGAGGCAGATCGCAAGGCCGGGTTGCAACTCGACTCGAGCCAGATGGGTGCCAACGCGGTCAGGCCGGCGTCGGGCCAGGCGCGACAGGCTATCGGCGTCCTCGAACATCGATATGGCCATGTGAAGCACCGTGGCGCGAAGGTCAGCAGGGTGTGCCGATCGGCCGGTCTCATAGTTGGACCGCATCGCATCTATGACCGCCACCGCGTCCGGAGCGTGGCAACCGCGGAAGACGGTCGTTGGCACCTCGAGCAGTGCGACGCTGATTGGAAAGTCCCGAGTGGGCATGGCGAACGGTCGAGTCTGCCAGCCGTATCAGCGGCCTGCGGCGGTGTCCGTCTCATCAACGGCGGGCTCGCGCGGCGAAGCGCCGAACGCACGATTGAGCCGCTCGAAGTCCTCGGGCCGGTGCTTGGCGCTGACGTAGCGGTCGGTGGTGCTCAGCTTCGAGTGACCGAGGTAGTCGCGTACGAACACAGGATCGGTGGCCCGTGCAAGGATGCTGCCCGCGGCGTGGCGCAGGCCGTGCAGCTTCACGCGCCGCAACCCGGCGGCGTCGCAGCCACGGTGGTAGCGGCGGCGGAGAGCAGAGTCGTCCAAGCGCCGGCCCCACCGGTTGCAGACCACGTAGTCGTCATCGCCAATGAACTCGTAACGGGCGCCGAGCCGGGCGAGTGCGGCCAATGCCGGGTCCGACAGGGGGACGTAGCGGTTACGGCGCCCCTTGGGCTCGGTCTCGACCCCGGCCGAGAGGCTGCGCCGCACGAGCAACAACCGCGCGTCCAGATCGACGTCAGCCCAACGAAGGGTCAATAGCTCACCGATGCGGATACCGGTGTAGAACAGGATCCGGAAGGCATCGGCGTCCTGGCGATCCTCAGCCGCGCGAGCGGTGAGCTCGGCGTCACCGACCGCTGCGGTCGGCCGGTGAGCGCCCTGCTCGCATACGCGCGCCAGCGCCTCGACCTCCTCGACCTCGTAGTAGTCGAGTGCGGCCGGCAATGGCTCGCGGCGCTTGTCGGTGTGCTCGACCGGGTTGCTCGCCAGGGCGAAGGTGTCGGTGCGGCACGCGTAGGTGAACATCGCTTGAAGCACCTGGCGATACTTGTTGACGTTGCGAGGCGTCAGGCCCTCGGAGTCGAGCAAGCGCAAGAAGCGGCTGACGTCGGTGGTCGTGACCTGGTTGATCGGCCTATCGCCGAACGCCTCCATGATCCGGCCACGGCTCGTTCGGGTGCCGCGCTTGTAGCGTTCGCCAGGCTCGCGAAGAAGGGTTTGGTAGTCGCGGATCGTCGACGGCTTCGCGCCGCGGACCTCGTCCAACCAGCTGAGCCACTCCCGCGCCGCTACTCGGACGGTCAGCAGCCGCTCTCGCTCTTGGCGAGCCCGCTCGGCGACCGAGCGTAAGACCGCGGCGTGCTCCTTCATCGCGTAGTTGGCGGCAAGATTGGCCGCGCGCTCGTCAAGCCAGCCGTCGCGGCAGCGGCCTTTGCGCTTGCGCCATCCCCCACTCCCGTCGGGTTCGAGCCAAGCGAGGCCGAGTCGCTGCTTCTTCATCCGCCACGGCTCGGACGCCACCGTGCGAAATCGCCATTGCGCGTCCCAGTAGACCTTCTCGCCACTCCCCTTTCGCGGCCTCAGGACCAGGTTCGTCTGCTCCAGCACGGCGTCGTCCACCGGCGTAGTCTAAACCACAGCGCTCGCGATTGGGCATCAGATTTACGATTGGGCATCAGATTTGATCAAGACCGGATTGGGCATCAGATTGGGCATCAATCCGGGCTGATTCGGCTAGAAATAAGGCCTCAGAGCGTTATAGATCGCCCGTACTTGCTGGAACTAGACCCCGTCCAGGTGCTTGCCATGCAGAAGGTCGAGGGTTCGAGGCCCTTCAGCCGCTTCACCAGAAACCCCTCCAAAGCTGAGGGTTTTCTCGTCTCTGGGGAACGTTCGCGCCGGTCGTGTCGTCCGGCGCTACCACGTGGCGCTACCACATGTCCGGCGCAGGCCACGGCTTTCTAATCTGGCTAAGGAGTCGGCGAACAAGAAGAACCATCTTGCAAGTTGCGGATACCTCCGCGGGTTCACCGGCGACGACAGCCGCCTCACGGCCATCAACCTGCGGTCCCGCACCGTGTACCACCGACCGCCCGAAGGTGTCACCTACCGCAACCATTTCTGGGGGAAAGACCAAGCGCTTCGCGACGAGATCGAGAGCAAGCTGTGCTCAATTGAGTCCCAGGTTCCGCGCATTCTTCGTGAGATGGTCAGCTGCAGCCTGCCGTCGTCGGGATCGCAAGAGCGAGGTGTGCTCCTGGAATTTCTAGCGATGCACTTCGTCCGCAACCCGTCTTTGCGCACGCAGATCGCAGGTCTGCTCGAACGGTGTCAATGGCCATCGGTTTCT
>QHBV01000214.1:10520-11184 GCA_003244035.1 Solirubrobacterales bacterium | reverse complement strand
TGGGCGCGGGCGACCGAGGAAGAGGTCGCGTCGTTCTTCGAGCCGTACGCGCCGTGGGCGGGGCTGGCGGGGGCGCATGCGCTGCGAGCCGGCGCTAGCTGCGCTCCGTCGGACGGGTCGCCGACAGGACCAGGCCGTAGAGCACATGGTCGGCCGCCAGCGCCGCGCGGTCGACCGGGCGCGCCCGCTTGGCCTGGGTGAGGCCCAGGGCCGGCGCGATCCCCAGCTCGAAGCCCAGCCACACCACCAGCCCGTACAGCGGTCCTGTCCAAGGACTGCGCCGCACCGCGCGGGGCAGCGCCCCGAAGGCCGCGCCGCCGCCGGCGCCGAAGGCCCAGTGGGCGACCTCGATGATCCCCCGGCGACGCTTGGGCAGCGCCCGCTGCAGCAGGGCACGCACGCCATGCGCCTCCTGGCGGCCGAGGGCCTGAGGCGGGGTCTGCTCAACCAGCCCGAGCTCGGTCGTGAGCACCCGCATTCCGGTCATCGCCATCGCGCCGAAAGCCCCGCGCACAGCGCCGCCGAGGACGTCATCTCGTCGCAAGGATTCTCCCAGGGTCGGCGGCGGCCACCGGATGAGCCTATCGCTTCTACGGCCCCTGGCCCGCCAGCAGCTCATTGCTCGACGCGTCCAGCACCGCGTTCGGATTCGAGATCAAGTGGT
>QHBV01000214.1:0-10499 GCA_003244035.1 Solirubrobacterales bacterium | reverse complement strand
GGCCGGGAAGAACGCCGGCAGGGTCGCCTTGACGCTCGCGAGCTGGAGCTTCTGATCCAGCCCCGAGCTCGCCTGCACGAGCGAGCTCACCCCCGCCTGCGGGTTGCGCCGGACGGACTCGTAGCCGCGGGCGAGCGCCTGCACGAAGCGGCGAAGCTCGTCGGTCTGGTTTGCGATCGTGCTCCGGCGGACGACCACGACGAGCTCGTCGTAGGTCGGCACGCCGAGCTGGTCGACCCGGAGCACGCTCGGGTGCTTGCCCAGCTGCGCGAGCTGGATTCCCTCGTAGTTCCAGTACGCCCCGAGGGTCGCGTCGACGCGCCCGGAGAGCATCGCCGGCACGAGGTTCTCGCCGACGTTGACCTGCTTGACCGCGCTCGTGGGGACGCCGGCGTGGGCGAGGATCGTGGCCAGCGTCGCATGGTCAGAGGCGAGTCCCGAGTCCCCGACGCGCTTGCCCCGCAACTGGGCGGGCGCGGTGATGTGCTTGGAGCCGATCGACATGATCGAGTTCAGCGGCTTCTGGACGATCGCCGCGATCGACACCAGCGGCGCTCCCTGGTTGCGCGCCAGCATCAACTCGGGCTCGTAGGAGATTGCGGCATCGACCTTGCCGGCGGCCACCAGCTGCAGCGGCGTCGCCGCGTTGGAAGGCGCCTGGACGTGGACGTCGAGGCCCGCCCGGGAGAAGTCTCCCTCTGCCAGCGCCTGGTAGATGCCGACGTGGTCGGCGTTGGGGAACCAGTCGAGCATCAGCGTCAGCTGCTGGGCTGATCGGCCCGGGGCCAGCGTGTCCTTTTTCTCGCCGCACGCGGCGAGTCCGAGCGCGAGCGCGGCGCCGAGCAGGGCGCAGATAACGGTGCGTTTCATGGCTTGCCTCTCTCTCTTGTGGGTGCGTAGGCCCACGGCAGCGCGAGCCGCTCGGCCAGGGTGAGCAGTGCGAACAGGGCTATCGCGAACACCGACAGGATCACCACGATCGCGTAGGCCCGAGCGGTCAGCAGCTGCGGGATCGCCTGCAGCAGCAGGTATCCGAGGCCCGCGTTCGATCCGGCGTCCTCGGCGAAGACCGCGCCGATCACCGCCACGGCGACGGCGACCTTGGCGCCGGTGAACAGCCCCGGCAGCGCCGAGGGAAGCTCGATGTGCCAGAACGTCCGCAGCCGTGGCGCGTCAAACGTCCGCATCAGCTTGATCAGGTCCGGGTCGACCGCCGCGAGTCCAGCGAGCGTCGTGACCACGACCGAGAAGAACGATACGAGCGCGACGATCATCAGCTTGGGCAGGATCCCGAACCCGAGCCAGAAGACCAGCAGACCGGCGAGGATCGGGAACGGGATCGCCTGCGAGGCGACGAGCAGCGGATAGACCGCGCGCCGCAGCGAGATCGAGAAGTGAATCGTGACCGCGAGCACGAGCCCGGCGGGGATTGCCACCACCAACACGCCCAGCAGCACCTCCTCCGCGGTCACGAGGAAGTTGCTCCATAGCAGCGATCGGTCACTGTAGAGCGCCCTTGCGACCTCGTGGGGCGAGGACAGGATCAGCGAGTTGACTCCGCCCAGGTCGACGTACAGCTCCCACGCGCCGACCAGCGCGAGTAGTAGCAGCGCCGGCGGAAGCCCGCGCGCGAGGCGCCTCAACGCTCCACCCCCAGGGCCTTGAGCGCCTGCTCGCGCAGCGCCACCACCGCCGAATCCGTCCGGTGGCGCGGCCTGGCCAGGCCGACCTCGATCTCCGCCACCGCGCGACCGGGGCGCGCGCACATCACGATCACGCGGTCGGCCAGCATCACCGCCTCCTCGACGTCGTGGGTGACCAGCACGACCGTCCGCGGCTCGCTCGCGAGCACGTTCGCGAGCCAGCCCTGCATCTGCAGCCGGGTGATCGCGTCGAGCGCGGCGAACGGCTCGTCGAGCGCCAGCACCGGCTTGCCGGCGAGCAGCGTGCGCAGGAACGAGATGCGCTGGCGCATTCCCCCCGACAGCGTGGCGGGGCGGGCTCGCTCGAATCCCTCGAGCCCGAAGCGCTCGAGCCACGGCGCTGCCGCCGCGCGCGCCCGGCTCCGGGAGATCCCGCGGGCGCGCAACGCGAGCCCGGCGTTGTCGATCGCGCTCAGCCACGGCAGCAGCAGGTCGCGCTGGGGCATCAGCGCCGCCGGTGCGGAGCTGACGCTGCCCGAATCCGGCGGCTGCAGGCCGCAGATCAGCTCGAGCAGCGTCGTCTTGCCGCACCCGCTAGGGCCCACCACCGCGACGATCTCCCCCGGACGCGCGCGCAGCGACATGCCGGCCAGGGCGCTTACTTCGCCGCGCCTGGTGGCGAACGTGCGGCTGACGTCCTGCACCGTGACGCCGCCAGATCCGTCAAGAGCGACCGGCTCCTTGACGGGAGCTTCGATCATCGCTGGTAGAGCTCCCTTCGCGGGCATTACCCCACAGGTTCAAAGGGTCAGCGTCGGTTGCGACTGTCGCGTGGGACGCTATCTCAGCCGGCCTTCCCGCCAGCCCCCCTGGTTGTCAACTCGTGCTCGCGGGATGCTAGCGCGCTGGAAAGGTGGCCTGCGCCTGCGTGCAGCGGTTCGACATTTGGTCCCGTGGGTTTGGCCGCTTGGCCATTTCCCCACCCGCACCCACCGCCTACGCTCGACCGCGTGAGAATCTTTCGCTCCAGATGCCTCGCGGGTCAGCGGATCGCGGCGGTGGCGGGCTCGGTGGGTGCCGAGCTCGAGCCGACGTTCGCCTGGATCGAGCGCACGGTGGCCCGGGCGCGGTCAGCCGGCGCGGCTCTGGTCGTGTTTCCGGAGTGCACCCTCGGCGGGTATCCGTGTGAGCGGGCCGGCGGCGGAGCGACCCCCTCGCCGCCCGCGCTGGCCCTCGACGGACCCGAGATTGACCGCCTGTGCGCGCTGGCGGGACCGACCGCTGTATGCGTGGGCTTCTCCGAGGACGCACCGGGCGGCCCGTTCAACAGCGCCGTGTGCGTAACCGCAGATGGCGTGCTCGGCCACCATCGCAAGGTTCATCTCCCCCCGAGCGAGGCGTTTGCCTACCGGCCCGGGTCGTCGTTTCAGGCGTTCGACACGCCGGTGGGGCGCCTGGGCATGCTGATCTGCTACGACAAGGTCTTCCCAGAGTCGGCGCTCACGCTGGCGTGCGACGGGGCGCAGATCATTGCCTCCATGTCGGCGTGGCCGGTGTCACGGGACGCGCCGTCCCGGCGGGCCGCGCGCCGGGACGTGCAGAGCCATCAGTTCGACCTGCTCGATCGCGCCCGGGCGATCGAGAACCAGGTCGTGTGGGTCTCGGCCAACCAGACCGGGCGACGCGAAGGGTTGCGGTTCTTCGGGCAGGCCAAGATCGTCGATCCCTGCGGGCGAGTGCTGGCCCGCACGGCCGGGCGGCCCGCCACCGCGATCGCGCGGATCGACATCTCCACTGCGATCGAGTCCTCGCGCGCCCCCTTCTATCACCTCGACGACCGGCGAACCGAGGCCTACGGACTCGCCGTCCGCGCGTCCGAAGCCGCCGCGGCTACCCTGTAGCCGTGTGCGGCATCGCTGGGCAGTACGGATCGCCAGATCCCGCCGAGGGCCGACGCATGCTCCGCCGGCTGACCCACCGTGGGCCGGACGACGAGGGGAGCGCTTCCGTGGCGGATTCCTGGATCGGCCATCGCAGGCTCTCGATCGTCGATGTCGACGGTGGCCATCAGCCGCTCGCCACGCGCGACCGGAGCCTGCTGCTCGTCGGTAACGGTGAGGTCTACAACCACGAGCGCGTGAGGTGCTCCCTGGGCGATCCGGACCTCCTCACCCGCTCTGACAACGAGGTCGCACTGCGCGTCGTGCAGGAGCGCGGACCGGAGGCGCTGAAGGAGTGCCACGGCATGTTCGCGTTCCTCCTGGCTGGGCACGATGGCCGCTTCCTGGCCGCCCGCGACCCGGTCGGGATCAAGCCCCTCTACTGGGCACGCCTGGGCGACGCCGTCCGCTTCGCCTCGGAGATACAGGCCTTCGACAAGGCGTGGCGCCCACTCGTCGAATCCTTCCCGCCCGGCCACTACTGGACCCCCGCGACCGGGCTGCGCCGCTTCGCCTCTCCGATCCCGGACGGTGCGATCGAGCGATTGGATCTGTCCGGGACGTGCGCGCCGGATGCGCTCGATGCGGATTTCCCCGCGGAGGTCCTTGGCCGCATCCGCGAGACCCTGTGCGAAACGGTCGAGCGCCAGCTGATGGGCGATGTGCCGGTTGGCGTATTCCTGTCCGGGGGCCTGGATTCGAGCCTGGTCGCGGCGATCGCCGCCGATGCGCTGCGCGCACGCGACGAGCGCCTGCAGACGTTCGCCGTAGGCCTGGAGGACTCCCCCGATCTGCTTGCCGCCCGCGAGGTGGCGCGGTTTTTGGACGCCGACCACCGCGAGCTGATCTACACGCCACAGGATGCCCTCGATGCGCTGCCGACGGTGGTGGCGACGATCGAGTCCTACGATCCCGCGCTGGTGCGCAGCGCCGTGGCCAATTACCTGCTGGCCGAGATGACCGCCGAGCACGTCAAGGTGGTGCTCACCGGCGAGGGCGCCGACGAGATCTTCGCCGGGTATGAGTACCTGCATGAGTTCGAGCACGAGGACCAGCTCCACGCGGAGCTCGAACGCACGATCGAGGGGCTGCACAACCTCAATCTGCAGCGCGCCGATCGGGTGACGATGGCCCACGGATTGGAAGCCCGGGTGCCGTTCCTCGAGCTCGACCTGATCGCGCTCGGGCTCGCGCTCCCGGTCGCCTGGAAGACCGCGGGGCCGGGGCGGCCGGAGAAGCGGCTGCTACGCCAGGCGTTCGACGGGTGGCTTCCCGAGCATCTGCTGTGGCGCACCAAGTCGCAGTTCGGAGACGGCAGCGGCATGGCGTCGGTGCTGAGCGAGCGGATGGAGCAGAGCGTGAGCGAGGATGAGTACCTCGTCGAGCGAGAAACGGTCAAGCCCGCCCTGCGCTCACGTGAGGAGCTGGCTTACTACAGGATCTTCGCCCGCCACCTCCACGGCGTGCGCCCGAGCGCGACGATCGGGTACTCGGCTACGACCTGACCGTCCGGCTCAGGCCGGTGCCGGTCGCGTCAGTGCCTTGACGAGCTCCTCGAGCTGGTCGGTGCGCCAGCACTCGAACACTGTGCAGTGCCGCTCGTAGGAGGCGATCATGCTGTCGCCATAGTTCCAGTAGAGCCGCGGCTCGGGGTTCAGCCAGAAGGTCCGCCCGGCTCTGGCGGTGATCGCGGCGAAAACGTCGTCGCGCGGTGGGCGGCCATTGGTGCGCGCGTCGCCGAGCACGATCAAGGTCGTGCGGGCGTGCAGCTCGTCCTCGATCAGGTCGAGCAGCTCGGTCCAGACGCGTCCGTAGTCGGTGTAGCCCGAGATGTCGGCGACGCCGGCGTCGCGACCGATCGCCTCCGTGGCGGCGCGGAAATCGCGCTCGCGCTCGAACACCTCGGTCACCTCGGAGATCCGTTCGATAAACACGAACGAGCGCAGCTTGCGAAACGCATCATGCAGTGCGTGCAGGACCGACAGGAAGAACGTGCTCGCGCTCGTGACGCTGGTCGAGACGTCGCAGAGCACGAAGATCTCGGGGCGGCGGGGCCGGCGGGGGCGGTACCTGAGCTCGACCGGTACCCCGCCGGTCTGCAGCGAGGCGCGCATCGTGCGCCGTACGTCGACGTGCGCATGGTGACGGCGCCCGCGCGGCTCGTGCCCCTCGGTCGCGAGCCGGCGCCGGAGCTGGGCGACGACCCTGTGAACCGCGGCGAGATCCTGGATCGGACCGCTCGGCAGTGCCCGGTCGAGCTCGTTCAGCGGTCGTTTCGGCGGCAGGCGCCCGGCGCGCCCGATCAGCTCGCGCTCGAGCTCGCGGCGGAGCTGCTCCTCGAAGCGACGCAGCTGCTCGCGCGGGATTCCGTGGTGCCGCGGATCGCCGTCTGGGAGTTGGGGCTGGGGCTCGGCGCGGAGCCCGAGTGCGCGGCGGATCCGCTGCACGTCGACGCCGAGAATCCCCGAGCCCTCACCGCGCCCAAACGCCGCGATCGCCAGCCGGGCGAGGTCGCGCAGCGCCGTATCGGTGCCGTCCAGGAGCGCCGCGGCGATCTGCGCTCGCAACGCGTCGAGGTCGAGCTCGGCGCTGAAGCCGCCCCCCGCCGGCGCTCCCGCGATCTCGCGGCGAGCCGCTTGCGCCTCGGCGGCGCGGAGGAAGAACCGGTCGAATACGAGGTCGAACACGAGGCGATCCTCCGCAGACTTGGCGAGCGTCGCGGCCAATGCCCCCCGGAAGCAGGTCTCGTCGGTCCAGGCGATCTGCGCGAGCGCGTCGAAGCTATCGAGGAGCTCTGACGTCCCGACCGCGACTCCCTCCTCGCGAAGATCCTCGGCGAAGGCGAGCAGCTCTGCTTCGAACGAGCCACATCCCCGGTCGGGGATCTGGTCGTAGACGCCACTACGCGGTGCGGCGGGCATCGGCGATCGGCGGGCCGAGCGTGACGCCGACGCGGGCTGCGATCGTGTCGAGGTCGGTCCGGTGCTTGACGATCACGCTCATCGTCTCGCGAAACGTGTCGGCGTCGATGTGGTCCGCGCCCAGGAGGATCAGCGCCCGAGCCCAATCGATCGACTCAGCGATGCTCGGCGGCTTCTTGAGATCGAGCTCGCGGACCTGGTGGACGATCTCGACCAGCTTCCTGGTGACCGTCGCGCCGAGCTCAGGGGCGTGCAGGCGGACGATCTCGAGCTCGTGCTCGAGCTCGGGGTACTCGAGCCACAGGTACAGGCAGCGGCGCTTGAGCGCCTCGGTCAGCTCGCGTGTGTTGTTGGAGGTGAGCACGACGACCGGATGCGTCCTCGCCTCGATTCGCCCGAGCTCGGGGATCGAGATCTGAAAGTCGCTCAGCAGCTCGAGCAGCATCGCCTCGAACTCNNGTCGATCTCGTCGATCAGGAGCACTACGGGCTCGGTCGCCGTGATCGCGCTCATCAGCGGTCGTTCGAGCAGGAAGTCCTCGCCGAAGATGTCCTCCTGCACGTCCTGCCAGCGGTTCGTGCTTGCGCCGCCACCGCCACCGCCGCCGGCGCCGGCCTGATCCAGCTCGCCCTCGCCGGCGCCGGCCTGATCCAGGCCGCCGCGGCCGGCGCCGGCCTGGATCCGCAGCAGCTGCTTGCGGTAGTTCCACTCGTACAGCGCCTTGGCCTCGTCAAGCCCCTCGTAGCACTGGAGCCTGATAAGGGTGCGGTGAAGGTACCGACCGAGCGCCTTTGCGAGCTCGGTCTTGCCCACGCCGGCGGGTCCCTCGACCAGCACCGGCTTGCCGAGCTTGGTCGCGAGGAACGCGACGAGCGCCGTGGACTCGGCCGGGAGATAGCCGACCGACCGCAGGCCATCCGCCACATCCTGCGCGCAGGTGGGTTCGAGCCTGCTCAGGCCAGCGTCCTGAGCGCGGGTGGGTTCCTCCGGCATTGGCCCAAATATAGGGTCATCCGTGCCCGTGCTCGCTGGCGGGGGTGCTCTCGCCGGCGGTGGTGCCCGCCGGCGGTGGTGCTCTCGCCGTCTTGCCGGCGATCGTGCTCGTGCTGGGACGTCACAACTGTGTGACTTTACGCACGAGCGGACGGGGCCGGTGAGAAACTCCGCGCATGGACACCATCGGAGAGGCCGGAGGGACCGGAGAACGTCCCACTCGGCGCGCCCGTGACGGCGACTGGGGCGTTGCCCCCCTGGGGGGCGGGCAACGCCCCAGTCATCTCCGCCAAGGCGTTGATTGGGACGTTGACCGGCTCCCGCGCTGGCCTGACCGCACGATCGGGCAGGTCGCGACCAAGCAGCTCGGCCTAGTCACTCACGATCAGCTGGTTGCGCTCGGACTGGGAAATGGGATCATCGACCACGCCGTCGCGAGCGGGCGGCTGAGCTCGATTCACCGCGGCGTATACGCCCTGGCGCACCTCGCATTGCTTCCCCTTGCGACCGAGCTGGCGGCCGTGCTGGCGTGCGGAGAGGAGGCGTTCGTCAGCCATCAGTCGGCCGCGGCGGTCTGGGGGATACGCCCCGGCGGGCAAGGCGAGGTCGAGGTCACAGTGGTGGCTCGGGACGTGGGGCGCCGGCGCAAGGGCATCCATGTTCACCGGGCGGCTGTGATCGACCCGGTTGACCTCGGGCGCCACCGAGGAATCCCCATCACCGCGCCCGCCCGCACGCTTCTCGACGTCGCCGCGGCGCGCCGCGGACGGGAGCTGGAGCGGGCGTTCGACGAGGCCCTCGTCCGTAGGCTCGTCTCCGAAGCGTCCGTGCGCGCCGTGCTGCGCAGGTACCCAGGGCGCCGGGGCTCACGACCGCTCTCAGCGCTCGTCGATGGCGGCGGCCTCCCGGCGATGACCCGCTCGCAGGCCGAGGAGCTGTTCCTCGAGCTCCTGCGCAAGGCTGGTTTGCCGCGGCCCGCAGTGAACGCGAGTCTGGGTCGCTACGAGGTCGATTTCCTTTGGCGCGCAGAGCGGCTCGTGGTCGAGATCGACGGATTCACGTTCCATCGCGAGCGCGGTGCTTTCGAAGCCGACCGGCACCGCGACGCGGAGCTGAAGGCCGCCGGGTTCACCGTGCTGCGCTTCACTTGGCGTCAGCTTGTCCACGAGCACGAGGTGATCCTGGTCCGTCTTGGCCAAATGATGCCGCCTGCCCTCAGCGGGCGCGCGGGGTAGTCGTCAGCAGGCGGGTCGGGTAGTCCCCGCGCCGTGATCCCGCCGCGCCCTGATCCCGCGGCCGCGCGGACGCGCCGTCTGCGCCCCGCGCTCCCGCGATGCTCAGCTCCTCCGCCCCGGATCTTCGGCCCGCACAGGCTTGGGGAACCGGACGGGTCGCTTGGCCGCGGGGTCGGTGCGCAGGGGCTTCGTCGAGAGATCCTCCGGCGGAGGGGCAGAGAGCCATCCGACCGGCCGCTGGGGCGCGGACCGCACCCCGCCCGGGACCGCGGCTCGAGGTGCAGCGGCCGGCGCTGACCGGGTCTCGCCACCCTCGTCCGCCGACCGATCGCGAGCCGCCAGCGCTGACCAGGTCTCGCCATCCGCGTCCGCCGACCGATCGCGAGCCGCCGGCGCTGACCAGGTCTCGCCATCCGCGTCCGCCGACCGATCGCGAGCCGCTCGCGCCGGCCGACGCTCCCCCGGCAGCGGCGGCTCGGGCCGGTGCGCCGCGCGGATCCGCGAGCCGGCATAGACGAGCAGCGCCGCAATTGCAAGCGCCGCGAAGATCCCCCAGTCGACCCCGGCCACCGTCGCGAGCGCTCCGCGGGTGTTGACGCTCTCCTTGTCGAATATCCGCCATGTCACCAGCACGCCCGCCCATGCGCCGGCCCCCATGATCACCGAGCCGTCGCCGCCGGGCAGGTGGAACGCGCGACCTTCGGCACGCTGGAAGAGCAGCGTCAGCACTCCGACCCCGACTATGAGTACGCCCGCCTCGACGAACGAGAATGCCCCCCAACCGGTGAACGAACCGCTCGTCACCCTGCCGTTCACGAGCACCGTCTCCTGATACCAAGGTAGGAACAACGTGAGGAAGAGCCCGATCGCGGCGAACGCCGCCAGGCGTCGCTCCGGCGGGAGCGCGCGCCAGGCACGCGCGAGGCGCCCGGCCCCCGCGCCGGCGTGCTGAACGGCCGTTGCGGCAGTGCGGTCCGAGCTCATGCGCGCACGACGGCCGTGCCGCTGGTCAAGTTCGCCGTCATCGCCCCGATTGTAGGCGGCGAGCGGCAGTTGGAATTCGGCTCTGGGCCGGCCCGGGAGAGCCTACCCGCCGGCTGGACCGACCCAAAGCAGGGGGCCCGGCCCGTGACGCCGGCCGGCCCGGTGGTCGGAGATCGGCCGACCAGAACCTTTGCTCGGTCGCGCTGCAGAGGCGACCTCTGCTGCTATCCCTACAACGCCTTGAAGTACCGGGCCACGGGCAGGGGGGTGTAGTCGGCCTGCTCGTACAGTCGTCGGGCCGCTGCATGTCCGGGGTCGCCGCCCGTGTCGATCATCGCGACTCGCATTCCCGAGGTGCGCAGCCAGTCCGTGGCCATCTCGGTCAGCGCTGTGCCGATGCCCTGGCCCTGGACGGCGGGATCGACAGCCAGCATGTAGATCTCCCCGACGAGCCGGTCCTGATCCAGCTTCGCGGCGACGAAGCCGACGGGTCCAGGCCCGGCCTCTGCCACCAAACACCGCATCGCGGGATCCGCCAGTACGCCGCGAACGGCCTTGTCTTGGTCGGCCCGCCAGTCTGGGTGCAGGCGGCGGAAGATCTCGGCTCCGAGCACCGTCTCGAGAGAGACGAACACCGGCGCCCACGCCCGTAGGCCGAGGGCCACGACAGACTCCTCGTCCGAGGATCTGTAGCCCCTGATCTGGGGGTTCATGACGTCGAGCTTCTCATACACGGCGCCCGGCGTCGGCCGTGCGCTTCCGTACTATGGGCCCGTGTCCGTG
>QHBV01000213.1 GCA_003244035.1 Solirubrobacterales bacterium | reverse complement strand
TCGTCCATGTAGTGGGTGGTCATGAAGATCGTGATCTCCTCGCGCTCCTTGAGCTCGCGTATGTAGGACCAGATCGAGCGCCGGGTCTGGGGGTCCAGCCCGATCGTCGGCTCGTCGAGGAACAGCACCCGGGGGGAGTGCATCAGCCCGCGCGCGATCTCGAGCCGGCGGCGCATGCCGCCCGAGAACGTGGCGACGACCGAGTCCTTGCGGTCCCACAGGCCCACCATCTCCATCACCTGCTGCATGCGCGGCCGTACGAGGTCGGATTGGACCCCGTACAGCTCGGCGTGGAGCTTGAGGTTCTGCGCCGCGGTCAGGTAGCCGTCGAGCGTCGGGTCCTGGAACACCAGCCCGATGTTGCGGCGGACGTCGTCGCGCTCGCGCACGACGTCGTGTCCGGCCACGGTCGCGGTCCCCGATGTCGGCTTGGCGAGCGTGCAGAGCATGTTGATCGTGGTCGTCTTGCCGGCGCCGTTGGGCCCCAGGAAGCCGAACACCTCGCCGGCGGCGACCTCGAAGCTGACACCCCGGACCGCCCTGACCTCGTCGAAGTTCTTGACGAGGTCGCGGACGGCGATGGCCGGGGTGGGGGATGCTCCGTTGTCGCTTGCGGTGTAGGCCACTGGTAGGGATACGTTACGCCGTCAGTCTTGCGGATCCTCGGCGAGGATCCGGTACAGACCGCGACGGGTCTCTGAGAGGAGCTCGGTCGCCCGGGCCCGCTGCGCCTCGTCGCCGACCGAGGCCACCTGCCAGGCGGCCTTGCCGATCTGGACGACCAGCGGTCCGATGTCCGACAGCGGGTTGGACTCCTCGTCGTCGTCGTCCCACGGGGCGGGCTCGGCGGCGCGGGTCTCGAGGTACTCGCGGCCCGCGTCGGTGATCTCGAAGTGCTTCGCGCCCTCGGACTCGGTGGAGCGAACCAGGCCCTCGTCCTCGAGCTGGGCGAGCGTCGGGTAGACCGAGCCGGGGCTCGGGCGCCAGCGCCCGTCGCTGCGCTCCTCGATCGTCTGCATCAGCTGGTAGCCGTTGCGTGGCTCCTCGGCGAGCAGCCGCAGCAGCGCGAGGCGGACGTCACCGCGCCGGGCGCGGCCGCGTCCACGACCTCGACGGCCGTGTCCGAACGGACCGCCGCCGAAGGGGCCGCCGCCGAACGGACCGCCGCGCATGCCGCGCATCCGGCGCAGGGCGATCAGCTCCTCGAGCTCCTCCGGGCTGGGCCGGCCGTGGCGGCCCGTGCCCTTGCCCTTGGCGAACGCCCAGCCGTGGCGGCCGGTGCCCTCGTCCTTGGTGATTGCCCAGCCGCGCGGACCGTGCCGGTGCGGGCGGTGGGCCCGATGTCCCCAGGCTTCTCGCCCGGGCCATTGTTGTGCAAATGAATTGCCTGTCATGTCGGTATTTCCTTTCGTCGATGTATACCGATGCATCAACGATATATCGTTTACTCGGATTTGTCAAGCCTCACGCGGATCCGATCGCGCAGGCCAACGTGTAACGACTGTGTGACGTTTCGCGCCCTTCCGGTCGGCGCTCGCGCAGACTCGGGGGCGTGGGAGATATGGGACGCATCCGGCGCTCCCGTTCGTCAGCGCCCCACGGAGCCGACACGCTCCGAGTTCGAGGACGCGTTCCCGCGGTTCGCCCACCGCGAGGCTGGTTAGGCCCTGTCAGTCGTTGCGGGCGGTGCCGGAGCCCGCGCCGCGGCTGCGCAGCCAGTCGGCGAGCTGCTGGCTCACGTCGCCGACCTGGGAGCCGAGATTGGTCACGTTCTCGCCTATCTCCCTGAACAGGCCGCGGAAGCGCTCGGCGTAGAACTCCATCGCGTCACCGGCCTCCTCGCGGACGTTGGTGTCCTCGCCGCGCCGGCGGTACTCGCCCCGGACGATGCGGTCGTACTCGCCGCTCTGGATCCACTTCATGACCTCCGAGACGCGGCGGACGGCGTAGGAGTGGGTCGCGCCGATCTCGAGGAAGAACCGCCGCACGCGGTCGTGGGAGTCCTCCCAGCTCTCATACTCCATCGCCTGCGCCATGAACGCGTCGAGGTCGAGCTGGTCGGCTGGTATGCCGCCGGCGGTCACCATCAGCGTTCGGCAGACGATCCGCGGGTCACGGACGGCGAGCGTCGCGGCGCGGTCACAGCTCAGCTCGGCGGCGCGCATCCACTCGAGCAGCACCGCCTTGACCGCGCGCACCGGCAGGCCCATCATCAAGGGCAGGTTGCCGCTGGCCCGCATCAGGATGTCGAGCGCGGTCATGTAGAGGACGTGGTCAGAGAGGATGTGGCCGAGCTCGTGCGCGAGCACCACCCGCTGCTCTCCCGGCCCGAGCTGCGCGAGCAAGCGGGAGTCGAACACGATCATCGGCTGCTGGGAGCCGATCGTGCGGGCGTTGGCGGTGATCGATCCGCTCACGTACAGGTCATACGAGGAGGGCATGTCGAGGATCTTGCCCACGCCCTCGAGCGAGGCCCACAGCCCCGGGAGCTGGCGCTCGCCGACCTTGACCGAGTTGCCGAGGTAGAACTGGCGCAGCGCACGCTCGTAGCGGAACTCGACCAGCTTGCGGACCACCGTGTCGAGCATCGG
>QHBV01000212.1:25058-32719 GCA_003244035.1 Solirubrobacterales bacterium | reverse complement strand
CGACGCTGGCGCGCGAGCACGGCAAGACGGTGCTCCTGACCACCCACTACCTCGAGGAGGCCGACCAGCTCGCGGCACAGCTGGCGATCGTCGACCGCGGCAAGGTCGTCGCGCACGGCACGCCCGACGCGCTCAAGCGCGAGCTCCGCGGCGATGCGATCGACGTCGAGCTCGACAGCGCGGACGGCTCCGTCGACGGAGCGCTGCGCGGGGTGCAGGGTGTGGGCGACGTGGTGATCGAAGGCCGGGCGCTACGGGCCCGGGCGCACGATGGCGCGCGCGCGGTGCCGGCTGTGCTGGCCGCGCTCGAGTCGCGTGGCATCACGGTCGCGTCGGTTCGGGTCGCGCGCCCGTCGCTCGATGACGTTTATCTCAGGTACACGGGCCGCACCTTCGATGCGGCCGAATCGGAAGCTGCGGAGGTGAGCAGATGACTTTGGTTCGACACACGCTGTACATGACCGGCCGCCACCTGCGGGAGCTGTGGCGACAGCCATGGTTCGTGGGGGTGACGCTCGTGCAGCCGGTGATCTGGCTGCTGCTGTTCGGCACGCTGTTCAAGCGCGTGATCGAGATCCCCGGCTTTCACGCCCACGGCTCCTACATTGCCTTCCTGGTACCCGGGGTGGTCGCGATGTCGGCGATGTTCTCCTCGGGCTGGAGCGGGATGGCGCTGATCGAAGACGTGAACAAAGGGGTCACCGATCGCTTTCTGGTCTCGCCCGTACGCCGCGAGGCGCTGATCGCGGGGCGGCTGGTCAAGGAGGCGGTGGTGGTCTTGATCCAGTCGGTGATCATCGTCTGCCTGGCGTTGATTGTCGGCGCGACGTTCCCCGGAGGCCTCGGCGGCGTGATCGTGCTGCTGGCGGTCGGGGCCGTGCTGGGCGCCGCCTTCGGGGCGCTGTCGAACGGCTTTGCGCTGATCATGCGCCAGGAGGAGGCGCTGATCGGCGCGATGCAGTTCCTGCTCCTGCCGCTGACCTTCCTCTCCTCCGCCTTCCTGGCCAGCAATCTGATCCCGCACGGGATGCGCGTGATATCGGACTTCAACCCTTTGAACTGGGCCGTGATCGCGGGCCGGGCGGCGACCTCGAACAGCCCCGACTGGGGGCTGGTGGCGTCGCGGGCGGGGTTCCTGCTCGCGCTGCTGGCGCTGCTGCTGGCATTCGCGACGCGCGCGTTTCGGTCCTATCAGCGGTCGGTGTAAGGCTCCGGCGTCCCGGGCGGGCGCGGTGCGCCCGCCCGGTTACCCATCAGATCCGCCAGCCGCGTGGCCATCGCGGTCCAGTTACTGCGTGCTGGGCTCCGCGGCGCCGCTGTGGCGCATCCCGGGCACCGCCGGCACGTCGACGAAGTGCAGGTGGTGGCGCCCGATCACGATCTCGTCGCCGTCGGCCAGCGTGCTCCATTCGACGCGCTCGCCGTTGACGAACACGCCGTTGAGGCTGCGGTCGTCGAGCACCCGCAGGCCGTCCGGTTGGCGCACGATCAGGGCGTGCCGGCGCGAGACGGTCGGGTCGTCGAAGCGGATGTCGGCCGCCAGGCTGCGTCCGATTCGCGTCCATTCGCGCCGGAGCGCGAAGCGCTTGACGTCCTCGCTGCCGATCCGGTAGGTCAGGTACTGGCCGGGCTCCTCGAGGCTGTCGCGAAGCCCCTCGAGCCAGCGGTGATCATCGGTCTCCGGCGAGGGCAGCTCGACGACGCCCGTCCGCGTGGTCGTGAACAACGAGGCCCGTACGAACGCCGTACCGCCGCAGTTGGGGCACGTCGGCAGCTCGTCTACGGCGTCGAGCGACACGGCGTAGTCGCAGTCCGTGCAACGAAAGGTTCCGGTCCCGGCCACGTTGCCCGCCATCCAAGCCTTCACTGGACTCATCTCCTTGTTACGGGCGACACCTCACACCGAAGCATAAGCAACCTACCCAGCATAGCCCGTGCGCCAACCCGCCGGTCGGCTCGATGCAACGCTTTCGAGGGCATCACGGTCGACGGTGCCGCTGAAGGATCGGGGGCCCGGAGCGCGAACACCACGCCATGCCCCTGTTCGCGCGTGCGATCCCCGAGCTCGAGCTCGCGCTGCTGCGCCGCGGGGTCGACGAGCTCTCGGCCGAGCAGGAGCGTTGTGGACGGTGCGCCCGCACCCCCCTGGTCGGAGAGCGCGTCTACTCCTACGACGGGCGGCCGGTCCTGTGCGAGCTGTGCCGGGCGCTGGCGCCCGATCCGCCGCTCGCCTCCCACCTCGTCCACGGGCCGGAGTTCGGGCACACGATGCGGATCACCGACCACCGCGTGGCACACCGCGCGCGGAGGCAGCGCACCACCACCGATGGCACCTAGGGCCCACGAGGCCCGTAGACTTCGCGCTTCGTGGGTCCCATCACCGTCTCGACGACGATCGCCGCGCCGCCGGAGCGGGTGTTCGGCTACCTGGCCGACATCGCCAACCATGCCGAGTTCAGCGACCACTACCTGGTCGACTGGCATCTGACCAACGAGCGCTCGTACGGCGCGGGCGCAGGGGCGCGCTTCCGGGTCAAGGCTCCGCTCAGCCGCTTCTCGTGGGCGGACGTCAGCTTCGCCGAGCTCGAGTCGCCCTCCCGGATCGTCGAGCGCGGGCACGGGGGCAAGTACAACCGCGTCCAGATCCTCGGTACCTACGCACTGTCCCGGCGCGACGACGGCGGGACGGAGGTGCGCTACACGCTGCAAACCGTCCCGGCGATGCTCTCCGACCGGCTGCTCGAGGTGCTTGGCGGGCGCGCGTGGAGCCGCCGTCAGACCACCAAGGCGATGCGCCGGCTGCGTAGCATCCTCGAGGACGACCGCGGGCGCGGCGATCGCGTTTCCGTGGCCGGGGGCTAATGGCCCACGACAAACCATCTGACGGTTTGGTGCGGCCCTCGAGCGCAGCCTGCTCGGCATCCAGCCTCGCCGGCTCGGCTGCGCTCGAGTCGTCCGGCTGCGGCGCCAGCCTGCCACGGGCTTCGCCCGCGGTGCCGCCGCGATGCTCGCCATAGCGCTGCTATGGCTGCGCTCGCGTGCGTCGTCTGGCATCCACGGACCGGCCGCCCCAGTCCCGCCATCTGTTTTGTCATGAGCCTTGAGCATTCGGATTAGACTTCCGCGCGCTGTGAGTGCCCGTCCCTTCGCCGCGCCGGCCCGCCGTCTGTCCATCCTCGCGATTGGCCTGCTGCTCGCGCTGAGCGTGAGCGCCTGTGGTCACAAGCAGGCTCACCCGACCGTCGCCGACAACGAGGGCTTCTACGTCCATGCCGGTCCGATCACCTATCAGGTGCAACTCTCCCGGCAGCTCAATCAGTACTCGATCGAGGACAAGGGGTACCTCGTAGGCGTGAGCGCGACCCCGCCCAAGCCCGACGAGGAGTGGTTCGCCGTATTCATGTGGGCGAAGAACCAGACCGGCTCACCCCAGACGACCACGAGCTCGTTCGACATCGTCGACACCGAGGGCAACAAGTACTACCCGGTCGCGATCAACGCCGCGCTCAACCCGTATGCCTGGACGGCGCAGGTGCTGAAGCCGCTGGGAACCGAGCCCGCGCCCGACAGCACCGCCAGCGACGGGCCGACCCAGGGGTCCGAGCTGTTGTTCAAGCTCAGCACTTCGGTCTACTCGAACCGGCCGTTGACGCTCGAGATCCACGCGGCGGGGCAGGCGAGCCCCTCGACGGTCACGCTCGACCTCTGATCTCAGTGCGCGTGCAGCGCCGCGACGAGCACGTCGTGCGCGGCCGGCGCCGCGGTCGCGGCGCCGGCGCCCTGCGCCGGGAACAGTGCGCCGGCCGCGACCCGGGGCAGTCCCACCGGCGCGTAGGCCACGAACCAGGAGTCGGTGTTCTGGGGCGAGCTCGGTGGCGGGGCATTGGGGTCGCTCGAGGGGCCTGTCGTGTTGCGAAGCTCCGCCGTGCCGGTCTTGCCCGCCACCTCCACGCCCGGGATCTGCGCCGCCGTCCCGGTCCCGAACTGGACGACCGCGATCATCATCTTCTGCACGAGCCTCGCGACGCGGGGGCTCGTGACCTGCACGAACCGCGGGGGCTGGCCCGCCAGCAGCGTGGGGACCGGCCGCCGCCCCGCCATCGCGATCGTGGCCGCCACGTCGGTCATCTCCAGCGCCGTCGTCTGCACCATCCCCTGGCCGATCGCCGAGGAGCCAACCGCGAGGTCGTCGCCGATCGTGGCCGCTGACGGGATCACGCTCTCGGCGGCTCCCGGGATCGAAGGCGGCTGGTTGAAGCCAAAGCGCTCGGCGATGCTCACGAGTCGCTGGGCGCCGAGCCGGGCGCCCAGCGGGGCGAACACGGAGTTGCACGAGACCGCGAATGCGTTCAGGAGCGTGCCGCCGCAGGCCTCCCCGCCCGCGTTCTGCAGGCTATAACCGTCGATCGTCGCCGAGGTCATGACCGGGAAGCTGTCGGTCAGCTTGACGATCCCGGCATCCAGCGCGCCGGTGACGGTGATGATCTTCATCGTCGAGCCCGGTGGCTGCAGATCCGAAAACGCTTCGCCCGCCAGCGCCAGCACGCCACCTGTACGCGGGTCCATCACCGCGATCCCGGCGACGCGGCCTGCCCTCGCACCGATCGCCGCTCGCTCGATCGCCGGGTCGATCGTGGTCGTGACCGGTCGCCCCTTGGAGGGCGCGGTTCGGGCCAGCACCCGGTCACCGGCCAGCAGCGTGCCACCGGGCCTGCCGGCGAGCCGGTCCTGGAAGATCCGCTCGAGCCCGGTGAGGCCCACCTTGGCGGTCGCCGAATAGCCCTTGGCCGTGTAGCTGGCGGCCTCCGCGGAGGGGATCGGGCCCAGCGTGCCGACGACCTCGCCGGCTACGTTCGGGATCGGCGAGGTTCGGTGCGGGCCGCGCGCCAGCGCCGTGCCGTCGCTTGCCAGCAGCTCTGCCCGCGGGGGCAGCCTGGCATGCCGGGTGAGTCGCTCCCCGGGCCGCAGCCCCGGGAACAGGAGCGTGTCCGAGAACCGGATCGCCGCCGCGGATCCACCGCCGCTGAGCGGCACCTCGAGCGTCTCCGCAAGCGTCCCGAACAGCCTGGTGTTCACCCGTACCCGGGCGGGGATCACCCCACCGACGCTGCCACCGACGCGACCGGGAGCGATCGAGGTCAGCGTGGCGGTGCTGGCGGCATCGCTCAAGGCGGCCGTGAACCGAGCTTGCGAGATGTGCCGGCGGGAGTCGGCATCGAGCAGCGTGTACATGCGCGAGTAGTCGCCATGCGCCCAGTCCTGGACGTACTGGGTCACGAGCTGGCGCTCGGCACGGCCCGGCGCTGTCGCCGTCACCACACCCGCCGCGAACGCGATCGCAGCGACGCCACCGAGTGGAGCGGTGCGCGTCAGCAACCTCCGGCGTCGCGTGTTCCGCCGGCCGGATGGCACCGCGATTGCACCTGCTCTGATCATTTCGAGCCGGAACGGTAGAGCCTCACGCGGCGGCCGCGGGCGCCGGACGAGGGCCTACTCTCCAGTTGGTGACAGCGATCGACCTGCTGATCGTCGCATTCACCTTGGTCTTCACCGTCTACGGCTACGTCCAGGGGTTCATCGTCGGCGCGCTGTCGCTCGCCGGCTTCGTCGTCGGCGCGTTCCTCGGGGGGCACTTGGGGACGCTGCTGCTGCCGGGCGGCGCGAGCTCGAAGTTTGCGCCTCTGTGCGGCCTGGCGGGTGCGCTACTCGTCGGCGGCGTGCTCGCCAGCGGATTGGAAGGGCTCGGCCTGCACGCGCGCTCGGCGCTCCGGCTGCCGGGGCTGCGGGCGCTCGACGGGGTTCTCGGCGCGGGGCTGACGACGTGCGTGGGCCTCGGGATCGCGTGGATCCTCGGCGCGATCGTGGCGTACGCAGCCGGCACGCTGCCGCTGCGCAAGGACATCCAGCGATCGGCGATCCTGAGCGAGCTCAACCAGGTGCTGCCGCCGTCCGGCCCGATCCTCCATGCGCTCGCCAGGATCGATCCGCTGCCGTCTGTGCGCGGCCCGGCGGCCGACGTTCGCGCCCCGACCCGCGCGATCCTCCGCGCGCGCGGCCCGCGGGCCGCGCGTGGCAGCGTGGTCCGGATCATCGGGACCGCGTGCGGGCTCGGGGTCGAGGGCAGCGGGTGGGTCGCCGCCCCCGGGCTGGTCGTGACCAATGCGCACGTTGTCGCGGGGGAGACCGATACCGCCGTGCAGGTCGGCGGCCAGCCACCGGATCTGGCGGCGCGGGCGCTGGCGGTCGATCCCCATGACGACATCGCCGTCCTGCGCGTCGGGGGGCTCGGGGCGCGCCCGCTGCGGCTGGCATCCGATCCACGCGCCGGCACCGCCGCGGCGATCCTCGGATATCCGCTGGCCGGGCCGTACGACGCCGAGGCCGGGCGGATCGGGCAGACCCAGCCGATCTCCACCGGCGACGCGTACGGGAACGGGCCGGTGGTTCGCAGCATCACCTCGCTGCGAGGCCGCGTCCGCCCGGGTAACTCGGGTGGCCCGATGGTTGATGGCAGGGGGGAGGTGGTCGCGACGGTGTTCGGCTCGATCGTCGGCGCCGCTCCCGGCGCTGCCGGCGGCTTTGCCGTTCCCAATGGGCTGGTGCGCCATGAGCTCGCGATCGCGGGCTCGCGTACGAGCACGGCGTCCACCGGACCGTGCGCGGGGTGAGGCGGCGAGGACCGCCGCATTGCAGCCTCGCAGCGCCTACCTGAGCTACGCTTGCGGTCGTGTCCACGATGGTGCTCGGAAGCCGACCGCCGGAGCTGGAAGCTCTGATCGAGCGGCGTCGCCTCGCGGACGCCGACCATCACGATGAGGTATGGGAGGGTGTCCTGCACATGAGCCCTCCCCCGTCGCACGAGCATCAGTCGATCGCCCAGCAGCTCGCGGTGCTGCTGGACTCGCTCGCGCGCAGCGCGGGCCTCGAGCCGCTCATCCAGGAGTTCGCGGTGGGCGAGAGCGAGCAGAATTACCGGGTGCCCGACGGCGGCCTTCACCGCCCGGGTGCCAGCGGGGTGTGGCATTCCACCGCGGCGCTGGTGATCGAGATCGTCTCTCCCGGCGACCAGAGCTGGGCGAAGCTGCCCTTCTACGCCGAGCACGGCGTCGACGAGGTCCTGATCGTCGATCCTGCCAAGCGGACGGTCAGCTGGCTGGCGCTGGAGGAGGGCGAGTATCGGCCGATCGAGCGCAGCGGGCTGATCGAGCTTGGTCCCACCACCCTCGCCGAGCAGCTCAACTGGCCGTAGTAGCGGCGCGTGGTGGCGCGGCGCGCTGCGGCGCGGGGTGGCGCGGCGCGCTGCGGCGTCGGGGCGCAACCTCGGACGGGCGCTACGCTCCTCGGCCGATGGCCAAGACGCTCGTGATCGCCGAGAAGCCCTCCGTGGGGCGCGACCTCGCCCGCGTCCTGCCGGGCGCCTTTGCCAAGTCCGAGGGTTATCTCGAGGGGTCCGAGCACATCGTGACCTGGGCGGTCGGCCATCTCGTCCAGCTCGCCGATCCCGACGAGTACGACGAGCGCTTCAAGAAGTGGCGGATGGCCGACCTGCCGATCGTGCCCGAGCGCTTCAAGTTGGTGGTCCGCGACGAGCGATCGCGCAAGCAGATGAACGTGGTCAAGCGCCAGCTCGCCCGCGAGGACGTGGACACCGTCGTCAACGC
>QHBV01000212.1:16985-25037 GCA_003244035.1 Solirubrobacterales bacterium | reverse complement strand
TCCGGCTCGCGCAAGCCCGTCGAGCGGCTGTGGCTGAGCTCGATGACGACCAAGGCGATCCAGGACGCATTCGCCGCGCTGCGGCCCGGCGCCGAGCTGGCGTCGCTCCAGGCGGCGGCGCGCTCACGCTCGGAGGCCGACTGGATCGTCGGGATGAACGCTACCCGCGCCGCCACGATCCGCCTGCGCTCCTCGTTCGACGGCGCCGTCTCGCTCGGGCGGGTGCAGACGCCCACGCTCGCGATCCTCGCGCGCCGTGAGGAGGAGATCCGCGCCTTCCGTCCCGAGCCCTACTGGGTGGTGGACGCGGTCTTTGACCCCCTCGGCGGGGAGCCGGACCGCGTTTACGAGGGGCGTTGCTACGAAAAGAACCAGCCGCGGCTCACGAGCGCCGACCGGGCAATGGCGATCGTCGATGCCTGCCGGGGCCGAACCGGCCTGATCACCAAGCTCGACAAGTCAGAGCGCAAGGAGCGCGTGCCGCTGCTCTACGACCTCACCTCGCTGCAGCGAGACGCCAACAGCCGCTTCGGCTTCACCGCCCGGCGCACGCTCGGCGCTGCCCAGCGCCTGTACGAGGAGCACAAGGCGCTCACATACCCCCGGACCAACTCGCGCTTCATCACCAGCGACATGGTGCCCGAGATCAAGCCGATCGCGCGCCTGGTCGGCTCACAGCGCGAGTACGCGCAGGCTTCGAAGTACGTGCTCGGGCTCGACCTGCTGCCACTCGGGCGGGTGGTCAACGACGCCAAGGTCACCGACCACCACGCGATCATTCCGACCCGGGCCGAGCGCCACCCGGTCGAGAAGATGAGCTCGGACGACCGGCGCGTGTACGACATCGTCGTGCGCAGGTTCCTCGCCGCCTTCCACCCCGATGCGGTGTTCGAGAACACGCGCGTGGAGACGACTGTCGCGACGCACGTGTTCCGCACTCGGGGCAAGCTGATGCTCGTGCCCGGGTGGCGCGGCGTCTACGGCGAGAGTGCCGACGCCGGCGATGCCGGCCGCTCGGACGAGGACGAGGGGCGCGAGCAGCGGCTGCCCAGGCTCGAGCAGGGCGAGGCCGTCGAGGTCAGCGAGATCTCCTCGGAGCAGAAGGAGACCAAGCCGCCGCACCGCTACAGCGAAGGGGCGCTGCTGGCCGCGATGGAGACCGCCGGCAAGCTGGTCGATGAGGAGGAGCTGCGCGAGGCGATGAAGGAGTCGGGGATCGGGACGCCGGCGACGCGCGCGGCGATCATCGAGCGGCTGCTCACGGTCGGCTACATCGAGCGCGACGGGCGCGCCCTGATCGTCACGGAGAAGGGACTGAACGTGATCCGCCTGCTCGGAGAGCACGCGCTCTGTTCTCCAAGCATGACCGGCGACTGGGAGCACCGGCTCGCCAAGATCGAGACGGGCCAGGACTCTCGAGAAGCGTTCATGGGCGACATCGTCAAGTTCACGCAGGACACGGTCGGCGAGCTCGACGCCAAGCTCAAGGACGTGCGNNATCCCGCGCGCGCAGCTCGGCCCCTGTCCTGTCTGCGGCCGCGAGATCGTCGAGAATCGCAAGGGCTACTCGTGCTGGGGGCGCGAGGACCCCGGGTGCGGGTTCGTGATCTGGAAGTCCAAGGCCGGCAAGCAGCTGCCGCTCGTGGTGGCGCGGGAGCTGATCAAGACCGGCCGTACCGAGAAGGCGGTCACCGGTTTCAAGAGCCGTGCCGGGAAGAGCTTCCGCGCCCGGCTCGCGCTCCAGCAGAGCGAGGAGGGCAAGTGGCGGGTCGAGTTCGACGAGCCATGGGCGGGCGTCGCCGGGGAAGCCGGTGGTCACGGAGCGAAGCCTGCGGAGGCCGATGAGCCCCGGGTGGCGGCGGCCGCCGCGCAAGTCCCGGCGAGCGAAGAGCAGCCGGCCGCCGCCTGAGAATGGATCAGGAGGGGGTCGGGATGCGAGTCCGTCCCGGTTAGGAGGCCCGGAGCGTCCCCACGGCTTCGTCGAGCAGCGTGATTCCGGCATCACCGGGTGCCAGAAATCCACCGACGCGTAGCGCGACCCCGATCCCCCCCGGCTGGCCGAGCTCGCGGGCGCGTTCGAGCTCGGCCTGTGCGAGCGAGCGCGCCTGGGCCGGATCGTCGGGCGCCAGCGTGCGCTCAGGTACGTGAGGAACCGCAGCGAAGGCGCGTCCGCCCAGTGCGCGTCGTCGAGGGCGATCAGCACCGGGCCGGCCTCGGCGAGGTTCGCGGTCAGCCAGTGCAGCCCGTGAATCAGCGTGAAGCTCAGGTCCAACGGCGGCCATCGAGCGCCCGTTGCGGGCTGACGGAACCGAACATTGTGGACACTACGGCCCTGCCGCTGACCGGCCAGGGGACGATTCCCGCCCCCGGCGGGACCGCAACGATCGCGTGCAACGGCACCACGGCTCACTCGGTCGCTAACCACGTCACCCTCCGCGCGGTCGCGGTAGGCAATCTGCACTGACACGTTCGTCACAAGCGCGCGCCGCCCAGCGCGCCCGGCTTGACCGAGGGCCCCGCCCGCCGGCGGGGCCTCGGCTTGGTGAGGGGGGGGGCGTCATCCTCAGCGTGTCAGCGTGCGTTCCGCACCCCGGTTCATTTCGCGGCCTCCAGGACGGAGATGGACCTCTGGCGACCTTTCAACCGACCGAGCCGGCAGGCACGACTCACCGGCACAGCTGGCCGGTCACGGCTGCGATTCGATCGAAGTCCGCGTCGTAGTGAAGGACCGTGAGGCCTCGGGCCTCGGCACCGGCGGCGATCAGCAGGTCCGGGACCTGCGCCCAGGCTGATGCTTGGACGCGAGCAGACGTTGCACCTGAAGGGCTCGCCGCAGGTGATCGGTGGTCGTCTCCACCAGCTCGAAGACTCGACGAGCATCCGCCAGACGGTCCCATTCCGCCGCGTTGCGGGCCGAGTAGCCGATCTCGAGGGCGCTGATCCCCGGCGTGCGAGCTCGCCCCGCTCGGTCATCGACTCGATCGCCTCACGGACGACCGGCTGGCGTAGGCGGGTGAGAACGCTCGTGTCGACGAGGTGGCTCAGCGCCATGCTTGCTCGCGAGCAGCGAGGTCGGCCTGCGCGAGCAGGTCGAGGGACTTCTTGACCGCCTCGTCCTGGTCGCGGCCAGCACCGCGAAGGGCCTGATTGACGGTTTCCTTGATCGTCTTGGTCCCGAGCTCGGCCCGAGCCGCTCGGAGTGCGGCCTCATCGAGATCAATCAGATGCTTACCCATTCCATCAGATATACGAAGCTCGCTGAATATCCAGAACGACCCCCACGTAGTACATAGTAGTCTAGATGTATGACGATGCTCAGCTTCCGTGTCGCAGATGATGAGGCCGTGGAGGCTCAGCGCTGTGCGGACGCGCTTGGCCTCGCTCGGTCAGCGCTTCTCAGGGAGGCGCTTCACCGATATCTCGTGGCGCTCCGCGCCGAGCTCGACGCATCGCGGTGGGAGGGCACGCCGGCCACCGATTCCGAGCTCTCGCTCGCGGCGATCGCTGATTGGGGTGTCGCTGAGGACTGGACCGAATGGGACGATGCGGCGAGGTGAGATCTGGTTCGCCGCCACGCCCGGCGGTGACCGACCGGTGCTGGTGCTTACGCGCGACCCGGTCGCGGAGCGGATCGGCGCCGTCGTCGTCGCAGGGCTGACCCGCACCAAGCGTGGCCTTGTCTCCGAACTGGAGCTGACCGCCGTTGATGACGATCTGCCGAGCGACTGCCTGGTGAACTTCGACAACCTGCACACGATTCCGCGCGCGGTCTTTCGCCGGCGCGTCGCGACTCTTTCGAGCACCCGAATGGCACAGGCCTGCCGCGCGCTGCGCGACGCGGCTGGCTGCTGAGCCAGCATCGTCGTACCGTCGGCCCCTCGCGCCACCATTGGCCGATGCCGCTCACGCTCGTCCTCGGGCCCGCCAACTCCGCCAAGGCCGGCGAGGTCCTCGGCGCCTACGCCGCCGCCGCGCACCGCGGCGCGCTGCTCGTCGTCCCGACTGCGCAGGACGCCGCTCACTACACCCGTGAGCTGGTCGAGACGGGGGACGTGCTGGGCTCGGCACTCACGTTCGGTGGCCTGGCGGCCGAGGTCGCCCGCCGCGCCGGGTATCACGACGATCGGCTGTCCACGCTGCAGCGCGAGCGCGTGCTGCGGCGAGCGATCGGGGGCGTCCCGCTGCATGCGCTTGCCCGCTCGGCTGCCGCTCCCGGCTTCGTTGGCGCGGCCGGCGGACTGATCGCCGAGCTGCAGCGCTCGCTGGTGACGCCCCAGCGCTTCGCTGCGGCGCTCGAGGCGTGGGCGGCCCAGGACGAGCGGCGCGCGCCGTATTCGCGGGAGCTCGCGTCGCTGTACTTCGCCTACCGGCGCGAGCTCGACCGGCTCGGGTCCGTGGACGCCGAGCTGTACGCGTGGCGCGCGCTCGACGCGCTCCGCGCGCAGCCGGGCCGCTGGGGGCAGGCGCCGGTGTTCTTCTACGGCTTCGACGACCTCGACGCGATCGAGCGCGACGCGGTCGAGACGCTGTCCCGCGTCGCCGGCGTCGAGGTGACCGTCTCGCTCACCTATGAGTCGACCCGGGCGGCGCTGAGCGCGCGCGCGGAGGTTGTGGCGGAGCTGCGCTCGCTCGCGAGCGCGGTACGGGAGCTGCCGGCGTCCGACGAGCACTACCGGCCGGACTCCCGCGAGGCGCTGCACCATCTCGAGCGCTCGCTGTTCGAGCCCGCCCCGGAGCGAGTCGATCCGGGCGCGGCCGTGCACCTGCTCGAGGCCGGCGGGGAGCTCGCCGAGGCGGAGCTGGTGGCCGCCGAGGTGCTGGCGCTGCTCCGCGCTGGCGTCCCCGGTGAGGAGATCGTCGTCGTCTACCGCTCGCTCGCCCGTGCGGCACCGGCGATCGAGCGGGTCTTTCGCCGCTACGGGATCGCGCTGGCGAGCGCGCATCGCGTCGCCTTCGTCGCGACGACGCTCGGGCGGTCCGTGCTCGCGCTCGCGCGCTGCGCGCTGCTGGGAGACGATCACGCGCCCGCCGGGGAGCTGGTCTGCTACCTGCGCTCGCCGGGAGTGCTGGAGCGGATCGAGCTCGCCGACGCGCTCGAGGCCGACGTCCGGCGCGAGGGTCTGAGGACCGCGGGCCAGGCACGCGCACGCCTCGGGTGGGCGCTGGGGGAGATCGACGCCCTACGCTCGGCGCGGGACCTGCCGAGCGAGCTCGCCCGCCAGGCGCGCCGCCTGCTTGCCGCTCCGCACCGGGGATTGGCGCCGGCGCTGTCCGCCGCCGAGGCGCTCGACGCCCGGGCGCTGGCGGTGCTGCTGCGCGCGCTGGCCGAGCTCGATCAACTGGGCGAGCGCCTGTCGCGGCTCGAGCTGCTGGAGCTGCTGGAGGATCTCGATGTCCCCGCGGGCCCACTCGGCAGCCCCGGCGCGGTGCTGCTCGCCGAGCCGCTCGGGATCCGCGCCCGCCGCTTCCGTGCGGTGTTTGTGTGTGGGCTGTCCGAGAGCGAGTTTCCGGCGCCGGAGCGCAGCGAACCGTTCCTCTCCGACGAGCGTCGCCGCGAGCTAGCGTTCGCCTCGGGCCTGCGGCTGGCACCGCGCGACGATGCACGAGCGCGCGAGCGCTACCTGTTCTATGCGTGCGTCTCGAGGGCGACGGAGCGGGTTGTGCTGAGCTGGCGCAGCTCCGACGAGGAGGGGAACCTGGCGCTGCCCTCGCCGTTCATCGCCGATGTGGCCGAGCTGTTCGTGGGCGATTGGTTCGAGTGCCGGCGCCGGCGGTTGCTGGCGGACATCGTATGGGCGCCCGAGGAGGCGCCGACGCCGCGCGAGTTCGAGCGATCCCTTGCGGCCGGCAGGGCCGAACTCAACGGCCGCCCGCCCGCGGGCGGGCGGCCGGAGGGAGCGGTCTCGCACTCGCTCGGCGAGGCCGCGCTGGCCCACGTTCGCCACACCGAGGTCGTATCGGCGGGCGCGCTCGAGATCTTCGCCGCCTGCCCGATGAGATGGCTCGTCGAGCGTGAGCTGTCGCCGGCGAGCTTCGAGCCCGAGCCAGACGCGCTGGCGCGCGGAAGCTTCATGCACGCGGCGCTCGAGGCTGTGATCGACCGGCTCGCTGGGCCGGTCACCCCGGAGTCGCTCCCAGTCGCGCTGCGGATCCTCGACGAGGTGATGGCGGAGCTCCCGGCACGGATCGCTCCCGGCGCGCCCGAGGCGCTGCGCATGGCGGCAGTGGGATCGATCGAGGCGGACCTGCGCCGTTACCTCGCACACGAGGCCGCCGACGCCTGCGACTGGATTCCCCACGCGCTCGAGCTGCGGTTCGGCTTCGCCGGCGAGCCGGAGTCGTTGCCCCCGATCACGCTCGGCGAGGGCGATCATCGGGTTCGCCTGCGTGGGGTGATCGATCGCGTCGACGTCGACCCGGGCGGGAGGGGTACGGCGATCGTGCGGGACTACAAGAGTGGCGCGGCCCGCCCCGAGCAGCAGGGGGCGCGGTGGCGCTGTGACCGCCAGCTGCAGGTCGCCCTGTACATGCTCGTCGTGCGCGAGTTACTGGGGCTGGCGCCGGTCGCGGGGCTCTACCAGCCCCTGGGCGGTGGCGACCTGCGCCCCCGCGGCGCGTTCCTGCGGGGAGCGGCGGTCGGCAGCCGCGTCGTCGGCACCGACGCCCGCGAGCCCGATGAGCTGGAGCAGGTGCTCGAGGACGCGCGCTCACGCGCCGTCGCGCTGATCGCCCGCCTCCGTGCCGGCGAGCTGACACCGTGCCCGCAGACGTGCTCGCGCGATGGGTGCAGGCACCCGGGGATCTGCCGGGCCGGCTGATGATCCCGTTCACGGACGAGCAGCTCGTGGCGATCGAGCGCCGCCAGGGCGATCTGCTGCTCGACGCGAGCGCCGGCAGCGGCAAGACCTCGGTGCTGGTCGAGCGCTTCGTGCGCGCGGTGCTGGACGACGAGGTCGAGGTGTCGGCGATCCTCACGATCACGTTCACCGACAAGGCCGCCGCCGAGCTGCGCGACCGGATCCGGGCGCGCCTGCGCTGGTGCGGGGCCGACGACGCGGCGCGCGCGACCGAGGGAGCGTTCATCTCGACCATTCACGGCTTCTGCGCTCGTGTGCTGCGTGCTCACGCGCTGTCGGGCGGGCTCGACCCCGCCTTCGTTGTGCTCGACGAGGCCGACGCGGTCAGGCTGGCCGACGCGGCGTTCGAGGAGGCGCTCGACGACCTCGCGCAGAACGCCCCCGGCGGCGTCGAGCTGGTCGCCGCGTACGGGTTCGGCGCGCTGCGGGGGGCGATCGCGGGCGTCTACGGAGAGCTGCGCTCGCGCGGGGAGATCGATCCCGGGCTGCCGCCATTGCCCCCCCCGCCCGATCTCGACGGCGCGCGGCGCGAGCTTGCGCGCGCCGCCGCCGCGGTTGCCGGCGAGCTCGGCACGATCGCCGATCCTTCGGTCCGGGTGGTGCAGGCGCTCGAGCGGCTCGGACGCTGCACCGACGCGGTCGGGGCCAAGGACCCGTGGCCGGGCGAGCTCGAGCGGCTGTGCCTCCCGCGTGGCAACGGCGTTGCATTGAGCACGCCGGCGTGCGTCGAGTACTCCGAGGCCCTCGCCGGCTTTCGGTCCGCCTGCGAGCACCGCCGCGCGGAGGGTACCCATCGCCTCCTCGACCGGCTGCTGCGGTTCTTCGGCGAGCGCTACACAAACGGCAAGCGGAAACGCTCGGCGCTCGACTTCGCCGATCTGGAGTTGCTCGCACGTGAGCTGCTGTCGGTCGCCGGCGAGCCGCGGGAGCGATATGCCGAGCGCTTTACGCACGTGATGGTCGACGAGCTGCAGGACGTCAACCCGGTGCAAATGCAGCTGATCGAGTCGGTCGCGCGGGACAACCTGTTCACGGTCGGCGATGCGCAGCAGTCGATCTACGGCTTCCGCCACGCCGACGTCGAGCTGTTCGAGCGCCGCGCGCTGCGGCTCGCGGCGCTCGACGCGAGGCCCACGTTGCAGACCAACTTCCGCTCGCGGCCGGCGATCCTGCGGGAGCTGAACTCGGCGTTCGC
>QHBV01000212.1:4814-16861 GCA_003244035.1 Solirubrobacterales bacterium | reverse complement strand
TGGCCGAGGCGCGGGCGCTCGCGGCGCGGGTGGCGGAGCTCGTCGCCGGCGGCGCCAAGCCGGGCGACGTGGTCGTCCTCGCCCGCGCGAGTACCGACCTGCGTACGTACGAACGTGCGCTCGAGAACTTGGGCGTCCCTACCTACACGATCGGCGGCCGCGGCTACTGGGCGCACCCGCAGGTGGTCGACCTGCTCGCCTATCTCTCCGCGCTTGCCAACCCGCGCGAGGAGGAGGCGCTGTACACGGTGCTGGCCTCGCGGCTGGTTGGTGTGGGGCTCGACGCGCTGGTCGTGCTCGCCGCGGCCGCGCGGGCGGCCGCGCGCGATCCCTGGTGGGTGCTGCGCGATCCGGGGGGGACGTTCGACGAGCTGGCGGCGCCCGATCGCGATCGGTTGGCTGCGTTCGCACGGTGGTTCGCCGGCGAGCGCGCGGCGGCGTCACGAGTTGGAATCGAGGAGCTGATCGAGCGAGCGCTCGAGCTCACCGGCTACGACCTCGCGATGCTCGCGATGCCCGGCGGCGCTCGGCGGCTCGCCAACGTTCGCAAGTTGATGCGCCTCGCGCGCGCGCACGAAGCCGCCGGCGGGGGAGGAGGAGGTCTCCGCGCCTTCCTCGAGCTCGTCCAGCGCCGCAGCCCCGGCTGGGGCGGAGCGGACGGGAGCCGCGAGAGCGAAGCGCCGGTCGAGGGGGAGGCGCTGGACGCCGTGCGCCTGATGACGATCCACCGGGCTAAGGGCCTCGAGTTCGAGATCGTATGCGTGGCTGACCTCGGGCGCGGGCCGCGGCACCGCGCCGAGCTGCTGCGCATCGGGCGCGACGGGCGGCTGGGGCTGCGGCTGGCCGAGCCCGGGACCGCCAAGCGCGAGCCGGCGCTGCACTACGCCGAGCTCGGGGCCGAGCAGCAGCGCTGCGAGGAGCAGGAGGAGCGGCGGCTGTTCTATGTCGCGATGACGCGTGCCCGGGAGCGCCTGATCCTGAGCGGCGCGGCCAAGCTCGACGCCTGGTCCTGCGGCGCCGGCGGGGGCCCGATCGCCTGGATCGGGCCGGCGTTCGTCCCCGATCTGAGCTCGCCGCCCGAGGGCGTGCGGCTCACGCTCGTCGGGCCGGAGGACCTGGACGATCGAACTTGCGATATGCGCCAGTTAGATCGTCCAGGCCAGGAACCAGGCCCGATCGAACCCCCACCGCCCCCACCTACCGTCGAGGCTGCTCCCCCCGTCGCGCACCTGAGCTACACCGCCCTGCGCGAGTACGAGCGCTGCGGCTACCGCTTCTACGCCGAGCGCATGCTGGGGCTGCCGGAGGTGCCCGAGGGCGCAGATCGCACCGAGGCCGAGTGCGCAGATCGCCGCGAGCGGATCGGACGCGCGGGGGTGCCGGCGCCGCTCTCCGGCGCCGCGCGTGGAGTCCTCGCGCACGCGCTGCTCGAGCGGCTGGACTTCCGACGACCGGCGCCGCCGAGCGCCGCGGCAATCGCAGCGGCCGCCGGGGGCCGTGCCGTGGGCGCGGGCGAGGGGCAGGAGCTGGCGGCGATGGTCGGGCGGTTCGCCGCCGGCTCGTTGTGCGCCCGGCTTGGGCGCGCGCGCGAGGTTCGGCGCGAGCAGCGCTTCTCGTTCGCGCTCGGCGATCCGCCGCTGGGCGACCCGGCACCAGCAGCCGCACCAGCAGCCGCCGGTCTGGTGATCACCGGTGCGTTCGACGTACTCGCGCGCGAGTCCGGGGGGCGGATGCTCGTGGTGGACTACAAGAGCGATCGGCTGCAGGGTGCCGACCCGGCATCGGTGGTGGAGGCCGGCTACGCCCTCCAACGGTTGGTGTATGCCCTGGCCGCGCTGCACGCCGGGGCGGAAAAGGTCGAGGTCGTTCACATGTTCCTCGAGCGTGTCGACGGTCCCGTCGCCGCGAGCTTCGCCAGAGCCGATGCGGATCGTCTACAGCGCGATCTCGCGGGCGTGACGGAGCGCGTTCTGCGCCGTGAGTTCCCCGTCACCGTCGCGCCTCACCGCGCGATCTGTCGCGGTTGCCCGGCCGAGGGTGGGCTCTGCTCCTGGCCGCTGGAGACGACACGCCGGCCGGCGCCTGAGCGGCTGGGCTGAGGCTGGTCTTCGCGTAGACGCAAGACGCAGCTGTGGCGAGCGAGAATCGGCCTGCTCACGGGCGCCTGAAGCTGACCTCGATCTGCTCCTGCTCGGTGCGCTCCTCGACCTTCGCGAGTGCGCGCAACGCGTTCTCGTCGGCGGGAGCCACGGGCGGGCCAAACAGGCTGCGTGGCCACAGGTTGCGCGCTCGCACGACGTTGATCTCCGCGGCGTAAAGGGTCATCTGCGCGCCGAGATGCAGCCACACGAGCAGCGCGATCACCAGCCCGAACAGGCCGTACGTGCCGGTCGAGTGCTTGAGCACGTGGCCGATGTAGTAGCCCCCCAGGACCTGCAGGACCTCCCACAGGACGCCGGCGACGATCACGCCGGTCCAGAGGCTGCGCGTCGGCACCTCGCGCGCCGTCATCAGCCGGAAGGCCGCGAGAAACAGCGCGAAGTTGAGCAGCAGCGACAGCGCGATCCCCGCCACCTTCAGCAGCGGTCCGCCCAGACCGCCCGTGACGATGCCGGAGGCGAGCGTCGCGACCAGGAACAGGAGACCCAGCGTGACGAGCAGCGCGAGCCCGCGCAGCCGAGCCCGCAGGGCGCTCGGCCGGTCCTTGAGCGGTACCGCCCACACGCGGTCGAACGCGTTCTGAGCGGCCTGCGTCACTCCGAGGCCCGACAGCAGCGAGGTGAGGATCCCGATCACCAGCGCGATCGCGCTCCCGTGAAGGGTGCCCAGGCTCTTGAGGTCGTTGCCGATGATCGGGAACTGGCTGAGGACCGAGCTCTTGACCGACTGCTGGGCGCTGGGATCCCCGTGCAGCACGAACCCGAGCACGGTGAAGAGCACGAGCAGCAGCGGGAACAGCGAGAAGAAGGCGTAGTAGGCGACCAGCGCGGCGAGGCCGCCGCCCCCGTCGTCGGAGAACTTCTTGTTGACCGCGATCGGGATCGCCAGCCAGCGGTGCTGCTGCTGGTGGCGGTCCAGCGCGCGCACTGGGCCCAGGAGGTCCACGGCGCGACCCTACCCAGTTTCGAGCCCCAACAGCGCACGCTTTCGCTCCAGGCCGCCCGTGTAGCCCCCGAGGCCGCCGCCAGCGCGCAGCACCCGGTGGCACGGCACGACGATCGGCAGCGGGTTGGCTCCCAGCGCGTTGCCGGCGGCGCGAGAGCCGCGGGGACTGCCCGCCTCCGCGGCCACCCGCATGTAGCTCGAGACCGAGCCGTAGGGGATCCTGGCGGTCGCCTCCAGCACGCGGCGGCCGAAGCCGCGTGTCAGCTGCCAATCGATCCGGAGCTCGAACTCGCGCCGGCGCCCGGCGAAGTACTGCTCGAGCTCGCGGCGTGGCTCGTCGAGCTTGCGCGGTGCCTCGAGCACCCGCGGGGAGACCCGTGCGGCGAGCTCCTGGAGAACCGTGTCCTCGGTGTCGCCGTCGGCGTACGCGATCCGCACGAGTCCACCCGGAGTACCCGCCAGCAGCAGCTTCCCGACCGGGGAGTCGAAGGTGGCGTAGGCGACATCGAGCAGCCCGGCCGCCGCGGCGGCGTCTGCGAAATCGGGCAGCGGGTGGCCGGCTTGCACCGGGAGCGCCTCGGTCAGCGCCTGCTTGAGGGGGTCGAGCTCGGTCATCGTCGGTACTCCGTTCGCAGTCGCTTTAGCCCTTCGTGGACGTTCCTTCTGGCGGCGTCCTCGCTCGTGCCCATCGCTGCGGCGATCTCGGCATAGGCGGCATCGAGCACGAACCGCAGGGCGAGGGCGGTCCGCTGCTTGGGCGGGAGCGCGCGGACTTGGGCCCAGAGGTCCTCGTCGCCAAACGCCCGAGCCGGGGGTACCGCCGCTTGCTCGGCGAGGTCGTCGCCGGCGGGGATCGCCTCGCGCCCCGCGGAGCGGAAGTGGTCGATCGCCTTGCGGTGGGCGATGGTCAGGATCCAGCCGCGCAGGTTCGAGTCCTCCGGCAGGCGCGGATAGGCACGCAGCGCCGCGATCCACGCCTCCTGGTAGCAGTCGTCGGCGTCGACCGGCCCGACCGACGCGACCAGGAAGCGGTGGACATCGCGGCCGTGAGCGTCGAGCAGATGTTGGAAGGGAGGCAGGCTCACTGGTGATCAAACGCCGGCCGTGGACGCCTTGTGAGATGTTTGCATCCCACGCCGAGACGCCCCCGCCGGAGCGGGGCCTCTCAGTAGCTGCTAGGCGCGATGCGCGTCGGGGGGACGCATTGCGCACTCCGGTTCGCATCCCGGCGCGGCTCCTCTCAACCGATCGAGCTCTCCTGGATGGCGGTGATTACGCTCTTGAATTGCCTGATGCTGAAGCCCTGCACGTGAGAGTGATCGTCGCGGGCGAGCTGAAGGTCGCCGCATCCTGCACCGGGACGATCTGTTGGCCGCCGAAGGCGCCACGTGGGTCAGTTTGGGGGTATGGCGATGCCCGCTCGGCGTCTCGGAGCTTGCGGATGATCTGCGCCGGCGCGTGCCTGCGTCGCTTCATCAGAGTTCCCTCCTCGCCCATGATCGCGGGCGCGAGAAACTCTCACAAGGGTCGGACCGAACTCAGGGGGTCAGGGCATGATCGTCGAGGCATACGAGAGGGCGCTGGCGTTCACCGACGAGCTCGAGCATGCTGCCCACGCGCAGGGATCGGTTGCCAACGCGCTCATCTCGGATGGCGCTCGCGGATGGATCTCGGTGCGGCGGGGCGACCTGACCGGAGGAGAGGAGAACCTGCTGCCCTTACCCGAAACGGCGGCGCAGAACTGTTCACGATAGGATGGCTCATAACACCACAACACGTACGACGGTCGATGCGAGCCTTGCCGGTCGCTCGCTGAGGAGGCTTCCACGATGGCTCAAGATCTTCCACTTGCGGGGCGGGATCGGGAGGCTCAGGCTCGCCGGAGCGTGACCGCGTGCGTGGCACTCGCGGCGGGGTGCGCAGTGCTGGCCCTCGCGTGGACGCTCGACGCCGGCGTCGCGCTCTCCTACTCTCCCGCAGGCGGCGCAGACCATGGATTGCTCCAGGCTGCCCAGGGCGCCGGCAGCAGCACCTTCATGGCCAACGCCACCGTTCCTAATGTTGCGGTTCCACCGCTTGCAGTTCCCAGCGGCGGCCCCCAGCCCGCCGTCCAGCAGACGCTCGTCGTGCTGAAGACGGGGGCGGGGAGCGGGACGGTGAAGAGCGTCACCCCCGGGATCGACTGCGGTCCTACCTGCTCGCAGACCGTCAACGACGGCACGCCGGTGACGCTGACCGCCACCCCGGATGCCGGCTCGAGCTTCGCCGGCTTCTCGGGCGCAGGCTGCTCTGGGACGGGGCCGTGCACCGTCGCCGTCGGCGCCGGCGCGATGGTCACCGCGACCTTCACGGCGACCCCGCCGCCCAAGCCCTCTCCCGCGGCCAACCACCCGCTTGCGGTGAACCGCCTGTTCACGGTTAGCCTCCCGCCCGCAGCGACCGACTCGGTCAAGGCCAGTGGCCCGGTCAAGGCCTCGGTCAAGGCCAGCGGCTCGGTCAAGGCCAGCGGCTCGGTCAAGGCCAGCGGCCCGGTCAAGGCCTCGGTCAAGGCCAGCGGCTCGCTCGCGGCCAACGGCTCGCTCGCGGTCGTGAAGGACGGCAGCGGGAACGGGACCGTGACCGGCCCCGGGATCGACTGCGCCCCGACGTGCTCGCACAACTTCAAGCAGGGCGCGCAGGTGACGCTGATCGCAACCCCGGACGCGGGTTCGAGCTTCGCCGGCTTCTCGGGCGAAGGCTGCTCCGGGACCGGGCCGTGCACCGTCGTGGTCGGTGACGACACGATGGTCACCGCGACCTTCACCGCCGCCAGCGGCGAGCTCACGGTCGTCAAGGCAGGCAGCGGGAGCGGGACGGTGACGAGCACCGGCCCCGGGATCGCTTGCGGGGAGACGTGCTCGAACGACTTCAGCGACGACGCCCAGGTGACGTTGACCGCAACCCCGGCCGAAGGTTCGAGCTTCGCCGGGTTCTCGGGCGGAGGCTGCTCGGGCACGGAGACGTGCACGGTCACGGTCGAGGCCGAGACGAGCGTCACCGCGACCTTTGTCGCCAGCGAGACCTGCGAGGCGGCCGAGACCGCCCAGGCTGGCGAGACCGCCCAGGCCACCGAGCCCGACGAGACCGCCCAGGCTACCGAGCCCGACGAGACCGCTCAGGCCGCCGAGCCCGACGAGACGGGCCAGGCCGGCGAGAGCTGCGAGACCGCCGCAACCACCCAGCCCGGCGAACTCCCGTTCACCGGATACAACGCGACCGGGGCGGCGCTGCTGGGCCTGACCCTGATCGGCTTCGGCTTCGGCGGGCGCCAGCTCACGCGCCGCTTCCGCCGGGTGGGCTGACGGGGTCCGCGCCGCGGTGCCGAGCGGCAGCCTAGCGAGACCGGTCGTGAGTGCTCGCTAGGCTTCACGGCTCGATGGAGCAGCGCACGCTAGGCACCCAGGGGCTCGTCGTCTCTGGGGAGGGCCTCGGTTGCATGGGCATGTCCGAGTTCTACGGCAGCGCCGACGAGGTCGAGGCGATCGCCACGATCCATCGCGCGCTCGAGCTCGGGGTGACGCTGCTCGACACGGCTGACGCGTACGGCTACGGCGCCAACGAGCAGCTCGTCGGCAAGGCGATCGCCGACCGCCGCGAGCAGGTCGTGCTCGCGACCAAGTTCGGGATCATGCGCGACCGCGAAGATCCGAGCAAGCGCGGGATCAACGGCCGGCCCGAGTACGTGCACGCGGCCTGCGACGCGTCGCTGCGCCGGCTTGCGGTCGAGCACATCGACCTCTACTACCAGCACCGCGTCGACCAGGACGTCCAGATCGAGGAGACGGTCGGGGCGATGGCCGAGCTGGTCGACGCCGGCAAGGTCCGCTACCTCGGGCTCTCGGAGGCCTCCGCGGAGACGATCCGCCGCGCGCAGGCGGTGTATCCGATCTCGGCGCTGCAGAGCGAGTACTCGCTGTGGAGTCGCGACATCGAGGAGGAGGTGCTCCCGGCGATCCGGGAGCTCGGGATCGGGCTCGTCGCCTACAGCCCGCTCGGTCGCGGCTTCTTGACCGGCCGAATCAAGCGCTCCGAGGATCTCGGCCAGGACGACTTCCGCCGCCATCAGCCGCGCTTTCAGGGCGAGAATCTGGACCGCAACCTCGAGCTGCTGGAGCGCGTGGGGGAGCTCGCTTCCGAGCACGACTGCACGCCCGGTCAGCTTGCGCTCGCGTGGGTGCTGCATCGGGGCGAGGATGTGGTTCCGATCCCGGGCACCAAGCGGCGCTCCTACCTGGAAGAGAACGTGGCGGCGGTTGAGATCTCCTTGAGCGAGGAGGATCTGACGCTGATCGACGAGCTCGCGCCGGCGGGTGTGGCGGCGGGGCCGCGATACGCGGACATGTCGTTCGTGAATCGTTGAAGGCCGCTCACCTGCGGGTGAGCGGCCAGATCGAGGAAAGCAAGACCCCGCTCAGGGCTTGATCGGGGGGCGCGCCGGGTATACAAACCCGTCATGGCTCGCGCGATCTGGTCTGGCGCCATCAGCTTCGGGCTCGTCAACGTGCCCGTCAAGCTCTACAGCGCCACCTCCCCCAAGACCGTTCGCTTCCACCAGCTCTCGGGCAAGACCGGCGCCCGTGTGAAGCAGAAGCGGGTCGACCCCTCGACCGGCGACGAGGTTCCGTTCGAGGACATCGTCAAGGGATATGAGATCACGCCCGATCGCTACGTTCTGATCGCTCCCGAGGAGCTCGACGCGCTCGATCCCAAGGCGACCAAGACGATCGACATCGAGGAGTTCGTCGACCTGGTCGAGATCGACCCGATCTACTACGACCACAATTACTACCTCGCGCCGTCGACCGGGGGCGCCAAGGCCTACGGCCTGCTGCTCGAGGCGATGCGCGAGGCCGGGAAGGTCGGGATCGGCCGCGTCGTGCTGCGCTCCAAGCAGCAGCTGTGCGCGCTGCGCCCCACCGAGGGGGTACTGACCCTGACCACGATGCTGTTCGGCGACGAGGTGCTCGCACCGGACCGGATCGACGAGCTCGACTCGGTCGGCGAGGCGGAGGCGAGCCAGCGTGAGCTGAAGATGGCCCGGCAGCTGATCGACTCGCTCTCGGGCGAGTTCGACCCCACCAGGTTCCGCGACGATTATCGCGAGCGCGTGCTCGAGCTGATCGAGCGCAAGGCAGCTGGCGAGGAGATCGCGGTGCAGCCACAGGCCGAGGAGCCCGCCGCGGCGCCTGACCTGATGGCCGCGCTCGAGGCGAGCCTTGCGGCGGTCAGGGGCGGGGCGCCGGCGGGCGGCGAGGCCACGGACGAGGCCCAGGCGAAGCCTGCAGCTTCGGCCGCGAAGAAGCCGCGCCAGCGTGCGCCTACTCGAGCGGGGGAGGATGGGTCGAGCGCCGATGGCGCGAGCGCAAAAGCAGCCAAGCGGCGGCCGGCGAAGACGAAGACGAAGTCGTAGGCCGCGGGCGAACGGCCGCTTGGCGCCACCGATGCAAGATCGTCGCGCTGAGCGGGACGAATCGACATCAGTCCGGGTCTGCGTGGTGGGCGGCTTTCGCCGGTCATCGCCGTAGCGACAGGCTTTGAGCAAGCATCCAGGCTTCGCCCGCCATCGAGCTAGCCGCCCCCCGGCAGCCCTCTCACGCGAGCCTTGACGCTCGGCTTGCCGCCCGTCAGCCCGGCGCCGCCGGTGGGCGGTGGACTGGTGGCGCCGGCCTGGGTCGAGGTGGTCGCCGGCGACCTGGTACCACGGGCGGTCGTTCCCGCGCGCAGGCCCCGCTTCGACCGCCTGGGGCCCGTGAGCCCGCGAGCAGTGCCGGTGGCGTGAGTGGTCAGCGTCGCCGAGCTGCCCGCCGTCGTGGCGGAGTGAGAAGACTTGCCCGACCCGCACCCGCCGGCACCGATCGCCAACGCCACCGAAGCGGCCAGCGCCACCGGAGCCGCTCGGCCTGAACTGCGCATGCGGAGCTTCATCGCGGTTCCGGTTTAGCACGGATCGGTCCTCCGATCCTGGGCGTATGCATCGTTGCACCGGCTTCGTTAACGAAATGCCAACACCCGCTGATATCCTTTCAGGGCCGGCTCGTCGCGGCGTCTGCAGTCCTTCGCCTTCCGGGATCTTCCTCCATGCACATGCGCTCTGCTCCACCTGGGGCCGCCGGCCTCTACGACCCCGCCAACGAACACGACGCGTGCGGTATCGCGCTGGTCGCGAAGCTGTGGGGCGAGGCCACCCACGCGGTCGTGGAGAAGGCGCTCGCCGCGCTCGAGAACCTCGAGCACCGCGGCGCCGAGGGGGCAGATCCGAACACCGGCGACGGCGCCGGGATCCTGCTGCAGATTCCCGACGGCTTTCTGAGGGCGGCAGTCGCGGGGATCGAGCTGCCGGCGCCCGGACGCTATGGCGTCGGCGTGTGCTATCTCCCGAGCGACCCCGAGCGGCGCGCGGCGCTCGAGCGGGTGATCGAGGAGACGATCGCCGGCGAGGGTCAGCGGGCGATCTGGTGGCGCGATGTCCCGGTCGACGAGCGCCACGTCGGCGACACCGCGCGGCTATGCGCCCCGGTCATCCGCCAGGTCCTGATCGAAGCCTCCGATCGGATCGAGGATCAGGCGGCGTTCGAGCGCAAGCTCTACGTGATCCGGCGGGTGATCGAGCGCCGCGCCGGAGGGGATCTATCCCTGCCGAGCTTCTCCAGCAGGACGATCGTCTACAAGGGGATGCTGACCGCGCCCCAGCTGCCTCGGTACTTCACCGATCTGCGTGACCCGCGCGTGGCTTCCCGGCTGGCACTCGTGCACTCGCGCTTCTCGACCAACACGTTCCCGAGCTGGGAGCTCGCCCACCCCTACCGGATGATCGCCCACAACGGCGAGGTCAACACGCTGCGCGGAAACATCAACTGGATGCGCGCGCGCGAGTCGCAGCTCGCCTCGGAGCTGTTCGGCGAGGATCTGCACAAGGTGATCCCTGTGGTCCGCGAAGGCGGCTCTGACTCCGCGGTCTTCGACAACGTGCTCGAGCTGCTCGTGCTCGGTGGCCGCTCGATCCCCCATGCGGTGATGATGATGGTACCGGAGGCCTACAAGACCCGCGGCGACCTCGATCCCGACGTCAAGGGCTTCTATGACTTCCACTCGTGCCTGATGGAGCCCTGGGACGGGCCCGCAGCCGTCGTCTTCACCGATGGTCGCCTGGCGGGCGCCGTGCTCGACCGCAACGGCCTTCGGCCCGGGCGCTGGATCCAGGACACCGAGGGTTACGTCGTGCTCGCGTCCGAGACCGGCGTGATGACGGTCGCCCCCGAGCACGTCCAGCGCAAGGGCCGGCTCGCGCCCGGAAAGGTGTTCCTGCTCGACCTCGAGGCGGGCAAGATCGTCGAGGACGAAGAGGTCAAGCTGCGCGCCGCCAGGCGTAAGCCATATGCCGAGTGGTACGCGCGTTCGGTCGTGCACATCGACGACCTCCCGGACCGCGAGCCGCGCACCCCGAGGATCGAGCCGCTGCGCTCAAAGCAGCTGGCGTTCGGCTACTCGCAGGAGGACCTGCGATTGATCATCGCGCCGATGGCGGCCACGGGGCAGGAGCCGGTGGCGAGCATGGGCAACGACGCCGCCCTGGCCGTCCTGTCCGAGCGTCAGCCGCCCCTGTTCTCCTACTTCAAGCAGCTGTTCGCGCAGGTGACCAACCCGCCGATCGACTCGATCCGTGAGAACGTCGTGATGAGCCTGCAGGCCGGGGTCGGCGCCGAGCACAACCTCCTGAGCGAATCACCCGATCAGGCCCACCAGCTCGTGATGGATCAGCCGATCCTCCGCAACCACGAGCTCGAGAAGCTGCGTCAGGTCTCGCACGAGATCTTCGACGCCGCGACGCTCGACATCACGTGGCCGATCGAGCACGGGCCCGACGGGATGGAGGCGCGGCTGCAGGGGCTGTGCGACGAGGCCGCGCGCTACGTCGAGAACGGCGCCAACATCCTGATCCTGTCGGACCGCAACCTCGGCCCCGAGCGCGTGGCGATGCCCTCGCTGCTCGCGGTCGGCGCCGTTCATCACCACCTGGTGCGCGCCGGTACGCGTCTTCGCACCGGCCTGGTGATCGAGTCCGGCGAGGCCCGCGAAATCCATCACATGGCGACGCTGATCGGCTACGGCGCGGCCGCGATCAACCCCTACCTGATGTTCGAATCGCTCGACGAGCTCGCCGACCGCGCGCTGCTTCCCGGTGAGATCGATCGCGTGGAGGCCGAGAAGCGGATCGTGGCGGCGATCGGCAAGGGCCTGCTGAAGACGATCTCGAAGATGGGGATCTCCACGATCCAGTCCTATTGCGGGGCCCAGATCTTCGAGGCGGTCGGGCTCGAGCGCGAGCTGATCGACAAGCACTTCACCGGGACCGCGTCGCGAATCGGGGGGATTGGGCTCGACGTGCTCTCGAGCGAGGCGATGGAGCGACACCTCCGCGCCTACCCTCGCACCGAGCGCGACCTGCTGCCGGTCGGCGGCGTGCACCAATGGCGTCGCGACGGCGAGATCCACATCTGGAATCCGGACACGATCGCCAAGCTCCAGCACGCCGTACGGGGCGGGGCACCGACCGCGCAGCGGTTGGCCGGGGACGCACAGGAGACCTACCAGGAGTTCGCGCGGTTGGTCAACGAGGAGTCGACGCGGAAGGCGGCGCTGCGGGGGCTGATGCAGCTGCGACTCGCGGACGAGCCGGTCCGGCTCGAGGAGGTCGAGCCGGCCACCGAGATCGTAAAGCGCTTCACCACGGGAGCGATGTCGCTCGGCGCGCTCAGTCGCGAGGCGCACGAGACGCTCGCGATCGCGATGAACCGGATCGGCGCGAAGTCCAACACCGGCGAGGGTGGCGAGGATCCCTCGCGCTACGTGCCCGACGAGAACGGCGACATGCGGCGGTCGGCGATCAAGCAGGTCGCCTCCGG
>QHBV01000212.1:3636-4715 GCA_003244035.1 Solirubrobacterales bacterium | reverse complement strand
CAGCTCCCCGGCCACAAGGTCGACGAGTACATCGCGAAGATCCGCAGCTCGACCCCCGGAGTGGGTTTGATCTCACCGCCTCCGCACCACGACATCTACTCGATCGAGGATCTCAAGCAGCTGATCTACGACCTGCGCTGCGCCAACCCTTCCGCCTCGGTCTCGGTCAAGCTCGTCTCCGAGGTCGGTGTCGGCACGGTCGCCGCCGGCGTCGCCAAGGCCAACGCCGACCACGTCACGATCTCCGGCCACGACGGCGGCACCGGCGCATCGCCCCAATCCTCGATCCAGTCAGCCGGCGTGCCCTGGGAGATCGGCCTGGCCGAGACACAGCAGACGCTGCTGCTCAACGATCTGCGCTCGCGGATCACAGTCGAGGTCGACGGTCAGATGAAGACCGGCCGCGACGTCGTGATCGGCGCGCTGCTCGGCGCGGATGAGTTCGGCTTCTCGACCGCGCCATTGATCGCGACGGGCTGCATCATGATGCGCGTCTGTCACCTGAACACCTGTCCGGTCGGGATCGCGACCCAGAACCCAGAGCTGCGTAAGCGTTTTCGCGGCACACCCGATCACGTCGTGAACTACCTGATGCTCGTGGCGGAGGAGGCGCGCGGGATCATGGCCTCGCTCGGGATCCGCCGCTTCGAGGAGCTGATCGGCCGGACTGAATTGCTCCACATGGACGACGCAATTGACCACTGGAAGGCGAAGCATGTCGATCTCCGTGAGCTGCTGAGCATGCCCGAGCTCCCGCAGGGAACGCCACGTCGGCGGACGCGGGCTCAGGTTCCAGTACTCGACGACGCGCTCGACTGGGAGCTCGTGCGTCGGTGCGAGCCGGCGCTGGAGCGGGGCGAGGCCGTCGAGCTCGGGCCGCTCCCGGTGCGCAACGTCAACCGAACCGTCGGTGGGATCCTCTCGGGAGCGATTGCGAGGTCCCACGGGGTCAGCGGGCTGCCTGAGGGGACGATCGAGGTCTCGTTCGCGGGCTCGGCCGGTCAGAGCTTCGCCGCATGGCTGGCGCCCGGTGTGACATTCACCCTGCGCGGGGAGACCAACGACTACACCGGCAAGGG
>QHBV01000212.1:0-3611 GCA_003244035.1 Solirubrobacterales bacterium | reverse complement strand
GCCGAGGAGAACATGATCGTCGGCAACACGGTCCTGTATGGCGCGACGGCGGGGCGTGCGTTCTTCCGCGGGCTCGCGGGGGAGCGGTTCGCGGTGCGCAACTCGGGGGTGCTCACGGTCGTCGAAGGCGTCGGGGACCACGGCTGCGAGTACATGACCGGAGGGCGAGTGGTCGTGCTCGGGCCGACGGGCCGCAACTTCGCGGCCGGGATGAGCGGCGGGATCGCCTATGTCTACGATCTCGACCGCCGCTTTCACCTCCGCTGCAATCGGGAGCTGGTCGAGCTCGAGGATCTGACCGGCGCGGACGTCATCGAGGTCAAGGCGCTGATCTCCGAGCACGCGGCTCGGACCGGCTCGCTGGTCGCACGCAACGTGCTCGCGTCGTGGGACCGGGGCGCATGCGAGCGCTTCGTGAAGGTCATGCCCCGCGACTACAAGCGGGCGATGGTCGAACGGGCTGAGGCCGAGCGGGTGCAGCAGGAGCGCTCAGCGCCAGAGCGCGAGTCGCCGGAGCGCCCGGGACCCGAGCGCGAGTCACCGGAGCATGAGGTGGTGGGGGCGTAGGCAGCTGGCGCGGGGCCGCGAACGAGCCCGCTATTGCCTTGGCTGCTGCAGCGACCACCCGTTGCCATCTGGGTCTTGGAAGTAGGCGTGACGGGATCCCGATTGCATCTCCTGGACCCCGGTGATGTCGACACCGCGGTCGGCGAGCTCTGCTCTCGCGGCGTCGATGTCGGCGACCACGAGCAGCAGGCCTTGAGCGGAGCCGGGGGGGGCGGGGGTGATGCCGGTGCCGATCGTGATCGAGCAGGCTGAGCCAGGCGGCGTGAGCAAGGAGGAGCTGCTGCGCCAGCTCAACCGCGACAGTCTGGCCGATTAATCTCCGATGTCGAGCGGGCGCTGGCGGACGACGGCGATCCATGGGAGGCTTTCGCCGGCTTCATGAGCCGGCGCGTCGAAGCCGACTCCCATTCGCTGACGCTGCGGCTCGCGGGGACTTTCACACCCACCGAGGACCTCTATCGCGAAGGGCAGCGAGCGCAGGAGCTCAATGTACGCCTGTTCGAGCGCACAAAGCGAGCGGGCGCAAGTCGCGCCGACCTGGTCGTCGACGATCTCACCTTCGTCTTCGAGCAGCTCGCCGCCGTGCGAGTCCGCGATCCCAATCGCACCCGCGAGCTGCGTCGCCGTTACCTGGCATTGACGCTCCGTGCGATCGAGACGAAGGCAGACCAAGCGCTCCCGGGTCCGCCCCCGACCTGGTCTGAGATCGTCCAGCGCTGGCAGGACGAGTGACGCCTACCAGACCAGCGGGACGCCGTAGGGGCGCAGCGCCCGATCGTCGGAGACGAGCACGGCTTGCTCGATCGTGGCCTGGGCGATCAGCAGGCGGTCGAACGGGTCGCGGTGATGCCAAGCGAGTCCCGCCACGGCGTCCGCGTGGTCGACGGTGATCGGCAGCGCTTGGGCGCCCGCGGCCAGCAGGGTGGCACTGAAGCCCGGCGGCGCTTCCAGCTTGCCGAGCGAGCGCTTGATCGCCACCTCCCAGACGGCGACGGCGCTCAGCAGCACCTGGCTAGAGGTGCTGCTGATCAGCTCTGCGGCGTTGGTACCGAAACGCGCGTCGTCGCTCAGCCACCACAGCGCGGCGTGGGTGTCGAGCAGAAGCCTCACCGGGCGCCGAGCGCGTCAGCGATGTCGTCGGGAAGCTCGTCGAAGTCGTCCGCGATCTGGACCCGGCCACGCCACGCTCCACGGGCGCCGGCCAGCGAAGTGCCGGCGGCGACCGGGGATAGGCGCACGGCGGGCTTCCCGTTGCGAGCGATGATGATCTCCTCGCCGGCTTCCGCGCGCGCGACCAGCTGCGAGAGCGTGGTCTTGGCCTCGTGCATCCCGACCTGCGCCATGCGTGAGAGCCTACCAGGCTCTAGCTACGTTAGCTAGATGTCGGATCGGGTTAGCCGCCGCCGTGCGCTCGCGCTTGTGGCAGCAATGAGGCGTTGATGCCGGCGTGGTGCGGGTGCTTGCCCGGCGGGCGCTCGCCCGGCGGGCGCTCGTCGCGCACCATGTGTCCGCCGCGGAACGTGCCCGCCGCGATCACGAGCGCAGCACCCACCAGGATGATGTCCTTGAGCACGTACTGGCCCTCGAGGGTCGGCGCGTGGTGCGGGCCGGAGAACAGGCGTCCCGGCAGCAGGACGAGCGGCGCCAGGATCCCGACGAACTCGAACGCGAGCAGCCAGACCGCGAGCCGCATCCAACGCCCAGCGAGCACGCAGATCCCGATGAAGCACTCGAGTGTCGCGATCGCGACGATCGCGACACCGCCCGGAACCAGCCCGAGGAACAGGATGTGCGTGGTGGCCTCGGTGAGGCTCTGAGCCGGACTGACGCCGGGGAAGTACTTCAAGACGCCAAAGCCGAGGAAGATCGCCCCGACCGCGATCCGCAGTGCGGTGATGCTGTGCAGCACGAGCCACTGGTGGATGTGGTTCTCGATGTGCAGGAAGAACTGGTGTGCCGATCTCACACCAATTGTACGTTTCCGGCCGGGTCTGGGATCATGGGCCACGCCCAGGGGCTTGGCTCAGGGAGGCGTCCCCCAGCCAAGCTCTGGGCCGTCCAGCACCCCCGGCATCGCCGTCCCGCGATCCCCCGCGAGCCTGATGAGCACGGTCACCCAAGTGCAAAAGGGGTGCCAGGGCTCGGCGAGCGCGGCGAAGCGCTCGAGCGTCGGCGGCTCGGAGAGACCGTAGAAGCGCGCGGCATGTCGGAGCACCTTCGGCTCCATCGGCTTCAGCATCGCGTCGGCGAACCCGCTCGCACGGAGCACGACGAGCCCGGCATAGAAGGGGCCGAGTCCCTTCAGGCGCTGGACGGCTTCATACGCCCGCTCAGGCCCGAGTTGGTGCAGGTGCTCGACGTCGAGCGCCCCCGTGAGCGCGGCCTGGGCGACCCCCCGGAGCCGGGCGACCTTCTCGGTGCTCAGACCCGGGGCGCCGGCGTCGGCGAGCTCGACCAGCCGGTCGGGCTGGGGAAACGCGTGCAGCGTATGGCCGGCGAGCTCGAAGCGCTCCCCAAGCAGCTCGCTCAAGCCCCGCCGCACACGCGCCGCCCGCGTGGCGTGACGCCGCGCGGAGATGATCGACCAGGCGGCCGCCTCGTAGGGGGAGTGGAACAGGACCGGGCGCTGCCCCGGGTGCGCGCGCTGCAGCGCGCCGATCACGGGGTCGCGCTGGCCCACCGCCAGGAATGCCTCGCCGTCGTGGTCGACGGAAACGATGCGGGCGATCTGGCGCAGCGCGGCGTCCCGGTTGGCGCCCTCGCTCAGGTGGAGCTCGACGTCGACCAGGCCGTCATCCAGCTCCTGGCGGAGCACCGCGCCGGCGTAACCGCAGCCGCCGTCCACGTCGAACGCGAGTCGCATCGCGCCGTTGAACGCCGGCGACCGGCCTTCGTTCGGCCCGAACCCGAACTCGGCCGCCGCCTTCAGCGAGAACGGCCCTCGAGGGACGATCTCGGAAGCAGACATCGGCCCGGACCCTACTCGCCGGAAGGCTGGGCGTGTTGACGCGATCAGGCGGCGTTAACCCGGAACGTGCAGTAAG
>QHBV01000211.1:13895-15071 GCA_003244035.1 Solirubrobacterales bacterium | reverse complement strand
AGGATCGAGAACTGGTTGACGTGCAGCACGGGGCCGTCGCGATGAAAGCCGGGGACGCGGATTGCCGTGTCGAGCTCTGAGGACAACAGGTTGCACGCCGAGCCCCACCAGCAGAACCAACCGTCGGACGGAGCCTTGATCGCAATCACGTCGAGCTCGTTCACCAGCCCGCCCTGGGGCTTGATAAAACGCAGCCCGGGCATGTCGAGCGCCAGCGGCATCAGGAAGACGTAACGTTGGATCAGAATGGCGCGGCCGACGCGAGTCGGCCGTTGGGACCCGATCGCGTGAGCGAGTGCTCGCCAATCAGGACGCTGGAGATTCGGGTCGGCAGCGACGCCAAGCGACTCGATTAGACCGACCGTGCAAAGGGTGGCCACGCCGGCCAGCCCGAGCATCCCTGCACGGCGCGCGCCGAGCCCGCACGAGATGAGCACGATCAGGGGGATCAGGACGACGATGACGTTGCGGGTGATCAGCTCATCGATACCGGCGAGGACCAATGCCAGGCTGAGCAGAAGCCCCGAGGACGCGAGTGCTCCCAAGACGATCGCGGCGCGCCGCTCGCGAGCATCCGCTCTGCGTGCGAGCAGCGCCGCGGCGAGGAGCACCGCCGCAGCACCCGCAAGCTCCAGCCAAGTCCGCCCGGGAGCGCCGGTGCCGAGCAGAAATTGGGACGGGATCTGGTCGAGCCGCAGATCCAAGCGCCATGGCGCGATCCAGCTGGCCTGGGGCCTCTGACTGAGGGCAATTGGCAGCAAGCCGAGACCGACCGCGGTCACCGTCGCGACCGCCAGTAGGACCCTGCGATCGCGCCGATGCACCCACAACAGCCAGACTGCCTCTGGAGCAACGGCCAGCGCGCCGAAGTAATGGGTCGCCAGCGTGGCACTCGCTGCGAGCGCCCACGCGCCCAGCCAGCGCGGCGTCGGCTGCGGCAAGCGCGCGTGCGCAAAGGCGACCAGCGACAGGGTGGCAAACAGGATCAGCACGGCGTAGGACCGCGCCTCCTGTGAGTACCAGATGAGCAATGGGTTGCAGGAAGCGATCGCGGCAGCCGTCAGTCCGGCACGTCGAGAGATCAGCTTCGCCGCCGCGCCATAGATCGCGGGAACCGTCGCCACGCCGGCCAGTGCGGACAAGGAGCGCAGCCCCACCTCGCCATAGCCGAAAATG
>QHBV01000211.1:0-13862 GCA_003244035.1 Solirubrobacterales bacterium | reverse complement strand
CGCGAACCGCAGCACGGCGGCCAAGACCGTGAGGCCAGCGACGATCAGCTTGGTTAGGTTGATCGCGCCGAGCACCGAGCGGACACTCACTTGTGGCGGGCGCAAGGTATCTGCGACGACGCCGGCGGTCACAGCCGATGCAGCTTAGCGTCAAAGAATCGGGTGATGGGGCGGACCGGTTGGCGTGCCCCGCGGTCTCAGCTGAATGCGGTATCGGTCCGGAGATGGTTGCAGCCGGCCCGACGAGCGGGAGGGATGTTGATCGGTCGGACTTGCCAGCCGGCTCCTTGAGGCTCGAACAGCACGATTGGCTTTCCCCGGTTGATCCATGTCCTGGAGTCCCAGCCGATGTCCGCGACATTCTCGCCAAGCTCCCACGCGAGGATGCTCTGGTACGAGAGCTCGGTAACCGCCTGGCCGCAGGCAAGGATCCGCTTGGGACCGCCGTCCTTGGCGATCACCACGTGGAGACGGTTGATCTGCCGCGCCCAGGTGCGTCCAAGGTGGATCCCATTGTGGGCCAGCCGTGCGCGGATCCGCGCGTGTGGCACGAGCGCGATAACCAGCGCAATCACGGCTAGGGGCGCCGCCCAACGGAGCGACAGACGGCGTGGAGCTACCGCCAGCACCCGGCCCACCGCGGCGCCCGCCAGCACGACCATGACCGCGGCCGGCGCGAACAGGTAGCGCTGATTGCCGGACCATCCGTGGAGCGCGAACGCGATCTCGACGACCAGCCACACCAGCGCTGCGGCCGCGAGTACCAGCCACGTGCGTTCGCGACGAGCGAGGGCGAGCACAAGCGCGAACAGCGCCGCCAGCTTCATCGGCAGCTCGTACAGGCTCAGAAAACCGCGCGTCACCCTCGAGAACGCGCTGCCCAGCGGAATCGACCCAGTCTGACGGGCAACGTCACCGGCGATCAGCCAGCTGTGTGATGTGAGTGCGGGAATGCCGAACCACAGTGCCGGGATGATGGCGAGGCCCACAGCGACCGACGCGCGCATCGACGGAGTCGAGCGCCACACCCACAGCCCGTACAAGCCCGCCACTGGCCACGCTTCCGGGCGTCCGAGCGCGGCAAGCACCAACAACACCCACGCCTGCCTCGGAAACCCGGACAGTTGGCGGTCGATCGCCGCGAGGCACAGCGACACGACCATCGCATCGGCAGTGGCGATCAAGATCAAGTGCCAGTAGCCGTCGATCCCCAATAATCCAAACCCCGCGAACACCGCCGCCGCGATCGGCGCGAACCGGCGTTGGTGGCGTGTACCGGTGAGCTGGTAGGCGATCCGCGCCGCGAACACGGCACCGGCCAGGGCCGCAGCCACCGCCGTCACCATCCACAGCCACAACGCGCCGCTCCCGGCCAGGAGTGCATAGGGGTAAGTGAGGAGGAAGGTCAGCGGCTTCCAAGAAGGCGCCGCGTTGGTGTCGAGGTTCAAGTGACGCGCCTGCTGGCCCCACACGAGCCAACCGTAGGCGTCGTAGGCGGGTCGCATCCCCGTCCACAGCACGAACAGGATCGCGAGGAGCACGAGCACCACAGCGACGAGCAGCCAGGGCCGCTGCACAATCGCTTTCCCAAGGCGGCGCGGAGGTCCGACCATCCGCCGCCGCGCTGGGACCATCAACGCTGAGATCGTCGGCTCTGCCACGCGAGCCGCAACGTAACAAACGACTCGTCTGGTCACGATAAGCCAGGACAGCCAATCTCCGAGCGACGTAGCGCGGGCGCAGGCTCGCTCCACGAAGCCGCCGGGGAGATTCGAACTCCCGACATCCGCTTTACAAGAGCGGCGCTCTGGCCAGCTGAGCTACGGCGGCGATGAGTCCAGAAAGGCTATCGACGCCGCTATCCAGCCTCTGGCCCAGGCTGAGGGCCTCCCAGCTCCCGCTTCCACCACTCGATCGTGTCGAGCATCGTCTGGCGGAACGGGATCTCTGGCTCCCAGCCGGTCGCGCTGCGCAAGCGTGCGCTGCAGCCGCGCAGGTCCATCACCTCGTGTGCGCGCACGCGCGCGGGGTCGACGACGTGCTCGACCCGCACGGGCGCGATCAGCGAGGCGAGCAGGGCTACCTGATCGGCGGCGGAGATCGAACGGCCCGAGCTGACGTTGTAGACGCCGGGCGCGGCGACGGCCGCGAGCCGCCGGTACGCCCGGACGATGTCGCGGACGTCGGTGAAGTCGCGCCGGGTGTCGGGATTGCCGGTGACGATCTCGACCCGCTCGGCGCCGCCCAGCAGCGTCGTGGCGGCCTGCCGCGCGAGCGAGGACACGACGAAGATCGGGAGCTGGCGAGGGCCGGCGTGGCTGAACGGGCGCACGCGAATGACGTGGAGACCGTGCGCCTGCGCGTAGACGCCCGCCAGCAGGTCGCCCGCGGCCTTGGACACGGCGTACGGATTGCTCGGGCCGATCGGCGCGTTCTCCTCGATCGGCAGATGCGTTGGCGCGCCGTAGACCTCGCACGAGCTGACCCACACGGCGCGAGCGTGGGGGGCCTCGCGCGCCAGCGCGTCGAGCACGCTAACCGCGGTCGCCACGTTGTCCTTCACGGTGCCCACCGGGTCCTCCCACGAGCGCCCGACGGAGCTGAGTGCCGCGAGGTGATAGACGACCTCCGGGCGGAGGTCGCGCATCAGCCTACGCACGCCGGGGCCGTCGCGGAGATCGATGGCGAGGCCGTCGCCCGCCCCCGCGGGCAGGGCGCCGCTGCGGGAGGCGCCGAGCACCTCATCGCCGGCTGCGGTGCAAGCTTGTGCCAGGTGGCCCCCGGCGAACCCGGACGCGCCCGTGATCAGCACGCGCAAAGGTCTGGCGCCGGTCTCTGGGCGACGGCTACGCGGAGCCGCTGATGCCAGTCGATCCAGATGCCCAGCCCGAGCTTGTGACCGGGAGCGCGTGGTCGAGCGTGCCCTGCCCATTGCTCGAGTAGTCCGCCTCGGGCTCGGGCGGCACCGGCTCCGGCACGGCGTTCAGGCGCCGCTCGAGCTCTCCGAGCACGACTCCGAACAGCAGGTGGCGCCACGCCGACTGGACGAAGGCACGGCGGTTGCCGGCGAATCTCGGCAGCTCCTTGCGGGCCGGGTGAAAGCGATCGGAGACCGCGCCGAGCGGCCAGAACGCGAGATGCTGCGCGAACGCGAGGGTCGGCCCGCGCACCAGTGCGGGCACCGGCAGCGCCGGCGCGAGGTTGGCGTAGGCGGCGCCGAAAGCGGCGGAGTTCAGCAGGTGGAGCACGAGCCCGACGGGATACCACCCCTCCCCGCGAGTCACGGCTTTGCCGAGCAGCTCGACATCGTCATAGGGGCTCGAGAGCAGGAGCTTGTCGAGCGGCTGCTCGAGGGCCCAGATCGCCCCGGCGACGGCGCCGCAGACGGCTCCTCTCAAAGTGCGGGTGCGGTCGAAGTCTCCGGTCAAGTCCAGCAACTGTAACGGGCGAGGCCAGGGCGGGTACGCCAATGTGCGATGGATCTCGGAGAACGGCATCGGCGAGCTCGCGAGCAGGGCGCCAACCCGCTCGTCTACTGGCTCCTGCGCGCGATCCTGCAGCCGTTCTTCCACATCTACTTCCGTCTCAGCCGAATCGGTCGCGAGCACATCCCGGCTCAGGGGGGTGTGATTGTCGCCGCCAACCACCGCAGCTTCCTCGACCCGTTCGTGATCGCGACGATGGTGCGACGTCCGATGTACTACGTCGCCAAGAAGGAGCTGTTCTCCAACCGCGCTCTGGCATGGGTCCTGAACGCACTCGGCGCGTTCCCGGTCGACCGGGGCGCGGGCGACGGCGACATGATCGAGACCGCCAAGGCGATCCTCGCCCGCGGTGACATCGTTCTGATCTTCCCCGAGGGCACGCGCGTGCGACCGGGGCCGCTGGGCAAGCCCAGGCGCGGCGTGGGCCGCCTCGCGCTCGAGACGGGCGCGCCGGTGGTACCGGTGGCGGTGTTCGGCAGCGAGGACGTCCGCCGAGGCTGGCGGTTCCGGCCGCGCAAGGTGCGCATCCGCGCCGGCGGGTCGCTGCGCTTCCCGCGGGTTGAGGGTGCCTCGCCCGCACTCGCCTCCGCCGTCGCCGCCCGGATCTGGCCGTGCGTGATGCTGCAGTGGGAGTGGCTCGGCGGGCTGCCGCCGATCCGTCGCGCAGCGATCGTCGGCGCGGGCAGCTGGGGGACGAGCCTCGCCGTGTGCCTGGCGCGTGCCGGCTTCGAGGTCGAGCTCGGCTGCCGCACGCTCGAACAGGCCACCGCGCTCGCCGCCCGCAGGGAGAACCACGCGTACCTGCCCGGAGTCAGGCTGCCGGAACCGATCCGGGTGCTGCGCGCGGCCGAGCTCGATCTGGGCGCCAGCGACCTCGTCTGCCTCGCCGTCCCCGCGCGCTCGCTGCCGGGCGTGCTCGCCGCTTGCGGCGAGCGGATTCCCGCTCGCGCCGGGGTCGTGGTCCTCTCAAAGGGACTGGTGCCGCCGCTCGGGACGATGCCATCGGCATTCGCGGCGGAGCGCTGTCGTGCCCGCGCGGTCGCCGTGCTGGGCGGCCCGAGCCACGCCGCCGACGTGCTCGAGCACGGCGCCTGCGTGGTGCTCGCGTCGCTGGACCAAGCATTCGCTCGCCAGCTGGCGGATGCGCTCGGCGCCGCGGGACTCGACGTCTCGGTCACGACCGATGTGACGGGAGTCGAGCTCGCCGGATGCGCGAAGAACGTCGCGGCCCTCGCCGCCGCCGCGGCGTCTGGCGCCGGCCCGAACGTCGCGGGCGCCGCGGCGGGCAAGGTTTTCGCCGAGGTCGACGCGCTCGCACGGGTGCGGGGCGGCAGGCCGGAGACGTTCGCCGGCCTGGCCGGTGCCGGGGACCTGGTGGCGACCGTCATCTCCGAGCGCTCGCGCAACCGTCGCGCGGGCGAGCTGCTGGCACAGGGAATGGCTCCGCGCGAGATCGGGGGCGTGCTCGGGCAGGTCGCCGAGGCCGTCGACTCGGTGCCGCTGCTTGCGAGCGCCACGCACGACGCCCAGCTGGAGACACCCGCGATCGACGGCCTCGCCGCGCTGGTCGAAGGCCGGATCGATCCGGACCGCTGGACCGCGACGGTCACAGAACCCGTACGACGGGGGCGGGTCCGGCCTGTCCGCGCCGCGTGAGCGAAGGTACGCTCCCATGCGGTGGCGGACCATCTACCAGCGAGCAAGGCAGAGCTCGACGCTCGCTTCACCGAGTGCTACCGCGCGCACCTTCGCGATGTCTATTCGTACAGCTACTACCGGGTCGGCAATCATCACGACGCGGAGGACCTCACCGAGCAGACCTTCCTGCAGGCCTACCGTCACTTCGAGCGCGCGTTGCGGGAATCGGACGGGCGCCCGCTGCGACCGTGGCTCATCCGGATCGCCCACAACCTGGCTGCCAACTTCTATCGCGACCGCGCGCGCAGACCTGAGTCCGCGATCGAGGACGCCGGGACGATCTCCGCGCCCCACACAACGGAATCCCTGGTGGAGGGTCGCGAGGAGCTCAAGGCGATCCTCGAGGGCGTCCAGCAGCTCCCCGATGACCGCCGTGAGGCGCTGATCATGCGCTTTGCGCTGGGAATGGACAACCGCGAGATCGCCCGGGCGCTCGGCCGCAGCGACGGAGCCACCAAGGTGCTGCTGCACCGCGCGATTCGCCAGCTCGAGGGGATGGTCGGCGAGACCGCGGACGAGACGCGACTGGGGCAGCGCGGATGAACGCCACCGCCGCGGACTTCGAAGGGCTGTTGCGCCAGGCGTTGACTCCGGTCGAGCCTCCGGCCGACCTCGTCCGGCGGCTCGAGCGGACGCTCGTGAACCTGACCGAATTGGCCCAGGACGAGCTCGAGTCGTGGGAGCTCTCGGCGATGCGCGATCCGCGCAAATGGGTGCGACCCGCCGCCGCGGTCGTGCTCGGCGCGAGCGCCGGGACCGCGCTGGTCGTGCTCCGGGTCCGCGGCCGTTACCGCGCGCACAGGCGGGGCTCGGGCAACCTGCTCGAGCTGGCCGAGCGCACGCTCAAGGACGTCGCCGCGGAGACGCGGCGCGTCCTCCCGGAGCGATAGCTTCCGGCAGCGTGGCCGTCTGCTACCGACACTCCTCGCGCGAGACGCGGGTCTCGTGCTCCTCCTGTGGACGGCCGATCTGCCCGGATTGCATGACTCCCACGTCCGTCGGCATGCGCTGCCCCGAGTGCTCGCGCGAGCGCACCAAGGTCAAGACGGTCCGCTCGATCTCCGCCCCTCCGCTGGTCACCCAGGCGCTGATCGCGATCAACGTCCTCGCGTTCGTCGCCGAGACCGTGTCGGGAGCGTCGCTCGGCGGCGGCGGTGGCGGCACGGTGTTCACCAAGGGCGCTCTGTTCGGCCCGCTGATCGCGCAGCAACACGAGTACTGGCGCATCCTGACCAGCGGGTTCCTCCACGACGGGCTGCCGCACATCTTCATCAACATGCTGTCGCTGTACTTCGTCGGGATGTCGCTCGAGCCGGCGATCGGACGCGTGAACTTCGCCGCGATCTACCTCGCGTCGCTGCTGGCCGGGTCCTTCGGTGCGCTGCTGTTCCAGCCCGCGGTGCCGACGGTCGGCGCGTCGACGGCGATCTTCGGGATCTTCGGGGCGCTGATCGTGATCGCGCGGGACCGGGGCATCTCGATCTGGCAGAGCGGTCTCGGCGTGGTGCTCGTTGTCAACCTGTTCTTCTCGGTCAGCTTCCGCGGGATCTCGATCGGCGGCCACCTCGGCGGGCTGATCGGCGGCCTGTTCACAGGGCTGCTGATTGTCGAGCTCGCCGAGCACCGACGGATGCCGGCGCTCGCACTCGGGGGCTGCCTGGTGGTGGCCGTGGTCAGTATCGCCGGCGCGATCGCGGTCGCCGGCGGCGCCGGCCTGACCCCGAACGGGATCGGCTTCGGCGGGTAGGCGGTGAGCGATTGCGCAAAGCCGGCGCAGATCGCGATCAGCCTGCTCACCCACGACCAATGGACCGGGTCGTGGACGTATGCGCGCGAGCTGATCAGGGAGCTGGGCAAGCGCCCGGATTCAGTGCGGGTAGAGGTCTTGATCAACGAGCACGGGTGGCGCGGGCTCAAGGACCAAGTTCCGGATTCGGTTGCGCTCGTGCGCGCGCGGGGGTACCGGGTTGGTCGTGGCAGGGCCCGTAAGCGGTTGGCGATGGGCGCTGCCGCGCTCGCACCGCGACGGCTGGAGCTCCAGCTCTCGGCAGACGTAGAGCTTGTGCACTACCCGATGACCCTCAACGTGCCGGCGGTCAGGCGCCCGACGGCGATGACGCTGCACGATGTCCAGTATCACGACCTGCCGCACGCCTTCACGCCCGCGCAGAGGCGCTGGCGATCGGTGATGTATGACCGGCCCGCCCGGCAGGCGACCTTCGTCGTCACCGACAGCGATCACGCGCGGGCGCGGATCATCGAAGTGGTTGGCGTACTCCCGGAGCGGATCGCCACCGTGCACCCCGGCGTCGACCGAGCTCGGTTCACCCCGCAGCCCTCGCCGCAGGACCCTGGACTGCTCGCGCCGCTGCACCTTCCGGGGCGCTTTGTCTACTACCCGGCGAGCTTATGGGCGCACAAGAACCACATCGGGCTGCTCGATGCGCTGGCGGCCTGCGCCGACCGGGACCTGGCGCTCGTCTGCACGGGGGCGACCTTCGGGCGCCGGCGGTGGTTGATGTCCGCCGCGGCGGAGCGCGGACTCGGAGATCGTGTGCGTCATCTGGAGCTCGTCCCTGACGCCGTTCTGCCGGCCCTCTACCGGGCGGCCACGGCGCTGGTCTTCCCCAGCCGCTACGAGGGATTCGGTCTGCCGCCGCTCGAGGCAATGGCCAGTGGGTGCCCCGTGGCCAGCTCGCTGCGCTGCTCGCTGGAGGAGGTGTGTGGGTCCGCCGCCGTAGCGCTCGACCCTGACGACGCCGAGCAGATGGCGCACGCGATCGGACGTGTGGTGGGCGACGAGGAGCTCCGCACCCGGCTGCGAGCCGCGGGCTCGCAGCAGGCGAGCGAGTTCAGCTGGGCACGCAGCGCGGACCAGCTGGTCTCCGTCTATGGCAAGGCGCTCGGGCGCGAGCTCACAGCGCGACCGTGAGCACCTCGCCCGGCGCCTGCGGCACGAGCTCGGGGTGCAGGATGTGGGCGAGCAGCTCGAGACCGTCGACGATCCGCGGACCGGGTCGGGAGAAGTAGGACGCGGCGTCGACGGCGACGACCTGGCCCGCGCCGAGCACGGCAAGCTCGGCGCGATGCATCTCGGCTTCCCGATGGGCGATCTCGAGGTCGTAGCCGCACGGCATCACGATCGCGATGTCCGGCTGGGAGGCGCCGACCTGCGCCCAGGTCTGCTGCTGCGAGGGCTCGCCGGCGTAGCCGAGCACGTCCTCGCCGCCGGCGCACTCGATCAGCTGCGGCGTCCAGTGGCCGGCGGCGAACGGAGGGTCGAGCCACTCGAGCGCGGCCACCCGCGGGCGTCTGGCGCCCCGGACCGCGAGCCTGATCCGGTCGATCCGCGCGGTCGCGTCTCGAACGAGCTCAGCCGCGGCTTGCCTGCGCCCGGTCGCCTGCGCGAGCGTCGCGGCGTCGGCGAGCACCTCGCCGATCGTGTGGGGATCGAGCGCGATCACCTGCGGGCGAGGGTCAAGCTCCGCGGCGATCGCGCGCACGTCCTCGTAGGAGACGGCGCACACCGAGCACAGCGCCTGGGTCACGATCAACTCGGGGCGAAGGTCGCTCAGCAGGTCGGCATCGAGCTCGTAGATCGACTGGCCCGCGAGCGTGCGCTCCTTCACCGCGGCATCGATTGCGGCCGCGCTCAGCCCCTCGGGGAGGACGTCGCGCGTGACCCTCGGCAGCTCCTGCGCCGCGTCCGGATAGTCGCACTCGTGGGTGACGGCGATAAGGTCGGGTCCGAGGCCGAGCGCGAACAGCATCTCGGTCGCCGACGGGACAAGGCTTACGATTCTCATGAGCTACTCAAGGAGAACGATATGGCAGAGCGGTTGAGCGAGCAGGAGATCGAAGCGCGGCTGGCGGGGAGCAAGTGGACGCGGGAAGGCGAGGAGATCGTGCGCGAGTACAAGCTCGAGGACTTCGCGAGCGCGATCGCGTTCGTCAACCGCGTGGCCGAGGTGGCCGAGGAGGCCAACCACCACCCGGACATCCTCGTACACGGGTGGAACAAGGTCAGGCTGTCGCTGATCAACCACTCGGCCGGGGGGCTGACCGAGGCGGACTTTGAGCTGGCGGGGAAGGTCGACGGGCTGACGTAGGGCTTCAGCGCGGCGGGCGCAGCGGCGTGAACAGCTCCTCCAGCTCGTAGGCAAAGCCGGGGAGCAGCGCGGAGGTGAGCGTTTCGGCGCGCGCGAGCTGGAGCGTGACGTCGAACTCGCGCGAATGCGGGTTCGAGCGGCGGTAGACGAGGACGCTCTCGGCCTTCGTGTCCACAACCCACAGCTCGGGCAGGCCGCGCTGCTCGTACTTGGCCTTCTTGATCCCGACGTCGTAGCGCCAGGTCGAGGGCGAGCGGACCTCGACGCACAGGTCCGGCACCAGGTCCTGGTCGTCGCGGAGCTCTGCCATGCGGGCGTGCGAGGCCCACAGCACGTCGGGCTCGTACAGGTTGTGCTGGTCGATCTCCACTTCGAGCGAGAGCCATGCCATGCCGCGCCCGGCCCCAGCCTTGGTCCAATCGTGCAGCGCGTCGACGATGCGCAGGACCAACAGCTGGTGCGGTCGCTTCGGCGCGTTCAAGACGATCTCACCATCGATCAGCTGGGTGTAACGGGGGTTGTCGAGCTTCTCGAACTCCTGAACCGTGATGCGCGTGCGGGTCTCAGTGCTCATCGCCTCACATCCTAGAGCGGCCGGCAAGCGGCTTTCGCCCCCTGATCGGCGCCGCGGCGGTGACTGCTACGGTTCGCTCGTCGCTGCGATGAACGACGATCCACCCCGCCGGTGAAGGCGCTGCTGATCATCCTCACCGGCCTCCTCGTGCTGGTCAACGCCTTCTTCGTGATCGCCGAGTACGCGCTCGTTCGCTCGCGCCGGGCGCGGCTCCAGACGCTGGCCGGGGAGGGGGCGCGCGGCGCACGGCTCGCGCTCTCCCAGCTNNNNTCGATCGGGATCGGGGCGCTCGGCGAGCCCGCGATCGCGCATCTGCTCGAGCCGCTGCTGGGCTCGCCGCTCGGGCACACGGCCGCGGTCGCGGTCGCGGTGGTGATCGCCTACCTGCTGATCACGAGCGCGCAGACGATCGCCGGGGAGATCGTCCCGAAGCTCTACGTGATCCAGCACGCCGAGGGCGCGGCCCGCAGGATCGCGCGTCCACTGCGGTTCTTCCGAGTCCTGTTTCACCCCTTCATCATCGTGCTGAACGCCTCGTCCAAGCGCATCCTGCGGCTGCTGGGTACCGACCCCGACGCCGAGCCGGACGCGGGGACTCCCGACGAGCTAAAGCGGGTGATCGCCGAGTTCAACAGCGGGGGCCAGCTCGACGCCGGCGAGGCGAACATGCTCACTGGCGTGTTTCACCTCCACGAGCAGGAGGCCCGTCAGGTGATGACCCCGATCCCGGCCGTCGTCACGATCGATGTCGCCGAGACCGTCGAGGAGGCGCTGCGCCGCTGCGTCTCGACGGGTCACTCGCGCCTGGTGGTGACCGAGGACGAGAACCAGGACCGGGTCAAGGGCATCGTCCACGTCAATCAGCTTGTCAAGCTGATGATGGGTAGCGGCTACGAGGCGCACTTCGACGGGCTCGTGCGCCAGGCGCCGATCATCCCGGAGACCAAGCCGCTCGACGACCTCCTGGCCGACCTCCAGCGCGAGCGGACCGAGCTCGCGATCGTGATCGACGAGTACGGCCGGACGGCGGGCATCGTCACGATCGAGGACATCATCGAGGAGGTGGTGGGCGAGATCGCTGACGAAACCGACCCCGCGGGGGGTGCGGTCAGGCGCCTGGCCAATGGCGACTGGTTCGTTCGCGGCCACGTGGCGGTCACCGATCTCGAGGACTACGGCATGGAGCTGCCCGTCGATACCGACGCCTACAACTCGATTGGGGGATTCGTGTTCGCCGAACTGGGGCGGCTGCCCAAGCGCGGTGACACGATCGCCGCCGATGGCTACTCGATTCGCGTCGAGTCGGTGCGTCAGAACCGGATCGAGGCGGTCAGGATCCGGGAGCGCCGGGCGACGACATGAGGATCACAAAACAAGACCGGCCCGCTTGCGGGCGGGCCGGTCTCGGTACTGCTTGGGAGGAGGTGCTGCTATGAGGTACGTCGCATTCGTAAGGATGAGGGCCGGACCTGAAGACGCCCTAAAAACCCCTCAACGCGGCATAAATACTTACTCGTAGCTGTAGAAGCCGCGGCCGGCCTTGCGCCCCAGGGCGCCCTCGGCCGCGAGCGCGCGCACTTGGTCCGGCACGGCGGCGCCGATCGCCTCGCCGATCGCCTGGGAGATGTCTAGCCCGACCATGTCGAGCAGCGCGAGCGGGCCGATCGGCATCCCCGCGCCGAGCATCATGCAGCGATCGACGTCCTCGGCGGCGATCCCCGCCTCGGCCATCAGCTCGACGGCGCCGAACAGGTAGGGGAACAGCAGCCGGTTGACGACGAACCCGGGGATGTCGGGCACCTCGACCGGGGCCTTGCCCAGCGCCAGGCAGAGCGCTCGCGCCCGTTCGCGGGTCGCCGGAGTGGCATCGGCGCAGAACACCAGCTCGACCAGTTCCATCCGCGGGACCGGGTTGAACACGTGCAGCCCGACGAAGCGATTGGGGAGCCCGGTCACCTGCGCCAGCGCCGCGACCGACAGTGAGGAGGTCGTAGTGGCCAGCACCGCGTCCTCGCCGGCGTGGCTCGCGAGTTGCGCAAGCAGCGCTGCCTTGCTGACGTGATCCTCGACCACGGCCTCGACCACGAAGGTCGCCTCGCCCAGCGCCTCCAGCTCGGTCACGATTCGTACGCGTTTGGGGTCGAGCGCCGGATCGATTCTCCCGCACACCTTTGCCACCGTCGCGCGCGCCCGCTGGGCGGAGGGCTCCGAGCGCGCCCACAGCAGCACGTCGCAGACCCGTGCAGCGGTCGCTGCGAGCCCGCACGCGATCACGCCGGAGCCGGCGATCCCAAGTCGTTCCTGCAGGGCGGGTGGCGGGTCGGCTGTCGTCATCGCGAACCAGGGTACGGCGAGACGGTCGCGGCCCGCCTCATCCCTCCTGCTCGGTGGGACGGATCAGGAGCTCGTTGACCGCCACGTGGCGCGGACGGGTGACGATGTAGGCGATCGCGTCGGCGATGTCCTGCGCCTGCAGTCGCTCGATTCCACCGAAGCGCTGGGCCATCCGCTCCTGGACCTCGGGGCGGTTATGCGAGGCGAGCTCGGTGTCGACCGCGCCCGGCTCGACCAGCGACACGCGTACGTGGCGCTCGGTCACCTCCTGGCGCAACGACTCGCTGAACGCGCCGACGCCGTGCTTTGTCAGGGAGTAGACGCCGCTGGCATTACGGGCGACGCGGCCGGCGACCGAGCTGATGTTGACCATGTCGGCGACGCCACGCGAGGAGTCCTCGGCCGCCTCGAGCAGGTGCGGGAGGGCGGCGTGGGCGCAGTAGATCAGGCCGTAGACGTTGAGGTTGACCATCCGCTGCCACTCCTGCAGCGGGGCGTTGACGGCGGGTCCGAGCAGCATCACGCCGGCGTTGTTGACGAGCGTGTCGAGCCGGCCGAGCTCTGAGACGGTTCGCTGCACGGCACTGTGCGCCTCGCGCTCGAGGCTGACGTCGGCCGTGATCGCGAGCGCGCTGCCACCGCCTTCGTTGATCCTGCCGGACAGGGCCTCGAGACGGTCGGTGCGGCGCGCGGTGATCGCCACGGCAGCGCCCTGCTCGGCGAGCGCGCGTGCGGTCGCCTCGCCGATCCCGCTGGAGGCGCCGGTGATCAAAGCGACGGTGCCGGTCAGCTGCTTGGTCGGACTCATGCGATCGACGATAGCGTCCGCAGGTCCCAGGGGTGTGGACTAAGTCAGACTACGCTAAGCTGGTCCGATGACTCAAGTCAACGTCCACGAGGCTAAGACGCACCTCTCCAAGCTGCTCGAGCGAGTCGAGTCCGGCGAGGAGATAGTGATAGCGCGCGCAGGGAAGCCGGTGGCCCGGCTGGTCAAGCACGAGCCGGCACGACTCGAGCCGCGCAGGCCAGGCTCGGCAAGGGGCAAGATCGTGATCCACGACAACTTCGATGATCCTCTGCCCGACGACATCGCGCGCGGGTTTGGAATGATCGACTGACGGTCGGTGCGCCTGCTGCTCGATACGCATGCTCTGCTCTGGTGGTTGCAGGACGGCCCTCTCGGCGACGACGCGCGGAGCGTGATCGCAGACCCTCGGAACAGCGTCGTTGCGAGCGCTGTCAGCGGCTGGGAGTCAGAGGTAAAGGCGGCAGCCGGGCGGCTCGACCTGCATGTCGACGTCGTGGAGGAGGTGCGCGCAAACTTGTTCCGCGAACTGGACCTAACGCTGGATCACGCCCGTGTTGCAGCTCGGTTACCCATGCACCACCGCGACCCGTTCGACCGGATGCTCGTGGCCCAGGCGCAGATCGAGGGGCTCACGTTGGTGACGCGCGACCCCGCGATCAGGCTCTACGAGGTGGCGACGCTCCCGGCCTAACGGGCTCAGCCCCACCGGAAGCCGACTTCGCTGGGCGCCGGCGGCAACGGACTCGAGGGGAGCCCTGACGGCGGCTCGTTCACGTTGTAGCCGACCGGGGCGAGGTCGTTGGGGGTGTCGGGGTGAAACAGGGAGGCGAGGTACTGCGCCTGACCGCGCCCGG
>QHBV01000210.1:892-2701 GCA_003244035.1 Solirubrobacterales bacterium | reverse complement strand
GCTCCGCTCGCCCCGCAACGGCCAGGGGGTCCATGCCGGCCGGATCACGCTGATCGTCCAGGACCGCGGAGTCCACAAGGGCTTCGGAGAGTACGTGGCGATCTCTCCCCGGCGCAAGCTGCTCAAGCGAAACGGGCTCCCGCTGTGCGGGCCCAAGCAGGACGTCCACGGATGCGACTTCATCCAGCTCAGGCGCCGCCCCCACCACGCCGGCGAATGGACCTATACCGCGTCCTATAGCTTCCCCGGCTATTGGGCGGTGACGCCCGGCAAGTACTACTGGCAGGCAGAGCACGTCGGAGCCACGGGCAGCGACGTCACGAGCAGGGTCCAGAGCTTCCGCGTCACCCCGTGACCAGAGCGCAGACGCCTCCAGGGCGAATCTCGATTGGTCGATGAACTCGCATTCTGCGGATCTTTGGGATAGCGTCCGCAATCGTACGACGTACATCATGTCCCGATCAACACACAATCGGCGAATCTCGCGAGCCCATCCGTGGCCGCGGGGAGGAGGAGTCGGATGAACGTTGCAGACGTGCGCGCCAAGCTCGACCCGGTGCTCGCAGGCATAGTGGCCCATGTGAAGGGGATGATCGAGGACCCGAAGAAGTTCCTCACGACCGTCCCAGAGGACCCTAGGGCGCGCGCCGGCCTGGCCGTGGTCGGCCTGCTCGTGCTCCGAGGGGTGCTCAAGCGCTGTCGTCGCTGACGGGTCAGGCCGGCTCGAGGCTGGCTCTGAGCTTCTGCATCCCGAGGCGCATCCGACCCTTGACGGTCCCCGCCGGCAACTGGAGGCGCTCGGCGATCTCGGTGTGTGAGAGCTGCCCATAGAAGGCGAGCGTGATTACCTCTCGCTGAGCGTCCGGAAGCTGGAAGAGCAGCGTCCGCAGGTGGTGGGCCTGCTCTCGGCGGACCGCCTGCTCGCAGACGTCGTCTGCGGCCGCGAGGTCGCCCAGCTCGGCGTCGGAGCCACGACCCGGGGAGGATGCGCGCCCCGCCGCGGAGCCGTTGCGACGAGCGAGGTCGATCGCTCGGTTGCGCACCACGGACAGCAGCCATGCCGCCACCGAGCCGCGCTGCCGATGGTAGCTCGCGCTGTTCTTCCAGATCGACAGGAACGCTTCCTGCACCGCGTCCTGGGCGCGACCATCGTCACGACACACCGACCACGCCAATCCATAAGCGCGATTGCAGTAGCGGTCGTACAGCACCGCGAACGCCTCGACGCTCCCGGCGCTCACATCGGCCACCAGCTGATCGTCGGCAAGGGCGGCCAGCAGGGATCTGGCATGCCGGGATCTCACGACGTGGTCTGGTGGGCGCTCATGAACGCGACCACCCATGGGTCGGGCGCTCGATCGCGGCGGTGAACTCGTCCTCGGTCTGGAAGGCGACGCGCCCGTCGCGTACAGCTCGACCATCGCCGCGGAGGTCGCTTCCGTGAGCTCTGGCCCTCCGCTGGCACTGCGATTCCGCGCATCTTCGACCCCAGGCGTGAATGAACCTTGAAAGTCGAAGCCGCGCTGCCCGCATCTCAAGCGGACCCCGGGGCCGTGCCCTCTGCGCCAAGTATAGGGCATGCCCGGGTGCTCGCGGCGGATTGTGGTCCGCCGCGAGCAATGCAGCGCTGCCGTCAGTGGACTACTTCACGATGAAGTGAAGGCCCTTCACGTCCGAGAGAACCTGCTTCATCGTCTTGGGCCGGTCGAACGAGCCATGGGGGGTGATGCCTTGCGAGCCGCCGATGCGGCCCTGAATCAGCGCGAACGCCGATGCGTGCCGCGCCTCGATCGTCAGGATCGAGATCGC
>QHBV01000210.1:0-722 GCA_003244035.1 Solirubrobacterales bacterium | reverse complement strand
TCGCGCTCGTGCTGGGCGACCTTTGCCGCGAGGTTGTACACCTCGCCCGTGAGATTGGCGTCCTTGACAGCCTCCTTGTAGAACGCCGCTTCCAGGTACTCGAGCGTGAGCGCGAAGTTCAGAATGTCGAGGTCGCGGCTGGTGGCTGCCGAAGCGATTGACGGGAGCGCCCCGAGGGCCGCGCCGCCGGCGACGATCGAGCCGCCGAACACGCCGGCCTTGCGCAGGAACGACGCCCGCGTGTCGGCGTCGACACGCGACGCCGTCTCGCGGATCGCACCGTCTACATCGAGTTGCTCCAACGTGAGCCCTGCTTGGTTGCTGTGAGACATGTGAAACCTCCTTGATCTAATTGACGACTTTCCTGAACAGCAGTACGACGGGCGGGGCCGATCGGATCAGGCGCCGCGGCGCAGCTCCGCGAACAGCGAAGCGCACAGCGCGGGGATCGCCACGATCTCAGCGACGATCGCAACGATCACCGGCGCGCGGAAGGTCGGCTCCTGGTAGCCGAAGATGCCGCCGTTCATGGCCAGCGCGATCGACACCAGCGCGCCGATCACGAGCGCGAGCCCGCCGACCAATGCGAGCAGCCTCACCGCGCGGTCGCGCTTGAGGATCGCGACCACCAGCCCGGCCCCCCCGGCGGCGTTGAGCAGGAACAGGACGCCGACCGTGGGAACCGGGTGCAGCAGCACCGCGTACTGCTGGAAGTGGACACC
>QHBV01000209.1:6814-7168 GCA_003244035.1 Solirubrobacterales bacterium | reverse complement strand
GATCGAGTCCTTCCAACCCGGATGCTGGCTTGATCCGGGGCCGTTCGGGTGCCTCGGGTCGGGCCCCGGCTACGCGCTCGCGGCGAAGCTCGCCCGCCCCGAGCGCCAGGTCGTGCTCCTGCTGGGCGACGGCGCGTTCGGCTTCTCCGGGATGGAGTTCGACACGCTCGCGCGCCACGGCGTCGCGGTGCTCGGCGTGGTTGGCAACAACGGCATCTGGGCGCTCGAGAAGCATCCGATGGAGTTCATCTACGGCTACTCGGTTGCCGCCGAGCTGCGCCCACAGACCCGCTATGACCAAGTGGTCGAGGCGCTCGGGTGCGATGGCGAGCTGGTGCGCGAGCCCTCCGAGCT
>QHBV01000209.1:162-6757 GCA_003244035.1 Solirubrobacterales bacterium | reverse complement strand
CGCGGGCGAGGACGAGAAACGAAAGCCGCCCACGTCCGTGCGGGCGGCTTCCGATCCAGGTTTGGCCCAATCGGGACGGGCAGGGTGCGTTCCAAGTGAGCCTACTCAGGGCGGCTTGGGCGGCGAGAGGCGCCGATGTCCTCGGCTTCACCCGAGCCTATGGTGGTGTCAGGTCGCCGGGACCTTCAGTTTGCCGGGCGATCTGAACCAACCGGGATCATCCTCGCTGCGCGTCCGTGGCGCAATCGGACATTCGTCCAGGCGCGTTGCCCCGGGCCGGAGATGGTGGTGGCGCGCGACTCAAAGCCCGAGCGCGGCACCGCGCAGGATGTCGTGCTCTGATACCTCGACCCGCTGGAGGTCGAACAGCCGAAGGACCTCGAGCAGGATCACCACGCCGGCGACGATCGTCGGGGCGCGGTCGGGATGCAGCCCCGGGGTGCGGCGACGCTGCTCGAGCGCGATCGCGGCGAGTCGCTCCAGGATCCGCTGGCACTCGCCGCGGGAGAGCACGTAGCCATGGACCCTCTCGGGGTCGTAGGGATCGAGCGTCTGCGCGATCGCCGCGAGTGAGGTGGCGGTCCCGGCCACGGCGACGGCGCGGGCGACCGAATCGCGCTGCTGCCGCGGCACGGCGGCGGTCACGATCGCCCGAACATCCTTGGCGAGCTCATCCAGCTCGGCGCCGGTGGGAGGGTCGTGGTCGATGTGGCGCTCTGACTGGCGCACCACGCCCGCTTGAGTCGAGACGTGAAACCCGACCCGCTGGCCCGAGCCGATCACGAGCTCGGTCGAGCCTCCGCCGATGTCGAGCACAAGCGTCGGCGTCGTGTCACTGGGGTCGCGCTCGCTGGTCGCTCCGAGGAAGGTCAGCCTGGCCTCCTCGTCACCGGAGAGTATGTGGGGCTCGAGGCCATGACGCGCCTGGACTGCGCGGGCGAACTCCTCGCCGTTGGCGGCGTCGCGGACCGCGCTGGTGAGCACCGCGAGCGCCCGGTCCGCTTCGTGGTGGTCGATCCGAGCCCGGTAATCCTCGAGCGTCGTGTGGACACGCTCGATCGCGTCCTCGCGCAGGCGACCGTCGGCGTCGACCCCGGCACCGAGCCGGGTGACGTTGGTCTGGCGCTCGAGCTCGGTGGCGACCCGGCCACCGGCCAGCTCGGCGATCAGCAGCCGTGTCGAGTTGCTGCCGATGTCTACGACGGCCACGCGCATTTCAGCGGTTGACCTGGTGGGGCATCTGGCGATCCTCCAGCCCGGCGAGCAGGTTATCGACCGCGAGCTGGGTCATCCGCTCGCGCGCGACGCGGGTAGCCGAGCCGATGTGGGGAGTGACGATCAGGTTGGGCGCGCTTCTCAGCGGGTGCCCGGCGGGGAGGGGCTCGGGGTCGGTGACGTCGAGCGCGGCGCCGCCGATCGTGCCGTCGGTGAGCGCCTCGCGCAGCGCCGCGTGGTCGACGATCTGGCCGCGGGCGGTGTTGATCAGGATCGCGTTCGGACGCATCTGCGCCAGCGCCGCGCGGTCGATCAGATGGTGGGTCTGGGGGGTGAGTGGACAGTGCAGGGAGACGAAGTCTGACTGCTCGAGCAGGAGCTCGAGCGGCTCTCCTGTGCTCATGCTCGTCCGCGTGTGCAGCACCGTCATCTCGAACCCCTGCGCGCGCTGAGCCACCGCACGGCCGATCCGGCCCAGCCCGACGATCCCGAGCGTCGCGCCGTGGACCTCGTGCCCAAGTGGGTGCCCCGGCTCCCAGGTCAGCCAGTCGCCTACGCGGACCGACTCGATCGCCTGCGGGAGCATTCTCGCCGCCGCCAGCAGCAGCGCGAAGGCAAGATCCGCCGTCGCGTCGGTGAGAACCTCGGGGGTGTTGCCGACCCGGATGCCCCGACTGGTTGCCGCTTCGAGGTCGATGTTGTCGTAGCCGACGGCATAGTTGGAGATCGCCTTGAGGCGGGGGCAGTGATCGAGCAGTTCGGCATCGACGCGATCGCTGAGCAGCGTCAACAGCCCGTCTGCCCGGGCGCCTCGTGCGCGCAGCTCGGCGGGCGGCGGGGGCAGGCGCTCGGTCCAGACCTCTACGTCATGGGCTGCGCGGAGCTGGTCGAGCGCCGGGCCCGGCAGCTGGCGGGTGACAAAGCAGAGTGCCATGCCACGCGCATTCTTACGCTCCGGCGTGGGCTGCGTCCAAGCTGCCGCCGGCGGCCTGCGGGCCGCCGGCGCTGAGGTCCTCGCGGAGACGAACGCTCACCCACGCGACGATATGTTCGATGAGTGTCGTACAATAGGCGCTCGTCCTCCGTGAACGCGTATACAACTGATCAATCGGAACCGATCCTCCCGCTTGGGCAGGCGCGACTGCACTCCGCGCTGTCGCATCCGACGGTGGACGAGATCGAGCTGCCGGCGGTGCTTCACGCGCTCAGCGACCCGGTCCGCCTGCGGATCGTGGCGGCGCTGGCAAGCAGCGAGGAGCGGGCGTGCAAGAGCTTCGAGCTCCCGGTCGTGAAGTCCACCTGCACGCATCACTTTCGCGTGCTGCGCCAAGCCGGCGTGATCCGACAGCGGCTGGAGGGCACCACCCGCCTGAGCTCGCTGCGCCGTGAGGACCTCGAGCAGCGTTTCCCTGGGCTGATCGACGCGGTGCTGCGGGCGCAGCGGAGCCCTTAGCCCGCATCGCTGTGTGTGGCTTGATGGGACTGCAGCTGCGTGAAAATGACTCGCGCGAGCTCGATGAACTCTGCAGCTGCAGGTGGGTGCTTGCGGCCGTGGCGCCAGGCCAGCGTGATGTCGCGGGTCAGCGACGGGTCGATCAGGGCGGCGACGGCGGTCTCTGGCCCGGGCCCTTGCGTGTCTGACCGGGGCAGGATCGCTACGCCCAGCCCGCGGGCAACGAGTCGACGGATACGTTGGCTCTCATTGGACTCGAGCTGTACGCGCGGCTCGTAGCCGGCCTGACGCCCGGCTGAGGTCAGCAGCTCCCGTAGCCGCGCGCCCTTGCGGTAGGCGATGAACTCGTCTCCGGCGAGCTCGGCCATCCGCACCTCCCGGCGGGCGCTCAGTTGGTGGTCCATCGGCAGGATCGCGACGAGCTCTTCGGAGACCAGCTGTTGAAGGCCCAGCCCGTGGCTCTCGATCCGCTCGGTGACCGACAGAAAGGCAAGGTCGAGCTCGTCGACGCGGAGCATCTCCGCCAGCTCCTCGCTCGACTGCTCGCGGACGGTGAGCTCCACGCCGGGATGGCGCTCGTGAAAGACCGCAAGCGCCAGCGACACGTCGACGGGGCCCATCGTGTGCATCGCGCCGACGCTCACGTGACCACTCTGCACTCCGCGCAGGCCCTCCATCTCGGCATGCGCGGCGTCGAGTTGGGCGAGGATGCGCCGCGCCCGGGCGACGAGCAGCTCGCCGGCTTCCGTGATCACCACGTGCCGTGTGGATCGGTCGACGAGCGTGAGACCGACCTCTGCCTCGAGCCGGCGGATCTGTTGGGAGATCGCGGGCTGCGCGATGTGCTCACGCGCGGCCGCACGGGTGAAGTGCCGTTCCTCGGCCAGCGCCACGAGGTAGCGCAGCTGACGCAGCTCCATAAGCTCAGCCTATAGATCGTGGGTGTCATCCGTCTTGGACATCTAGACATGACGCTGCGAAGATAAGTGGGTAGCACCCTCCTCCCTCCCTGGGCGCGCCCCGCAGACTTGGCCTTTCTCTCGCTGAGTCCCGGGGCGTGTCCTATTTAACGAACGATGAGTTTCTCTCCGCGGGGTGGTCTAAGCCCTATCGAGAAGGAACCGAACGCAGAGGAGTGATCGTGAGTCTTCCGGAAGTCGTATCCGGCGAGGAATGGCTGGCTGCCCGCAAGCAACTGCTCGCTCACGAGAAGGAGCTGACCCGGCGCCGGGACAGGCTGAACGCCGAACGCCGACGACTTCCGATGGTGAGGGTCGAGAAGCAGTACGTGACCCCAGCCGAGAACGTGGCGGCAGGGACGCCGATCTACGTCGAGGGTGAGCAGCCGATCGAGATGCCCGGCTCGAGTTGCTTCCTGCGCGACGGCGAGGAGATCTTTCACACGTACTCGATGTACGCGCGCGGCGCGGAGATGCTCGGGGGCTCGTACTACTGGCTCGACCTGACCGCGCTCGGGCGCCAGGAGGACTGGGAGGAGCCCAAGGGCCGGGCTTCGGCGGCGTGGCCTGCGGTGCCCGACTTCTCGGAGTGAGCATGTCCGACGCACCAGATTCAGGGTTGACAGCGGGCTGGCAGCCACGGTCCGATCTGCGTACTGTCCGGCAAATGAGCCCAGCGCCAGAAGCTCCCTCGCCGGTTGCGGACGAGTCGCTGCTCTCGCGCGAGCACGACACCGAGCCGGCGATCCGTGTTCGGGGGCTGTCCAAGTCCTACGGCGACGTTCAGGCGCTCGAGGGCGTCGATCTGCAGGCTGCGCGCGGGACGGTGCTCGGCCTGCTTGGTCCGAACGGCGCGGGCAAGACGACGGTCGTGCGTATTCTGACCACGCTGCTCGAGCCCGACGCCGGAAGCGCGCGCGTGGTCGGCCTCGACGTTGTGCGCGACGCCGCCGAGCTGCGCCGGCAGATCGGCCTCGCCGGTCAGTACGCGGCCGTCGACGAGAACCTGACCGGGCTCGAGAACCTGACCATGGTCGGGCGGCTCTACGGGATGCGTCGTCAGCAGGCCAAGGCCCGCGGCATGGAGCTGCTCGCCCGTTTCGAGCTCGACGAGGCGGCCAACCGACCGGTCAAGACCTACTCCGGTGGNNATGCGGCGCCGGCTCGATCTCGCAGATGCCCTGGTTGCCAAGCCGCCGGTGCTGTTCCTCGACGAGCCCACCACGGGTCTCGACCCAAGGAGCCGGTTGGCGCTGTGGGAGACGATCGAAGAGCTGGTCGCGGAGGGTACGACAGTGCTGCTGACCACGCAGTACTTGGACGAAGCAGACCGTCTGGCCGACACGATCGCGGTCATCGACCACGGCAAGGTCATCGCCACGGGAACCTCCGACGAGCTCAAGGATCGCGTCGGCGGCGAGCGTCTCGAGGTCCGGCTCGATGACGGCACCGACGTCCAGGCGGCGGTGCAGGCGCTCGCGCCGATGTCCGACGAGACTCCGGTCTGCGAGGACGGCCTGGTCAAGCTGAGCGTCCGCCAGCGTCGCGGCAGCATCATCGAAGCCGTGCGCCGGCTCAGCGAGGCGGGAGTCGGCGTCGACGACCTCGCGATCCGGCGCCCCACGCTCGATGACGTGTTCCTGTCGCTCACCGGCCACGTCGCCGAAGAGGCGGCCGACGAGAAGGAAGAGGCAGCATGAGGCGTCTCGTCACCGACACCCTCGTGATCGCCGAGCGAAACCTCGTCCGCCTGCCCCGAGCGCCCGATCTGCTGCTTGCGTTCACCGTCCAGCCGGTCATGTTCGTGCTGCTCTTCCGCTACGTCTTCGGCGGCGCGATCAGAACGCCGCACGGGATCTCGTACGTCAACTACCTGATTCCCGGCATCATCGTCCAGAACATCGCATTCGGTGGCTTCGTCACCGCGCTCGGCCTCAACGAGGATGTCCACAAGGGTCTGATCGACCGCTTCCGCTCGCTGCCGATGGCGCGCCCAGCCGTGCTCGCCGGGCGGACGTTCTCCGACATCGTTACCAACCTTCTCTCGATCACCGTGCTCACCGTCACCGGCCTGATCATCGGCTTCTCGTTCAGCCACACGTCCGCGCTCGAAGTGATCGGCGGCATCGGCCTCCTGCTTCTGTTCGGCTACGCCTTCTCCTGGGTATTCGCCCTCGTCGGCTTACTCGTCTCCTCTCCCGAGTCCGCAAACTCCTTTGGCTTCATCGCCGTGTTTCCGCTGACCTTCATCTCCTCGGCGTTCGTGCCCCCGCAGTTCATGCCCTCGGCGCTGAGGGCCTTCGCCAACGTCAACCCGTTCACGATCATCGTGGACGCGATGCGCCACTTGTGGATCGGTACGCCGGCGGGCAACAGCGTGTGGGGAGCGGTCGTGTGGTCGTTCGTGATTCTTGGCGTGTTCGCGCCAATGGCGGTGGCCAGGTACCGGCGAGCGGCGGGACAGTAAGGGCGCGCGCGAGCCGTCCGGCCGCGAACCCGGTGGGCCGAGTGAGGCCCGCCGGTTGAGAGAGCCTGCCCGCGGCTAGCGGTCGATCGGGCCGGTGCCGGTGGCGGGCTTGGTGGCGGGTAGCGACTCCCCCCGAGCATGTATGAGGTGCCGGCGCCGGCGCCGGTCGGTGCCGCCTCGCCTTCGCGCATGGACCAGGTCGCTCGCACCTAGAGCGCCACCGCGCCCCGCACGTGCTCGAGCGCGCCGATGAGCTCCTCGCGCTGATCGTTGAGCATGTCCCTGGCGGCGGCGTCGGTTTCGAACGTGCTCCCGTAACGAGCCGGCAGGACCGCGTGGCGCGTCATCAGCAGCTCCACCGCCTGCTCGTATGTCCACAGCGCATCTGGGGTGAGCGTGAGCTGACCCTGCTTGATCACCGAGGCTCGCAAGCTTCGCTTCAGGATCGAGATGCTCCGCCGCCGTCTGCTATCAATACATGTCCGCCGCGGGGTGGAGCAG
>QHBV01000209.1:0-133 GCA_003244035.1 Solirubrobacterales bacterium | reverse complement strand
CATAACCCGAAGGTCGCAGGTTCGAATCCTGCCCCCGCTACTCAGAAAAGGTCCGCATTTGCGGGCCTTTTCTAATTTCCGGTGCGTGAATCGCACAGGAGTTGTTTACATGGAGTACCACTCTGGAGTACCA
>QHBV01000208.1 GCA_003244035.1 Solirubrobacterales bacterium | reverse complement strand
TGATCCCGGCGGCGTGGACTGACCTGGAGCAGCCGGCCGCCGGCGGGGACGATGCTGCGGGGACGCTGGGGCCAGTTGCGGACCTGCTGCGGCTGTCTGTGCTGGTTTCGGGTCTTTGCGCCAGGCTTGCGGACGGCCCGGAGCAGGCTGCACGGAAGTCACCGTGCAAGGAGGACGACCGTGCAGCCTGTTCAGCTCAGTCTGCTGCCGGAGAAGCATCCGGCGCTACCTGCGATGGTTTTCGCCCAGCTGCCCGGGCGGCAGGTGACCGCCGCGGTCACGCTGCTGGCCGGCCTGATCGCCAGGGCGGCAGCCCTGCCAGCAGCCGCGACGGCGGCCCTGGCGGAGGTGAGCGGCGATGAGTGAGTACAGCAAGATCACCGCCTCGCACCGCTCGAGAGCGGCCGTGATCTACGTCCGGCAGTCCACGCTCGCCCAGCTGGAGCGCAACACCGAGTCGACCGCCCGCCAGTACAACCTGACAGCACGCGCTGAGCAGCTGGGCTGGCCGCGCAGCGGGATCCGGGTCATCGACGCCGACCTGGGCGTGTCGGGATCGGCGCTGGGCCAGCGCGAGGGGTTCGAGTCGCTGGTCGCCGAGGTGGCCCTCGGCCAGGTCGGGATCATCCTGGCGCTGGAAGCCTCGCGGCTGGCCCGCGACAACGCGGCCTGGTACCGGCTGCTGGATCTGGCCGGGGCCTGCGACACCCTGGTCGCTGACGGCGATGGCGTCTACCATCCCGGCTTGTTCAACGACAGGCTGCTCCTGGGGATCAAGGGGACCATGGCCGAAGCTGAACTGCACGTGCTGCGGGCCCGGCTGGAAGGCGGGATCAAGAACAAGGCCTCCCGGGGCGAGCTGCGCCGCGGCCTGCCCGTCGGCCTGATCTGGGGCGAAGCCGGCGGGCAGATCGGCTTCCACCCCGACGAGGCGGTCACCGGGATCATCGCCGCCGTGTTCGGGCAGTTCGCAGTCTGCGGGTCGGTGCGCGCGACCTGGCTGTGGCTGCGCGGGCAGGGACTGCGCTGGCCCCTGCAGCGGGTCGCCTATGCGGGTAAAGACGGCGTGCTGCCGGAGATCACGTGGGTGGAGCCGACCTACCATGCGGTCCACACGACGCTGACCCACCCGGCATACGCCGGGGCGTATGTCTACGGGCGGACCCGCAAGGAACGCTATCTTGACGCCGGCGGCGCGCTGCGGCAGCGGAGCCGGCGGCTGCCTCGTGACCAGTGGGAGGTCCTCATCCCCGATCATCATCGCGGGTTCATCGACTGGGACACCTACCAGGCCAACCAGGCCCGTATCGGCGTCAACATCCGCCCGCAGGCCCGTCAGCCGGGCACCGGCGCGGTCCGGGAAGGCTGCGCGCTGCTGCAGGGCCTGGCCACCTGCGGGCAATGCGGCCGCAAGCTCGCCATCTTCTACACGGGCCCGGCGAAATGCGTGCCCAACTACTACTGCCAGGGCCCGGCCGAGCTGGTCGACGGCCGGGGCGCCCGGCACATGAACGCCGGCGGGCAGGCCATCGACGCCGCCGTCGCCGGGGCATTCCTGACCGCGCTGGCCCCCGCCGCGCTGGACGCCTGCCTGGCCGCCGCGCAGCAACTCGAAGACGGCCACGACGCCGCCCTGGCCCAGCACCGCCGCCAGGCAGAACAGGCCCGCTACCACGCGGCCAGGGCCGAACGCCGCTACCGGGCCGTCGATCCCGACAACCGGCTCGTCGCCCGCGGCCTGGAAACCGAATGGAACACCACCCTGCAGCAGCTAGCCGGCGCCGAAGCCGAGCTCGCCCGGCGCGAGACCACCCGCCCCAAGACCCTCAGCCCCGCCGAGCGCGCCGCGATCCTCGCCTTCGGCGACGACCTCGAGGCCGTCTGGGCCGCGCCGACCACCACCGACAAAGACCGCAAGCAGCTGCTGCGCACCCTGCTCGACGAAGTGAACATCACACTCCGCCGCGACGACCCCGAACCGGGCGCCGGGCTGATACTGCGGTGGAAAGGCGGCGCGATCAGCGAGCTGACCGTGCC
>QHBV01000207.1:12047-18526 GCA_003244035.1 Solirubrobacterales bacterium | reverse complement strand
CTTGATCGCCTCGTCGATGTCGTGGGTGACGAAGATGATCGTTTTACGGACCTGCCGGTGCAGTCGTAGGAAGTCGTTTTGAAGTCGATCGCGGGCGATCGGGTCGATCGCGCCGAAGGGCTCGTCCATCAGCATGATCGGCGGGTCCACCGCCATCGCGCGCGCGACCCCGATCCGCTGCTGCTGACCGCCGGAGAACTCTGCCGGGTAGCGGCGAAGGTCGCCCTGAGGATCGAGACCGACCAGCTCCAGCAGCTCTTGGGCACGCTCGCGGATTCGCTGCTTGTCCCAGCCCAGCAGCCGCGGCACGGTCCCGATGTTGCTCTCGATCGTCAGGTGTGAGAACAACCCGATCTGCTGGAACACGTAGCCGATCCCGCGGCGCAGCTGCGTCACGTCGAGCTCCGCGATGCTCTTCCCGTCGATCACGATCTCGCCGGTGGTGAGCGGGATCAACCGGTTGATCAGCTTCAGCGCGGTCGTCTTCCCGCATCCCGATGGCCCGATCAGGACGCAGATCTCGCCCGGTGGGACCTCGAAGCTCAAGTCGTCGACCGCCGCTCGCTCCCGGCCTGCGTAGCGCTTGCTGACGCCGTGAAACGCGATCTCAGCCGGCGCCGACCGCGATGATCGGCTCGGTCCGGCAGCCACCGGGTCGGATGAGGTAGGGGGCTTCATGCAGTGAGACTGCCAAATGCCATAACGCAATCGTCACAAAAATCCTACTAGTGTTGGACGTCACGAAGGCGACCGGAGGAGGCTGGGCATGGGCAGGTCATTCGCGAGGATCGGTTCGGGTGCCGTGGCTGCGCTCAGCGCAGCGGTTGTGCTCGCAGCTTGCGGGGGGAGCAGCTCAAGCTCCAGCAGCTCGAGCTCCACCAGTGCGACCAGCTCGAGCTCCAGCGGCGCGAGCGCCGCGACCGGGCCGGGGAAGGGAAAGCCGGCGGTCACGATCGGCGACAAGAACTTCACCGAGGAGTTCATCCTCGGGGAGCTCTACGCGCAGGCTCTGCGGGCCAAGGGCTACAACGTCACGGTCAAGAGCAATATCGGTAGCTCGGAGATCATCGACAAGTCGCTCACGGGTAACGCGATCCAGATGTACCCCGACTACGTCGGCACGATCCTGTCGGTGCTCGCCCACCAGAACACCTCGCCCACGTCCGCGGCGGCCACCTATCAGGCCGCCAAGCGCTTCGAGCAGTCGCGCGGCTTCACGTTGCTGGATGCGACGCCGTTCTACGACACCAACGCGGTCGCGACGCTCCCGGCGTACGCGCAGAAGAACCACCTGACTACGATCGCCGACCTCAAGAAGGCCGGCAGCTTCAAGTACGCCGACACCCCGGAGAACCTCAACCGGTTGCAGGGCGTTATGGGGCTGCGCCAGGTCTACGGCTTGACCAACCTCAAGTTCGTCCCGCTGGCGATCGGCCTTCAGTACCCGGCGTTGACCCGCGGCGACGTGCAGACCGCCGACGTGTTCAGCACCGACGCGCAGCTGACCCAGACCAAGCTCACGATCCTGACCGACACCAAGCACATCTTTGGCTTCCAGAACGTCGCTCCGATCGTGAGTCCGAAGGTGCTGGCGGCAGAGGGTCCCGCATTCGCGCAGACGATCAACGCGGTCAGCGCCAAGCTCACGACCCCCGCGGTCCAGAGCCTGAATGCGGCGGTCGCGATCGACAAGCACCAGCCGGCTGCAGTGGCCCAGGCGTTCCTCAAGGCCAACGGACTCGCATGAGCGCCGCCTGATCGAATCGGCGCTCGCCGACCAGGTCGACCGGTCCTGGTAACGCCGGCGCACGCCACCGCGTTCGCGCCGGGACGCGTCAACCTGATCGGCGAGCACACCGACTACAGCGAAGGCCTTGCGCTTCCGTTCGCGATCGCCGAAGGCGTCACCGTGCGTGCGCAGGCAATTGCCGGCCGGCGGTTCGAGGCGGTCGCGACGGATCTCGGCGCCGGCGATCGCTTCGATCTGAAGCGCCCGGCGCCGGCGACCGGTTGGCGCGCGCACGTTCGGGGCGTAGTGGCGGAGCTGCAGCGGGCCGGGGTGCCGATCCCGGCCGCACGCATTCAGATCAGCGGCGATCTGCCCCGTGGCGCGGGACTGGGATCCTCGGCGGCCCTGCAGGTCGCGCTCTGCCTCGCCCTTGGCGCGCTGAGCGCCGCCCCGGCGCCCGACGCGTTCGAGCTAGCCAAGCTCTGCTCCAAGGTCGAGCACGAGTGGGTGGGGGCGCGGACTGGCCTGCTGGACCAGCTCGCCGCGCTCTGCTGCGAGCGTGGCCACGCGCTGTGGATCGACTTCCGCTCGCTGCAGCTGCGCAACGTCTCGCTCGACCTGGCGGGCTTCAACCTGGTGATGATCGATTCCGGTGAGCGCCGCGCGAACGCGGTCTCGGGCTACAACCTGCGCCGGGCGCAATGCGCGGATGCCTGTGAGCGGCTTGGGGTGGCGAGCCTGCGCGATGCCGACCTCGCGATGATCGCGCATCTGCCCTCGCCAATGGCCGAGCGCGTCCGCCACTTCGTCACCGAGAACGCGCGTGTCGAGGCGGTGGCAGCGACGCTCGAGCGGGGCGACCTCGTGGCGGTGGGAGCGCTGCTCGACGCCTCGCACGCGAGCCTGCGCGACGCCTATGAGGTCTCGACGCCCGCGGTCGAGGCCACGGTCGAGCGTCTGAAGCGCGCGGGCGCGATCGGGGCGCGAATCGTCGGCGGCGGCTTTGGCGGTAGCGTCCTCGGGCTGCTGCCACCTGGTGCGAACGCTCCCAAGGGTGCCACCATGGTCAGGCCAGGGCCCGGGGCACGGCTGATCGAGTAGCGTCAGAATCCATCGCATCATGGGCAACGACGAGCTCCAGACGGTAGGAAGCAGCGACGACGGCCTTGGTGCCGCTGAGGACAAGATGCGGGCGGCCGGCCAGGGCGAGGAGGCGATCCGCGCTTTTCGCAGCGCCTACGAGCGACTCCGGAAGGGGGAATCGGGAGGGCTTGCGAGCGCCGATCTCGAGCCTGTGCGGGACGTTCCGTCGCTCGAGCAGCTCCCGCAGGGCACGGATCCGGATGCGCTGCGCCGCTTTGTTGCGATCAAGCTGAACGGCGGCCTCGCGACGACGATGGGGCTGGCGCGACCGAAGTCGTTGCTGCCCGCGCGCGACGGCCGGTCCTTCTTGGAGATCATTGTCGGCCAGACGCTCGCGTTGCGCCGCCGGCACGGCGCCGCGCTGCCGCTGGTGCTGATGAACAGCGAGGCGACGCGGGAGCAGACGCTCGAAGCGCTCGCAAGCCAGCCGGCGGCAGAAGAAGAAGATGACGGTCTCCCGCCCGACTTCGTCCAGAGCATGATTCCCAAGCTCGATGCCGAGTCGCTCGCTCCCGCCCGCTGGCCATCGGCGCCGGCGCTGGAGTGGTGCCCGCCGGGCCATGGCGACGTCTACGGAGCACTGCAGCGATCGGGGATGCTCGCGGCGCTGCGCCGGCGCGGGTTTGACTACGCGATGATCTCCAATTCCGACAACCTCGGGGCGACACTCGATCCACGGATCGCGACGCACGTCGCAGCCGAGCGCATCCCGTTCCTGATGGAGGTTGTGGAGGGAACCGAAGCCGAGCGCAAGGGCGGTCACATCGCCCGCCGGCGTGCCGACGGTCAGCTGGTGCTGCGCGAGTCGGCGCAGACCCCACCGGAGGACGAGGAGTCCTTCCGCGACTTCCGCCGCTGGCGTTACTACAACACGAACAACCTGTGGGTCGATCTGCGTGCCCTGGCGGAGGAGCTCGATCGCTCCGGTGGGGTGCTCGAGCTGCCGTTGATCATCAACCGCAAGACGGTCGCCCCCCGGGACCCCGGATCGCCCGACGTGCTCCAGCTCGAAACCGCGATGGGAGCCGCGATTGAGTGCTTCTCCGGCGCCCGCCTGCTTTGCGTCCCGCGCACGCGCTTCGTGCCGGTCAAGGGCACCGACGATCTACTCGTGCTGCGCTCTGATGTGTACACGCTCTCCGACGATCTGCTCGTGGAGCCGATTGCCGAGCTGGAGGGCCGCCTGCCCTACGTCGATCTGGACAAGGCGTTTTACCGGCTGCTGGAGGATTTCGAGGCGCGCTTTTCCGATGGCCCACCGTCGCTGCGCGACGCCGAGCGCCTGGTCGTGCGAGGAGACGTCACGTTCGGCGCCGGCGTGGTCGTGCGCGGTGCGGTCGAGCTCTCCACGCGGGAGCCGATGCGGATCGCCCCCGGAACCGTCCTGGACGGGCAGTGAGCACGATCACGACGGGCTGCGAGCGGATCGGGCACGGCGGCGCCAGCGCGCTGGTGGCGGCCAACACGCTCGCGTCATTCGATGCCGCCGTCCAGATCGGGGTGGACACGATCGAGTTCGATGTCCGTGCGGCGCGTGGCGAACTGGTGCTCGCTCACACCGCCCTCGACGCGCGTCGCGAGCCGGGCGCGTGCCTGCGCGAGGCGCTCGCGCATCTGTGCGCCCCCCGCTACCACGAGATCGGGCTGAACGTCGACCTCAAGCACCCAGGGTGCGAGGGCGTGCTGCTGGACGCCCTGTGGGACGCTGGGCTGCTGGAGCGGACCGTCGTCTGCAGTCAGCTCACCATGGTGCTCGACCGGATCAGGGCGCTCGAGCCGCGGGCGCGCACTGGGATCTCGATCGGAGGACGCTTGGCGCGTCTGAGCCGTCGCTGGGCGGATTGGCGGGGACAGGTGCTGGCGGGGATCGCACTCCGGCGCTGGGATGTGCTGATGGCCCAGCACAAGCTGGTTGACGCCGGCCTGCTCTCCGATGTGGCCGCTCGCGGGGGGCTGCTGTACGCGTGGACGGTCAACGACCGCAGCGAGATCGATCGGCTTCGCGGCCTCGGAGTGCACGGGATCGTGTCCGCCGATCCGCGGCTGGTCGGTTAGACACTCGGCCCGAGCCGGCCTCAGCGCGCCGGCCCGCGCAGCTCGGCGTCAGCGCGCCGGCCAGCCGCGGCCGGCCGCCCCCGGGATCTCGTCGCGCTTGGCCGGCAGCGAGGCTGACTTCGGGATCGGGAGCGCGATCGCTGATCCGGCGGCTCCGGAGCCCCTCCTGGCGCGGGCCGCCGACGCGGTCGCTGTCGCGGCGTCGCGCGCCGCCGCGAGCGCATGGGCGCCGGTGCTCGTCCACCGCACGGGCACGGGCCGGTAACGGAGCAGTGCCTGCCACGTCGCCGGGTTGACGATCCCCGTCGCCGGCAGCCTCGCGGCGGCCTGGAAGCGCTCCACGGCCGCCAGCGTCTTGGGGCCGAATGCGCCGTCGATCGTCACGGTCTGCCCGGCGCTGACCAGATGCTCCTGCGCCCACACGACGAGGTCGCCCTGTGCGCCTTTCCCCGCGCTCGCCAGCGATGCGTCCGGCGCGAAGCGGCCGAGCCGCCCCGTCGGCCCCGAGAGCGCGCGCCACCCGCCGGCGCTCGCCTCCTGCCAGTCCCACCAGCTTACGCCCGGCGCGCCGTAGGCGCGGGAGAGCTGGCGGAAGCGCTTGACGTCGCGCGCCGGTGGCGCGCTGAAGATCTGACCGAGCGGCGAGATCGGTCGCCCGTACAGGCGGTTGAACGTGTACGTGTGCGCGTACACGTCGTTGACGCTCGTGCCGATGTCCTTCCAGTACATCTGCGGCGCGTTGTACTGTGCCCCGCCGGGGCCGAGGAATACCGAGTACGGAAACGCCGGGTGGTAGTCGACGTACGGGAAGCCCGCGAGCGCGACCGGGAAGCTCGGTCCGATCAGCCGCCTGAGTGTCGTGATGTAGGTCTGGGCCTGCGCGTACCTGCCCTCGTACTCGCTCTCGGCGTCGATCACCAGGCAGTCGGCGCGATCTTTGACGGCCGCGGCGCCGACCTGCGCCTCGGCGGCCGGATGCGTCCCGTACACGTACTGCCAGGCGCACACGCGCAGGCCACCGGCGTGGAGCGCCGCGACGACCTGCGGGTTGAATTGCGCCCACGTACCCGAGCCATCTCCGCTCTTGATCAACAGCGTGGTGACCCCGTAGTGATGGGCGGTGGCGATGATCGAGGCGAGATTGCCGTGGTTGGAGGCCGACAGCACCCAGATCCACACTCCGCGGCCCCCGAAGGGGTTAGCTGCCGCTTGCCTGGCGCGGGGGGGCTTGGCCCGGGTGGCGGCGACCTTGATCCCACCGCCGGCCGCCGTCCCTTGGACCGTTCCGAGCCCGAGGGGCAGGGTCAGCTTCACTGGCAGCGGCAGCGGCAGCGTGAGGTTGATCGCGGCGCTGGCGAGGGATGCGGTGCTGCCGTACAGCAGCACCGTCAGCGTCGCCAGCAGACAGACCCGCGCTTGGCGGCGCCTCGGGAGCCGATCGCCGGGCGCCTCGCGCTGCGTCTTCATACGGCGCTCACCGTAGCGGAAACCCTCCAGGTGGCCTGCAAGTTGCGGTGCAGGCCCAGGAGACCGGCTGCTCAGCGCGACGCGG
>QHBV01000207.1:10874-12003 GCA_003244035.1 Solirubrobacterales bacterium | reverse complement strand
TACCTCGCGGAACCCGGCAGCACGCCCGCCGGAGCGCGCTCGGGCACGTCCCGACGGTGTGCGGCCCGACCAGCTACTTGATGAACAGGATCTCCGCGTACTTCGGCAACGGCCACAGATCGTCGGCCACGACCTTCTCGAGCTTGTCGGCCGTCGTCCGCATCGCCTCCATCGCCGCGATCACGCGCTCGCGCATGTAGTGGGCGTGGGCGAGGGCGTCGCCATGGGGCTGGTTCTCGGCGAGGTTCGCCAGCTCGAGCGCCTTGATCGCGTCGACGAAGTTGCCGATCTGCCCCTCGATCTCGCTGCCCAGCGCGGACAGCGACGCCTTCCGCAGCAGCGCGAGGTGGCGCGCCGCGGCCGGCAGCAGCATCGTCCGGGCGATCGACGCGGCCGTCTCGGCCTCGATGTTGAGCTTCGTCACGTACTGCTCGAGGAACACCTCGTAACGCGAGGAGAGCTCGCGCGGGGAGAGCACGCCGTAGTTTGAGAACAGCTCCTGGGTCTCATCGGAGATCAGGTATGGCAGCGCATCCGGAGTGCCGCGGAGGTTCAGCAGCCCGCGGCGCTCGGCCTCGGCGTGCCACTCCTCGGCGTAATTGTCGCCCGCGAAGATGATCTGCTTGTTGGCCGCGTAGCTGCGCTGCAGCACCGGGCGCAGCGCATCCTCGAGCGATGCGCCCTCTCCACACGCGTTCTCGAGCTCCTCGGCGAGGTAGTCGATCGCCTCGGCGACGATCGTGTTGAGGACCGTGTTCGGAAGTGAAAGCGATTGGCTCGAGCCGAGTGCGCGAAACTCGAACTTGTTGCCGGTGAACGCGAACGGGCTCGTGCGGTTGCGATCGCCCCCGTGCATCGGCAGCGGTGGCAGCACCGGCGTGCCGAGGCCGAGGAACGAGTCGGGCGTGGACTCGCCCACCTCACCGCGCTCGATCGCGCCGAACACCTTCTCCAGCTCGGCCCCGAGGAAGATCGAGATGATCGCCGGGGGCGCCTCGTTGGCGCCAAGGCGAAGGTCCTGTCCCGGGTATGCGATCGACGCGCGCAGCAAGCCCTGGTGCTTGTTGACGGCCTGGATCACCGCCGCGCAGAAGAACAGGAACTGGAGGTTCTCGTGCGGGGTGTCGCC
>QHBV01000207.1:7653-10816 GCA_003244035.1 Solirubrobacterales bacterium | reverse complement strand
GGCTTCTCGTGCAGCAGGCAGATGAGTCCATACCGGCGCGCGACGTTCTGCATCACCTGCATCGTCAGCTGCTGGTGGTCGGAGCCGACATTCGAGTTCTCGAAGATCGGGGCGAGCTCGTACTGGTTGGGTGCGACCTCGTTGTGCCGCGTCTTGACCGGAACTCCGAGCTTGGCGAGCTCGCGCTCGGTCTCGAGCATGTAAGCGAGGATCCGCTCGGGGATCGAGCCGAAGTAGTGATCGTCGAGCTCGTGCCCCTTGGGCGGCTTGGCGCCGAACAGGGTGCGCCCGGTGGTGATCAGGTCGGGCCGCTCGAAGTAGTACTGCTCGTCGATCAGGAAGTACTCCTGCTCGGGCCCGACCGTGGTGAACACTCGCTGTGAGGTCGAGTTGCCGAACAGCCGCAGCGCCCGGATCGCCGACTTCGAGAGCGCGTCCATCGAGCGCAGCAGCGGGATCTTGTGGTCGAGCGCCTCGCCCGTCCACGAGGCGAACGCGGTCGGGATGCAGAGCAGCGCACCGTTGGGGTTCTCGAGCATGAACGCCGGGCTGGTCGGGTCCCAGGCGGTGTAGCCGCGGGCCTCGAAGGTGGCGCGGATCCCGCCGGTGGGAAAGCTCGACGCGTCGGGCTCGCCCTGGATCAGCTCCTTGCCCGAGAACTCGGCCAGCGCGGTGCCCTCGCCCGTCGGGCCGTAGAAGCTGTCGTGCTTCTCCGCGGTTGAGCCCGTCAGCGGCTGAAACCAGTGCGTGTAGTGGGTGGCGCCCTGCTCGAGCGCCCAGTCCTTCATCGCCGCGGCGACCGCGTCTGCGAGCGAGGTGTCGAGCGCCTCGCCGCGCGCGAGCGTCTGCTGCAGCCTCCGGAAGACGTCGTTTGGAAGGCGCTGGCGCTGGACTGCGGGGCTGAACACGTTGGCGCCGAAGAGCTGGTGCTCGGCGATCGTCAGGTCGGGCGCTCCGAGCGCGCTACCGTCCTGGTTCCATCTCGCTGCGAGGACGTTCTGCTGGCGAATGCGAGGCATGGGGTTGGTAGTTCCTTCCTGGCTGGCTCCGGCGGCGGGAGTGAGCGCGTGAGTGATCCGTTCACGTCTCGGCGAAACGTGACCGCAGAAGCCTAGGCGATCACGGGGCGCCTGGTCACTATCCAGATGGCCAAGCCCGGGTCCCGACGACGACCAAGCGCTTCCCTAACGGGTAGTGACGATCTGCGCCCGGTTGTTGACGTACTGCTGCGCCGGCGCGCTGCGAATCGTCACCCTGAACCGCCCGATCGGCTTGCCCCCGTCCGCGAGCACGGCCTTCGCCTTGCCGTTCAACCCGGCGGCGATCTGGTACTCGACCACGTGCGTACCCGGCTTCACCGCGGTAACGCCCCAGTCGAAGGTGGCGCTCGCGCCCGGCCTCAGAGCGCCCAGCGCCCAGGTGTCGGCATATGCGGTCACCGCGCCGCCGGCGCCGCCCGACTGGCAGCTGTAGGCGCAGCGCCCGGGGCCACGGTCGACGATCCACACCGGCCGCGAGCGGCTCGCGAGCCCCTGCATGCCCTGGTCCGCCCCGAACGCCTCCACCGTCGTCGGATCACGAACCGTCGGATCGGTGACCGTGACCGCGATGTCGGGGATCGTCTTGCTGCCTGCGTTGCTCACCGCGATCACCAGGTGGGCGTGCTCCGACAGCCGTTGTGAAGCGGGGAAGCTCGCGATCCGAACGGCGACCGGGAAGCTGCCACTCGGCTCGCTCGCATCCTGGGGCGCGCCACCGCCGCAGGCGCTCAGCGCGAGTCCGGCCGCCACAGCGGCGATGATCCCGCCGTTCCTCACGCTCCACCCGCTCACGGCGGCCTGAACATACCACTCGAAATCGGCATCGGGTGACGGTTGCCACTTGGTGAGACGCCAACCGGTGGCGTAGGCTTCTCGCCGCAAGCGCCGCCGATCCCCGGGAGGAGAGGACCGAGGAGACTTGATCCGAGCAGTCGCCGATCGAACGTTCGTGCCGACCAAGAACGCCTTGGAGGAGGTCGGCAACATGATCATCCTGACGGGCAAGACGCTCGTCTCCGCCGTGCGGCCTCCCTACCCCTACGGCAGTGAGTTCGCCGGCCAGTTCCTGTTCGCGCTCAAGCTGTGCTGGTTCCCGCTGCTGATCTCCACGATCGCGTTCGGGTACGAGGCGCCCGGCCTGCAGGCGGCCAACTTCCTCGTGCTGTTCGGCGCGCTGGACCGGCTCGGCGGCTTCTTCGTGCTCGCCTCGATCAGGGAGTTCGCCCCGTTCGTCGACGCGATCGTGCTCGCGGGCGTGGCGGGCACCGCGATCACTGCTGACCTGGGGGCGCGCAAGATCCGCGAGGAGCTCGACGCACTGCAGGTGCTCGGGGTCGACCCGATCAAGAACCTGGTCGTCCCGCGCTTTCTGGCGCTGATGCTCGTCACCGGGCTGTTCGACATCTACGCGCTGCTGTTCGGGATCGGCGGCGGGATCCTCGCGACGCTCGCCAACCACGCGCCGCTCGCGCCGTTCTTCTCGACCTTCTTCAACAACGCCTCGACCACCGATCTGTGGGGCTCGGTGGTCAAGACGACGCTGTTTGGCGCGATCATTGCGATCGTCTGCTGCTACAAGGGAATGACCGCCTCGGGCGGCGCCGAGGGGGTGGGGCGCGCGGTCAACCAAGCGGTCGTGATCGCGTTCCTCGGGGTGTTCGCGTTCAACTACGCGTTCACCCAGACGCTGCTCGCCACCCACCCCGAGCTGACGACGGTGCCGAGGTGAGCGCCGCCCCCCGAGCCTGGATCGAGTCGTTCGGAGAGCTCGTCAAGTTCACCGCGAAGGTCCTCGGCGAGGTGCTCGGACTGCGGGTCTTCCGGTTCTTCGGCGAGGCCCTGCGCCAATCCGGGATCCTGATCGTCTCCTCGACGCTGGTGATCTTCGGATTGGTGTTCATCATCGGCCTGCAGTGCGGGATCGAGGGCGCCTACTTCGACCGCGCCAACGGGGTTCCCGAGTACGCCGGCGTGTTCGCGGCCTGGTGCGACTTGCGTGAGCTGATCCCGCTCGTGTTCGGCTACATGATGGCGGCCAAGATCGGCACCGGGATCGTCGCCGAGCTCGGCTCGATGCGGATCTCCGACGAGATCGACGCGCTCGAGGTGATGGGGATCAGCGG
>QHBV01000207.1:0-7539 GCA_003244035.1 Solirubrobacterales bacterium | reverse complement strand
ATCTTCTGGCAGTTCCAGAACCCGCCGGACCTCTTGTACAGCCTGATCAAGGCGATGGTGATGGCGACGGTGATCGTGCTCGTCGGCTGCTATTACGGCTACAACGCCAGCGGTGGCCCGGTCGGCGTGGGGACCGCGACGGCGAAGTCGATGGTCGTCAACATCATCTCCGTGCACCTGATCGGGATGCTCGGGACGCAGCTGTTCTGGGGCGCCAACCCGCGGGCGCCGATCGGCGGCTGAGCGGATGTCCGCAGGCAACGAGCACGAGTCCCCTCCGGCCTCCCGAGTCTCGGTCGTCGACGAGCAGCCGCCACGCCCGCAGCCGCCGGAGGGCGTGTCCGGCGACGAGTACAAGCACCACACCTACAAGGTGTATCCGTCGGGCCGCCCGGACGCGGTCGAGTTCATCGACTGCTACAAGGCGTTCGGGCGCAACCGGATCCTGCGGGGGCTCAACATGGGGCTGCCCGAGGGGATGGTGTCGATGATCCTGGGACCCTCGGGGACGGGCAAGTCGGTCTGCATCAAGCACATGGTCGGGCTGCTGTATCCCGATCGGGGCGACGTCCTCGTGCATGGCGAGTCGGTCCCGAACATGCCCGACGACGAGCTGTTTGCGATGCGCAAGAAGTTCGGCCTGCTGTTCCAGGATGGCGCGCTGTTCGGCTCGATGGACATCTTCGACAACGTCGCGTTCCCGCTGCGACAGCACACCGAGAAGGGCGAGGAGGAGGTCGCGGAGATCGTCATGCGCCGGCTCGAGGAGGTCGGCCTGGGCAACGCGCGCGGCCTGTACCCGAACGAGCTCTCGGGCGGGATGCGCAAGCGCGCCGGGTTCGCCCGCGCGCTCGTGCTCGAGCCGGACCTCCTGCTCTTCGACGAGCCCGACTCGGGGCTCGACCCGGTGCGCACCGCGCTGCTGGGCGAGCTGATCCTCGAGATCCACCGCGACATGATGGACGAGGCCAAGGCCAAGCAGAAGCAGCACCTGCCAACGTTCTGCGTGATCACCCACGACATCATGAGCGCGCGGCGCGTGGCCGACTACATCAGCGTTCTGTGGAAGGGTCGGATCGTCGAAGCCGGTCCCGCGCAGGACATGCTGAACTCCGAGAACCCCTTCATCCGCCAGTTCCTCTCCGGGGAGTCGCAGGGCCCGCTTTCGATGGATTAGGGGGCGGCTCGCGCCGCCCCTGGTTTTTTGCCCGGGGACGGTGACCGCCGCCGCTCCGCGCGGCCTGGACGATCCAACTCCCGCATATGGTGCATTCGATCGTCCAGGTCGCCGAGCGGCGCGGTTCGGCCCTCCCGCCGGTAGCCTGGCCGCGTGCCGCGGAGCTTTGAGCGCCTCGCAAGGCTCGTCGCGCGCCGGCCGGCGCTGACCATCGCGATCGTGCTGGCGCTGGCGCTCAGCGGCGGTCTGCTCGCGACGGGCCTGCGGCCCTCGGCTGGGACGGACACGTTCGTCTCCGGCTCGTCGCCCGGCTCCCGGGCGACGGCCGCGGACCACCGGAGCTTTGGCGATGACGCGGTCATCATCCTGATCCGCGAATCGCTTACCAACCTGGTCGAGACCAAGGACCTCGCCACCGTCTCCCAGCTCGAGGCCTGCCTGGCCGGGCAGGTGGTCGTCCCGAGCCAGCAGCTGCAGTCCTTCGCGCCGGTACCCGCCGGCTCGCTGCCGCCGTACGGCGGCTACGCGAGTCCCTGCGGAAAGCTCGAGAGGACCAGGCCGGTACAGGTCGTGTATGGCCCCGGCACGTTCCTCAACCGCGCCGTCGCGGCCGTCAACGCCCAGCTGCAGACGGTGCTCGCGAGCGGCAAGCAAGCGGTCGCGAGCGCCCAGCGCGCGGCCTATCAGCTCGCGCTCGGTCGCGGCGTGCCCCGCCGGCGGGCGCAGGCGGCGGCCGGCGCCGCCGGGACGCTCGAGCAACAGCAGCAGACCCAGCAGCTCTATCAGCTGTACCTGAGCTCGGGTATCAGCGGGTTCCCGCGGATCGACGATCCGCAGTTCATCCCCCAGATCGTGTTCGACCAGACGCGCGGCGTGAACCAGCCCAAGGCCCGCTTCGCCTACCTGTTCCCGACCGCCGGCTCGGCGCTGATCCAGGTGCGCCTGAAGGCGTCGCTCAGCGATGCTCAGCAGGCACGGGCGATCTCGTTGATTCGCCAGGCAGTGAGGATGCCGATGTTTCGCTCCGCTTACGGGGGGACCTACACCGTCACCGGCGCGCCCGTGGTCGTCAACGACCTCGCCGCGCAGATCACCGGCTCGATCGCCGGCCTGCTGATCGCGGTCCTGCTCGTGATGGCGGCGTCGCTGCTGGTGGTGTTCCGCAGCAAGCTGCGGCTGCTGCCGCTCGCGGTCGCGCTCGCCGCCGCCGGGATCACCTTCGGACTCTCCTCGCTGCTCGGCGGGACGCTGACGATGGCCTCGATCGCCGTGCTGCCAATTCTGATCGGCCTGGCCGTCGACTATGCGGTCCAGTTCCAGTCGCGCGTGCAGGAGGCACGGCTCGCGGCCGGCGCTCGGACGCGCGCCGAGCACGCCGTCGCCCGTGGCCTCGCCGCGGGTGTGCCGGCGCTCGCCGCGGCGGCGCTCGCCACCGCGACCGGCTTTCTGGTGCTGCTGCTCTCGCCGGTGCCGATGGTCCGCGGCTTCGGGGTGCTGCTGGTCGTGGGCATCGCGGTCTCACTCACGTGTGCGCTGACCGCGGGCTCCGCTGCCCTGGTCCTGGCTGATCGCCACAGAGCGGGGGTGCTGGATGCCTCGGTGCGGGGGACCCGCGAGATCCTGCGCGCGGCGGGCAGGCGAATCCCCATCGTCAAGGCGCGCGCGGAGCTCCGGCGAGCGCGCGCCGGCGTCCGACGGCTCGTGGGGACTCGCCCCCAGCGCCTGGCCGGCGGCCTGCTCGATCACCCCGGGCGGGTGCTCGCGCTCGGGGCGTCGCTCGCGGTGCTCGGCTGGATCGCTGACACGCAGACCTCGGTCCAGTCCGACGTCACCAAGCTGGTTCCCGCGAGCATGCCGGCGCTGGCCGACCTCCATGCGCTCGAGCGGGTGACCGGCGTCTCCGGGGAGATCGACGTGGTGGTGCGCGGTCGCGATGTCGCGACGCCGGGGGTCGTCGGCTGGATGATCGGCTACGAGCAGGCGCTGCTCAGGCACTACGGATATCTCGAGACGAAGGGCTGCGCGGCTTCGACGCTGTGCCCCGCGCTGTCGCTCCCGGACCTGTTCTCGGCCGGCGCCGGCACCGGCCAGAGCAGTGGTGCGCTGACGCAGGCCTCGATCGACGGTTTGCTGGCCGCGGTCCCGGCGTACTTCTCCCAGGCGGTGATCACGCCGGACCACCGCAACGCGACGCTCGCGTTCGGGATCCGGCTGATGCCATTGTCAAAGCAGCAGCGGGTGATCGACTACATGGGCTCGCGGCTGAACCCGCCCGCGGGCGTCAGCGCCCAGCTCGCCGGGCTGCCCGTGCTGGCCGCGCAGGCGAGCTCCGCGCTGTCCTCCTCGGCTCGCAGGCTGCTGACCCTGCTGGCAGGCCTGATCGCGGTCGCCCTGGTGCTGCTGGCGGTCTTTCGCCGCGCCGAGCGCGCGCTGGTGCCGCTGACCCCGATCGCGCTCGCCACCGGCTGGTCGTCGCTGATCCTGTACGCGACCAGAGTCCCGCTCAACCCGATGTCGGCGTCCCTGGGCGCGCTCGTGATCGCGATCTCGACCGAGTTCAGCGTCCTGCTCTCAGAGCGCTTTCGCCAGGAGCGGATCGCCGGCCGCGGCCCGCGGGACGCGCTGCACCGCGCGTACCGCCTGACCGGCGCCGCCGTGCTCGCGTCGGGCATCACCGCGATCGCCGGGTTCGGGGTGCTGGTTCTCTCGAGCATCACGATGCTGAGGGACTTCGGCCTCGTGACGGTGATCGATCTGCTGGTCTCGTTGGTGGGCGTGCTGCTCGTGCTCCCGGCGGTGCTCGTGCTCTCGGAGCGCGAGGACCTCGTGCAGAGCGCCCGGGTGCTCGCACGGCGCGCGCGCGACGCGACGGGGCGTCCCCGGCGCCGGGCTTCGGTGGCGTGAACGAGCCGGTGCCACCAGCGCCGGTGATCGACACGCGCCGGTATCGCTGGGCGATCGGGATCTTCGGCCTCGCGCTCGTGATCGCGATCTCGATCTATCAGCTCGCCGCGAGCGGGACCGGCACCGCGGGCATCCCGGCGGGCAGGCGTCTGCACCTGTTCGTGGCGCCGCTGGCGACCTCCACGCTCAACGGCGACGCCAACCTCAGCCCGCGCTGCGATGCGTCCCGTCCCAATCCTCGCGCGCTCAACGTGTGCGCCCGCGCGCCGCTGGTGCTCGGGTTCTTCGTCCCCGGCGCCGCGCAGTGCATGCGCCAGATCGACACGCTCCAGGCGCTCGCGCGCGAGTTCTCCCCCGCGGTGCAGTTCGCCGCCGTGGCGGTGCGCTCGGGCCGCGCCGAGACCGCCGCCGTCGCCCACGCCCATCGCTGGACGATCCCCGTCGCCTACGATCGCGACGGCGCCGTGGGCGAGGTCTACGGCGTCCAGGTCTGCCCGCTCGTCGAGGTCGTCCACCGCGGTGGGATCGTGGCGGATCGCCTGGTGGGCGGCCACTGGCTGGCGCGCGCCGCGCTGGCCGAGCGCGTGCGGGCGTTGGTGGGAGGCTGAGCCCGGCTCAGCCGGGGGTGCCGATCTGGATCCAGCTCTGAGCGCCGAGACGGCCTCGCGCCGGGCGCAGCTGCGCGGCGAGCAGTCGGCGCTGGCGCTCGGTCAGCGACCCCACACGCTTGATCTCGCTGACGTCGTTGCGCGACAGGAACTTCCGGCAGCGGGTGGTGCCCCAACCCCGCTGGCTCATCAACAGGTCCGCGACCGACCAGCTGCTCACCGCTTGTGGGCAGTCGAGGATGACGTCCGCCGCGGAGACCACTCCATCAGCGATCCGTCGCTTCATCTCCGCGCGCGCGAGCCTGACCTCGTTCGCGCGCTCCAGGGCTCGCAGTCGTTGCGGCTCCGGCGTCATCGTGGCGGTCTGCAACATGTGGCTTTCTCCCTCTCTAAACGTTCCGTCCGACTCAGCGGACGCCCTCGACGAATGCGCCAACGGGCACGACGCCGTGCGAGCGTCGCGCTCTCTCAAAATCCGGTCCTATGCTGCAGCGCCGCGTGCGGTCGCTCCCACCCCGAATTGACCCCTGGCTCCGCGGCGGTCAATCGATGAGCGAGAAGCTACGCGAGACGGCGGGTAACAGCAAGGTCACATCTGCCGGCGCATGTGCTCAGAGCGCGTTTTTTCTTGCGGCGCTTGCTTGTGCGGCAGTGGACAAGGACCGGGGCTAGGGCCCCGAGGTAAGCGACCCGTGCTTGGCCTCGAACACGCGCTTGACCTCGCCGAAGACCTCGAGCGCGCGATCCAGCGTACCTATGTCGTGGGTAGCCATCACGCTCGTGCGCAGCAGCGCGTGACCGGGGGGGACGGCGGGGTGCAGCGCGGTGTTCACGAACACGCCCGCGTCGTACAGGGCCTTCCACAGCAGCCCCGCGTGCCAGTCGTCGCCCACGACGACGGGGACCACCGGAGTCACCACCTCGGTGCCGTCCGCGAGCCGGGTTTGCTCGACCACGCGGAAGCCGAGCGCGCTGAGCCCCGCGTGCAGGTAGCGCGCGTTCGCGAGCACGCGCGCGAACAGCTCCCGGCCCTCGTCCGAGCGGCAGATGCGAACGGCCGCGAGCGCGGCCCCCACCGCGGCCGGCACCCCCGAGGCGGTGAACATGAACGGGCGCGACTGGAAGCGCAGGAACTCGAGCACATCGGCCGGACCGGCGATCACGCCGCCGCAGGACGCGAGCGACTTCGAGAACGTGGCCATCCGCAGGTCGACTCGATCCTCGACCCCGAGCAGCTCGCACGCGCCGGCGCCACGGGCGCCGAGCACGCCGAGTCCGTGCGCCTCGTCGACCATCAGCCGTGCCCCAAACCTCCTGCACAGGTCCACGATCTCCTCGAGCGGGGCGACGTCGCCCTCCATCGAGAAAACCCCGTCGACCACGACGAGGATTCCGCCGCCGTCGCCCTGGGCCCGCTCGAGCGCCCGCTCGAGCCGGTCGATCCGGTTGTGGCGGAAGGCGCGGAGCTTCGCGCGCGAGAGCACGCAGCCGTCGAGGATCGAGGCGTGGTCGCCGGAGTCGGCGATCACCGTGTCGCCGGGTCCGAGGATCGTCCCGAGCGCGCCGAGGTTGGCCTGGTGCCCGGTCGTGAACACGAGTGCGGACTCCGTTCCGAACCAGTCGGCGAGCTCTGACTCGAGCTCGACGTGGAGGTCGGTGGTGCCGTTGAGGAAGCGCGACCCGGTCAGCCCCGTCCCGTAGCGCTGCAGCGCATCGAGCGCGCCCTGCTTGACGCGCTCGTCGCCGGTCAGCCCGAGGTAGTTGTTGGACCCGAGCATGATCCGGCGCTTGCCTTCCATCTCGACCACGGGCAGCGTCGGCCCCTCGAGCACGCGGAAGTAGGGCAGCAGGTCGAGCTCGCGGGCCGAGGTGAGCAGCTCGAGCCGCTCGAACTCCCGGGCCTTGGCGAACACGTCGATGGTGGTCGGCATGTGCGCTTCGAGCCTATTGCATGTCACCATGTGCCAGCGATGACCGAGGAAGATCTGGTCAACCCCGACGAGCCCGGGCTCTCCGAGGAGGCAATCGATGGGTCCCCCGGGTCGCCCGAGGAGGTGGTCGACGGCCTGCCGGTGCTCGCCGAGGTGCGTCAGCTGGAGCCGGCTCCCGCAGCCCCGCTGCCCGCCGCGCAGGCCGCGGCGGTCGCCGCCACCGGCTTTCTCGCCGGCGCCGCCACCTTCGCGCTGGTCAAGCACCGGCGCACGCGAAAGCTCGCGCGCGCCGGGGGTGCAGTCTCTCGCCCCCTGATCTCGCAGCCGCCGCTCGACCTGCTGCCCGTGGCCGGCAGCCGTACGTACCTGGTCCACGTCCGCGTGCTCGCTAAGTCCGGGGAGTGATCGAGCTCCGCGTCGCCGTGCGGCCGCGGTGGGTGTTTCGGCTCCCTCGCCACGGCGGCCTCGATCGCCTGACGCAGGTTCGCGGCGGGGTGCTGCACCGGCTGCTGTGGGCCGGCGAGGAGCCGGTCGTGGTGCGGGTGGCGCAGCCCGCTCGCGATCAGGTGCTGTTCGGCGCGGTCGCCGGCGATCGGGGGCCGGCGGAGTGGGCGATCGCGCGGATGCGCTTCGCGCTCGGCGTCGACCAGGATCTGCGGCCGTTCTACGAGCGCTTCCGCTCCGATCCCTTGATCGGGCGGTCGGTGCGCGCCGACCCCGGACTTCGAGCGACCGGCGCACCCGAGCCATTCCAGGCGCTGGCATGGGCGATCTGCGAGCAGCTGATCGAGGCCGAGCGGGCGGCGTCGATCCAGCGCCGACTGGTGGCGACGCTCGGGCGCCGATGTCCGGTGGGCGGGATGCGCGGTGCGCCGAGCGCGGCCGTGCTCGCGGCTGCGGCGCCGGCGCTGCTCGAGTC
>QHBV01000206.1:7478-17564 GCA_003244035.1 Solirubrobacterales bacterium | reverse complement strand
CGGCACGACCGGCACGACCGGCGGCGCCTTGCCGTTTACCGGCTTCTCCGCGATCGGCGCGGTGCTGCTTGGCCTGCTCCTGCTCGGAGCGGGCGTTGGCGGGCGCCGGATGCTGGCCAGGCGCGCTGCTCGCAACGGCTAACGCCACGCGAGGTCGAGCACCGTCGTGGGAGCGCGATGACCTAGCCACAGCCGTTGGCGCTGCCGCAGGGAATGGTCTATTCCCCGCGACAAAGACGTCCGGGGGCCGCAAACGACGAGCTCCGGGCAACCCCCCGGATCGTGTCTCCAGCGGCCAACAAGCCCAACGATCCTATCGCCAGCCAAGCCATGGGATTGAAGCCATCCATCCCGCGTGACACAGTCACGCGATGCCGCCGACTCAACCAGCTCTTCCCGGCCTTCAACAGGACGCGAGCTGGGAGCGTTCCGCCATCGAGGTGATTGTGTCGTGGCAAGCGGCACGGTTCTGGACTGCCGAGGTACCAGAGCTCGGAGCGGTCGGCTTGGGTGCCAGCCCGGCCTCATCCTTGGAGGAACTGGCTCCGGCGGTCCTCAGAGAAGCGCTGGCGGCCATCAGACTGAACGCCCTGGACGCCTCGGGAGTCGCCAGGGCAATCCTGAAGGCCCATGAGACCGGCAGTCTCCAAACGTTGCTGGACGCATCGGCACGCGTCGACGTGGACTATGGACTGGCTCACGGTTAATAACGACGACGGGACGAGCGACGAGCCGTTCGCGAAATTGTTTAGAAGAGAAGCGATGTTGAGCACGTCAGCTCCGCCGACGGTCTCGGCGTTCAAGAGCAGCTCCGGGTAAGCGCGCTGCCCCGCAGCGTGACAACCAGCCGCACCCGACTGGTCATCCGGCTCAGGCCCGTAGCGGTCTAGCGATCCGCGTCCGCCGCGCGGCTGCTGGTCGTCGACGCGATCCGGAAACGCCGGCGGTTGTGGAGTCTGGTCCCAAGGACAGTCCGTTTGACGATCGCTACCCGACCAGGTGCAGACGACATCTGGGCAGAACAAGATCGCTCGGGGATCACGACATTCGGCGCGTCGCAGATAGCCCGTCCGCATCGTTTCGCGGTGACCCCCGGCTAACCTGGCATCGGCCGTTGGCGCGTGATCGACCTGTGGCGAGCTCTGAGGCGTCGAGGTCGATCAGGTGGCTGCCGGCGACGCGGTGGTAGCGGCCGTCGTCGCCGAGCAGCAGCCACTCGATGGTCTTCGCGGTGGGGTCGAGGATCAACAGTTCGTCGACCCGGCGTAGAACGGAAGCTTCCCGCGGGTCTCGTCGCCGGGTGAGAGGATCTCGACGGCCAGCGCTGCAGTGGGATTCCACTGTGGCGGCGCCGGGGCGGTGCAGCGCGAGGTCGGGCACGCGATGGTCGTCGTTCTCCCGATCCCGACGCCGCCGGTCAGCTCCAGGCCCGCAGCGTCGCCGTACGGAGCAGGCGAACGAGCTCGATCACCAGGCGCTCGTGCTCGTAGCCGGGCGGTGGGTTGATGTGCAGCACACCCTCCCATACCACGTCCCAGCGCTCGGCGCCCCATCGCTCGCGCTGCCTGAGTAGCTCGTCGAATCGAGCGGGGGGATCGGGCAGCAGCGTGCGCACGCCCGCCGGCCACGCCCACCGCTCTGATGGGCCGCTGCCGCCCTGCCGCTTCCGCTGCGACCAGCCGCAGGTGGAGGCTACCGCCCGGCGGCGAGCGCTTCGGCGTCGGTGAGCTGCTGCTCGACGAGCTTCAGGCCACCGTCCCAGAAGCCCGGGTCGGCGAGGTCGATCCCGACGATCGCGCCGAGCTCCTGCGGGCTGCGCGAGCCGCCGGCGGCGAGCAGCTCGAGGTAGCGCGGCACGAACGGCTCGCCGTCCTGGACGTAACGGCCGTACACCGACAGCGCCAGCAGCTGACCGTACGCGTACGCGTACACGTATCCGGGGACGTCGATGAAGTGGGGGATGTAGGACCACCATGTGCGGTAGCCGTCGGTGATCTCCACGGAGTCGCCGAAGAGCTCCGCCTGGGACTGCACCCACAGCTCACCGATGCGGTCGATCGACAGCTCCCCTTCGTCGCGCCGGCCGGTGTGGACCAGGTGCTCGAAGCGGTTCATCGCCATCTGGCGGAAGACCGTCGCGATTGCGCCGTCGATCCGCTCTGCGAGCAGGCCGAGCCTGGCGTCGTCGTCGGGGGCAGCTTCGAGCAGGCGCTCGAACACGAGTGTCTCGCCGAACACCGACGCGGTCTCGGCGAGGGTCAAGGGGGTCGACTGGTGAAAGACGCCTTGGGGCTGGGCGAGCGACGCGTGGAGTCCGTGGCCGAGCTCGTGCGCCATCGTCATCACGTCGCGCCGGCGAGCGGTGAAGTTGAGCAGCACGTAGGGGTGGACACTTGGGACCGTGTACGAGCAGAAGGCGCCGCCGCGCTTGTTCTCGCGCACGGGCGCGTCGACCCAGTGCTCGTCGAAGAACCGCTTTGCCACCCGCCCCGCCTCGGGTGAGAACGACTGATAGCTGTCGAGCACCAGCTCCCGCGCCTGTGCGTAGGAGAACGTGACGTCCTGCGCCAGCACCGGTGCGGCGCGGTCGTAGTCGGCCAGGCGGTCGAGTCCCAGCAGCTTGGCCTTGAGCCGGTACCAGCGCTGGGGGATGTCGAAGCGGCCGCGCACTGCTTCGATCAGCGCCATCACCGACTCGTCCGAGGCCTCGTTGGCGAGGTTGCGAGCCGCCAGCCAGTGCGGGTAGGAGCGCAGCCGGTCCTCGACCGACTTGTCGTGCATCAGCGTGTTGAAGATGAACCCGCGCGTGCGCAGGCCCGGCTCGAGCGCCGCCGAGACGGCCTCGGCGGCGGCGCGACGCTCCTGGCGATCGGGGGCCTGCAGCCGGCTGAGCGCGACGTCGAGCGCCAGCTGCTCGCCGTCGAGCTCGACGTGCAGGGCCGAAACCAGCTCCTCGAACAGCCGCCCCCACGCGCTCTGGCTCGAGATCGACTTCTCCGCGAGGATCCTCTCCTCGGGCTCGGTCAGCAGGTGGGGCCGGTAGCGACGGGCGCTGCGCAGGTGGTGGCGGCAGAAGTCGAGCCCATCGGCGGTCAGCAACGTCTCCGCGCGCTCGTCGGGCACCGCCGCCCACTCGAGCTCGAAGAACAGCAGCTTGGTCTCGACCTCGGTGGCGCACTCCTGCATCCGCTGCAACAACCATCCCCGTTCCGGGTCGGCGGTGTCGGTGGCGAACCGCAGCGACGCGTACGCCCCAGCCCGGCCGACCAGGTCGTGGATCGACTCGAGCTCGTGCATCGCGATCGCCAGACCGGCGGCGTCGAGCTGCTCGACCTTGCGGGCATAGCGCTGGGCGAACGCCCTGGCGCGTGCGATTGCCTGTGCCAGCAGCCGCTCGACGCCGACTGGGCCCTCCTCGCCGTCAACGAGCGGGCTCAGGTCCCACTCGGTCGCGAGCAGTTCCGGGTCGGCGAGGTGGTCGGTTGTGGCAGACATCTCCGAGCGAGGTTAGCCGGTGCGGGGCCGTGGATGGCACGTGGCAGGGTTCAGCGCCCCGTGCAGCTCGTAGATCGTGATCGTCTGGCCGGCCGCGCGGTGGGTGTAGACGGCCCGGGCGGCGGGATCCGATGCGGTCCATGCGCCCTCAAGCGAGGGGCCGAGGGCTCTGGGGTGCCACGGATCGCGCGACGGGGTTGTGACGAGATCGCGGTAATGCCCCGCGTTCACCGTCGCCCGCCACCGCGGGCACGTGCCGATCGCGGTGAACGACCCGTGCGGCCCGTGCCCGGCGACATACTGGACATGGTCGGAGTCGTCGAGGCCATACAGGGGATAGGAGAAGAAGCCGCCGAACGTGCCGACGATCCCTACGCGCGCATCGTGCACGTGGCGGAAGAAGGCCCACACCCCTGACAGCGACGAGACTCCCGGCTGGTAGGCGTAGCGCCCGCGGAGGTAGTGGCGCTGCAGCAGATAGCCGCCCGCCGCGGCCGCGGAGAGGGGCGCGAGCAGGCCCAGGACGAGCAGGCCCGCGACGAGCCGGGTGCGTGGCCGCCGCCGACCCCTCAGGGTCCGGGCGAGCGCGGCGGCGAGTGCGAGGGCCGCGCCGAGAGCGACTGCGCCGGCGAGGTCCGAGGAGGGCCAGAGCCGCGTCTGCGCGAGCGTCGCCACCATCAGCACCGCGAGCGCGCCAAGCACGATCACCCGGCGCCGGGCGCCACCCAGGAACGGCGCGAGCGGCAGCACAGTCAGCGCCAGCGTTAGCGCCGGCGCGCTGTAGCGGAGATTGAACGCGAAGCCCAGCGGCTGACCGGAAGGTCCGGCGGCCGACTCCGGCGTCACCAGGTATCCGAGCAGCGCGGCGACCGCGACGAGGCCGAGCACGCGGGTGCTCCCCTGCCGGCCACCGGGCGCGAGCACGCACAGCAGCGGCCCGAGCACCGCCGCGACCACGATCGCCGGCCACCAGGGCCCCAGACCGGACGTCAGCCCCGGCTCGAAGAACCGATGAAGGATGCGGCCGTTGACTATGTAATGCGCGACCGAGAAAGCGGTGTGCGCTTGGAGCGGTGCAGCGGGGGTGGAGAGGCCGGGAATGCTCACCCACGGAAGCGGGTTGCCCACCGCGATCAGGTTGCGCACGTACCAGAACCCGCCGGCGAGGATCAGCGGCCCCAGCCACAGCGCCGCGCCCGCGCGGCGGCGGCCCGCGGGCGCCAGCGCCAGCACCCCCACGGTCAGCGCCGCGACGGGCGCGAGCAGGCTGAGCTTGACCGCGATCGCGAGCCCAGCGGCCACGGCGGCGAGTGCGAGCGGGGCGCGCTCCGGCCACGCGCCCGGACCCTTCGCGCCCTCGGCGTTCACCAGCAAAGCCACGGCGGCCAGCAGCAGGAACACCCCGAGCACGTCGTTGGCGGCGCTGCCCGCCTGGGAGAAGGTCATCATCGGCGTCCCCAGCGCCAGCGCCGCCCCCGTCAGCGTCGCGGGACCGAGGCCCCGCGGTCGCCCCACACACCAGGCGGCGAGTAGCGCGAGGCCGAGCCACAGCAGGTTGAGCGCCGGCGATAGCGTGTCGCGGGCGAAGAGGACGATCCCGAGGCCGTGCAGCAGCTCGGCGGTGGCGGGGTAGAACGCGGTCAGATACTCGACGTCGGTGAACCGCAACCCGGTGACCTGCCCGGTCTGGGCAAAAGACGCCGCCCACGGCAGGTGGTACCAGAGCGAGTCGAAGGTGCGGATCCCGACGTCGTAGGACTGAAAGGTCGGTACGGCCCACTCGGCGAGCACGGCGGCGGCGGCCAGCAGCGCGACCAGCAGGCCGGCCCGCCCGTGCGGGACCACCGCTTGGCGCGAGTGGTCCCGCCCGGGCATGCCGGCCGCTCTCGCCACTCCCAGGCTGGTGAGCGCCGTCACCCCGACGACCGGTCCGAGCTGGAACAGCCCGATCGTCCCCACCGCTTCCAGGATCGCGGTGAGCAGCGCAAGCGCGATCACCGATTCGGCCAGACGAGCAGGGGCTCCCGTCCAGTCTCCGAGCAAGCGGCGGCGAAGCGCCACGGCGGCGAGCGCGAGCGAGCCGCCGATGACCAGCAGCGCCGCGACGCCGAGCGCGTAGCGGGCGACGCCGACGCCGGACGCCGCTGCGATCATGCCGGCACCATGACAGTGCGAAGACTAGGGCTGGCAACGGGGGCGCTGGTGGCCGCGACGCTCGTTGGCTGCGGGCAGGGCGGCGGCCACAGCTCCCCGGACCTCGCTCGCCTGCCGCTCGTCGCCGGCGCGCAGATCGTGGTCCAGGCCAAGGAGTGCGACAGCGGTTCGACCGCGTATTGCGCGGTGGAGCTGGTGATCGCCGATCCGATGTACAAGACCTCGGAAGACCTGCTCAAGGGCGAGCACGATCGCCTGCGCGCGGCCGGCTGGAGCGGCGCCAACGCCGACACCGGCGAGGAGCACGCGGCCGACTCGCCCGGGCGCAAGCTGCGCCTGACCTACGCGACCGCCTTCGGAGACCTGCTGGGGGTCGACAAGCATTGGATCCAGCGCCCGCGAACGATCCAGCTGGCGCTCTCGCACGCGCTGTTCGACCGCTCCCCGGCGCTGTCGCTGATGCTCGAGCAGGGGGTTTCGTAAGGGTCTTGCGACGGTTCACCCCGGGCTGCCGAGCACGAGCCGGCGGTCGGGGCCGACGGCGATCGTGCTGCGACCGGCGAGCAGGTCCCGGAGGTCTGCGCCCACCAGCTCGCGTCGCCATCCGGTGAGCGTCCGGAGCTCGGGCTCGGGCTCGCCGCGCCGCGCGGCCGCGACGATTCGCTCGAGCTCGCCGCGCGAGGCGAGCAGCTCATACGCGAGCCCAGCCTCCTGCGAGCGAGCGCGCAGGAGCGCCTCGGCGAGCGCGATCAGCGGCGCATCGCCGAGCTCCGAGCGCCCGCGCGCCTGCTCGCGCGGGATCGGAGGCGCCTGCAGCCCCTTGCCGATCGCCGCGAGAAGCGCGTCACCGCGACGCCTGATGCCCGAGGGGTGTATGCCCCGGATCTGCTCGAGCCCCCGCTGATCCGAGGGCTGGCGCTTGGCGAGCTCGACCAGTGCCGGGTCGGCGAGTACCGAGCCCACGGGGCGATCCTCGCGGGACGCGGTTCGCTCGCGCCACGCCGCCAGCTCGCGTGCGACGGCGCGGGCGCGCGGATCCAGCGAGGATGCCCGCGGCAGGCGCTCCCAGGCCGTCTCGGGGTCGCGCTCATCGGTCGCGCCCTGCAGTCGAAGGCATTCCTCACGCGCCCAGTCGAGCCTTGAGCTCTCGCGCAGGCGCCGCTGCAGCTCGTCGGCGAGCGCCAGCAGATGGACCACGTCCTCGGCCGCGTAGCGCAGCTGCTCGGCGGACAGGGGACGGGCATCCCAGCGGGTGTAGCTCGCGCTCTTGCCGACCTGGTGGCCGAGGACCTGGGCGATCAGGTTGCCGTAACCGGCCTGGGCGCTCGCGCCCGCGAAGCCGGCCGCGATCTGCGTGTCGAAGATACTTGTGACGAGTGTGCGCCAGGCGCGGTGGAGGATCGCGACGTCCTGGCGGCCCGCGTGCAGGACGACCTCGACGGCAGGGTCGGCGAGCAGCCGCGCGAGCGGCGAGGCGTCGGCGTCGCCCAGCGAGTCGATCAGGACGATCCGCGTGCCGTCGGGCACCTCGGGATCCTCGACGGCTACCTGTACCAGGCAGAGCAAGGCTCGGTAACGACCCTCGGACATGAACTCGGTGTCGATCCCGAGCCGGCCGCGCGCCGCCGCGAGGGACGCAACCTGCACGACATCGTCTGAGTCTGCGAGCCCCCGCGCGTCCATGCAAGGACCCTACAGTGGGGTGGCGGCTGCGCGGGATTGCCCCAAACCAGGGCCGCGCAAGCGGCCACATAAATAAACCGACCTGGCTGGTAGGATTTGGGGAAGATGATCTTCTCCTCCAAGGCGGAGTACGGCGTGCGCCTGATGGTCGAGCTCGGGCGCCAGTCGCCAGAGCACCCGACGAGCCTGAAGGCGATCGCCGATGCCGAGGGGCTGCCGCTGGCCTACCTCGAGCAGGTGGTCGCGCGGTTGCGCAAGGCCGAGCTCGTGATGAGCGCGCGCGGCGCGCACGGGGGCTACTGGCTGGCGCGACCCGCCGAGGAGATCCCGATGGACGAGGTCGTGCACGCGCTGGAGGGGTCGATCGCCCCGATGGAGTGCTTCGTGCACGACCACACCGAACGCGTCCTGTGCTCACACGAGCCCGACGCCGGCCGCGGCTGCGCGACCAAGCTCCTGTGGATGCGCGTCCAGGCCGGGATCGTGCGCTCGCTACAGACGACGACGCTGGCGGAGCTGGTCGAGTTCTCGCGCCGCAACGAGCGCGAGCCCACCAACGCCTCCGGCGTCGGTGCGGTCGTCGCCTGAACACACAACCGAAAGCTGGAGATGTCAGAGCTAGAGATTCGAAACCTTCACGTCCGCGCGGGTGACAAGGAGATCCTGCGGGGCCTCGACCTGGCCGTGGGCAAGGGCGAGATCCACGCCCTGATGGGCCCGAACGGCTCGGGGAAGTCCACCCTGGCCAACGCGATCATGGGTCATCCCAACCTGGAGGTGACCGAGGGACAGGTGATCTTCAAGGGCCAGGACGTGACCGCCGCGGACCCCGACGAGCGCGCGCGGATGGGGCTGTTCATGGCCTTCCAGTACCCGATCTCGGTGCCTGGGGTGACGGTCACCAAGTACCTGCGCACGGTGCTCAACGCCCACCGCGAGGCCCGCGGCGAGGAGCCGATCCCGCTGAAGGAGTTCCGCCTCAGCGTCGAGGCGGCGATGAAGCTGACCGACGTGCCCAAGGCGTTCTCGAGCCGCTACCTGAACGAGGGGTTCTCCGGCGGGGAGAAGAAGCGCATGGAGATCCTCCAGCTGGCGCTGCAGCGGCCGGCGCTGGCGATCCTCGACGAGACCGACTCGGGGCTCGACATCGACGCGCTGCGGGTGGTCGCCAACGGCGTGAACTCCGTCGCCGGGCCTGACCTGGGCCTGCTGATCATCACCCACTACCAGCGGATCCTCCACCTCGTGCAGCCGAGCCACGTGCACGTGATGTACCAGGGGAGGATCGTGATGCAGGGCGGCCCCGAGCTGGTCGACCAGCTCGAGGCCAAGGGCTACGGGTGGATCACCGACGAGATCGAGAAGGTCCCGGCGTGACGGCGACGGTGCCTTCGCTGGCCGGCGTCGCCGCCGAGTTCCCGGTGCTGCGCCGGGAGTTCGACGGTCGCTCGCTTGTGTATCTCGACTCGAGCGCGACCTCGCAGACGCCCCAGCCCGTGATCGATGCGATCACGGGCTACTACACGCACTCGCGGGCGTCGATCCATCGCGGCGTGTACGCGCTCGCGGTCGAGGCGACCGACCTGTACGAAGGCGCGCGCGGGCGGATCGCGCAGTGGCTCGGGTCGACGCCCGAGGAGACGATCTTCACGGCTAACGCGACCGCCGCGATCAACCTGGTCGCGTATGCGTGGGGGCGCCAGAACGTCGGTCGGGGCGACCTCGTGGTGCTGACCGAGATGGAGCACCACTCGAACATCGTCCCCTGGCAGCTCCTGTGCCAGGAGCGCGAGGCCGAGCTCGCGTACGTGCCGGTGCTCGACGACGGCCAGCTCGACCTGGAGGCGCTGGACGCGCTGCTCGCGCGGGAGCCAAAGTTGGTGGCCGTCGCCCACATCTCCAACGTGCTCGGGACGATCAACCCGGTCGCCTCGATCGTGCAGCGCGCGCACGACGCCGGCGCAGTCGTCCTGATCGACGGCACCCAGGCGGTGCCCCAGCTGCCCGTCGACCTGCCCGCTCTGGACGCGGACTTCTACGCGTGGACCGGCCACAAGGCCTATGGGCCGACCGGGATCGGCGTGCTCCACGGCCGCCGATCACTGCTCGAGGAGATGCCGCCGTTCATCGGCGGCGGTCACATGATCCGGACGGTCGGCGCCAACGAGTCGACCTGGATCGACCTGCCGTGGAAGTTCGAGGCCGGCACCTCGCAGATCGCCGAGGTGATCGGGCTCGGCGCGGCCGTGGACTGGATCAAGGCGCTGGGGATGGAGCAGATTCGCGCGCACGAGCAGGAGCTCGTCGCAATCGCGCTCGAGCGGCTTTCCTGCGAGGTGCCCGGGCTGACACTGCACGGCCCGCTCGCGGCAGCTGACCGCGGCGCGCTGATCTCGTTCGTGCTGGAGGGAGCGCACCCGCACGACGTCGGCGAGATCCTCGGCCGCGAGGGCGTCTGCATCCGCGCCGGGCATCACTGCGCGCAGCCGTTGATGCGCAGGCTAGGTGTGGGCGCGACCACGCGCGCGTCTTTCGCCGTGCACAACTCGGTGGCCGATGTGGACCGGCTGATCGAGGGGCTGCTCGACGTGCGGCGGGTGCTGGAGCTGTAGTCATGGACAACCTGTACCGCGAGAACATCCTCGAGCACTACAAGCATCCGCACAATTGGAGCCCGCCGGCCCCCGAGCTCGAGCACGCCGACGCCGAGGCCCACGACCTGAACCCCCTTTGCGGCGACGAGCTGACCGTGCG
>QHBV01000206.1:0-7440 GCA_003244035.1 Solirubrobacterales bacterium | reverse complement strand
TGCGCGATCTCACAGGCAGCCGCCTCGATGGTCTCGGACGAGGTCAAGGGCATGAAGGTCGAAGATCTGCTCGGGCTCGACCGCTCATTCGTCCTCGACCTGCTCGGGATCGACATCTCGGCGACTCGGATCAAGTGTGCGCTGCTGTCGTTGAAGGTGCTCAAGACCGCCGGGCTCGGGCACGCGGTCGACTGGGAGCCCGAGACGTCGTAGCCGCTCGGGTCGGGTGCCTCGCGGTGCTCCGGCGGAGCCCTAACCGCGCTGATCCCGATCGGCGTACGTCCCCGCGCCCGCCAGCGAGTCGATCTCGGTCAGGTGCCGGCGAACGCGTGTCGTCATCCCCTCGACGATCTCGCTCGCCTTGTCGATCTGGGTGCGTGCGCCGGTCAGCTGTTGCTTGATCCGGCGGACGTCCTCCATCGCGCTCACCGCCCGCTCGCAGGTCTCTCGGATCGCCGTGCGGTCGACCTGCTCGCCGGCGCCTGCGCCGCGGGTCATCAGAACCCTCGCGCGGGCCAACGAATACGCGACCTGCAGGGCGAGCTGGGGACCCTCGCCCAGCACCGTATCTCCGGCGAGATCGAGCGCGACGATCAGCTTGTCGCCGTTGTACTCACGGAGTGGCACCATCCTCGCCGGCACCTCGGCCTCACTGGGGACTACGAGGATCCCGTAGTCGGCGCAGCGCACCTCGATCGCACGACTCAGCTCGTCGACCGCCTTGGGCCGGCTGAGCTGGCAGTCCTTCGCCTCGAAGACGATCCGCCCGCGTCCGGGGCCAGCAGCTCCGTCGATCGCGACCACGATGTCTCCGGTCTTGCGCGTGCCGGCCAGCCGGTCGCCGACCGCCTCGCAGCCGTCGCCCTGGGACAGGGCCAGCCGGTCGACCGCCTCGTAGACGAGCTGCTCGAAGCTCCGGCCCTTGGCGGTGCCGCGCTCGCGTTCGGCGGCGACCTCCACGAGCTTCTCGCGCTCGGCCGAAAGTTTGCCGATCTGCAGGCGCATCTCCTCCAGGCGGCTCGACATCGCGCTCAGTTGCTCGGTCTGGCGGTCGGCTGCCTGGCGCATCATCGCGGCGGCCATCGCCTTGAAGTCCGAGAGCGGGTTGGAAGCGTCCGCTGAGGAGAACTGGCGGACGAGATCCTCGCGCGAGCGTGCCATCACCTCAGCGACGATCGCCCGGACCTGGTGCTGGACCGCCTCGGTCGAGCCCTCGCCGAAGTGGCGGGCCATGACGCGGGCCACCTGACCGTCATCGGCGCCGAAGGCCTCGTCGACCTTGGCATCCAACCGCTCCGCCACGCGGCGAGCACGATCCACGAACTCGGTGTCGAGATCGCGCGCGGCGCGCTCGAACTCGGCGCGGACGAACTCGGCGTTGGCGCCGGTCTGCTCGCGGTCGAGCACGCGAGCACCGATCTCGATCGCGTCGACGATCAGCTTGGCCGGGTCCTCGCCGGCCTGCTCGCGCTCGCGCACGAGCCGCACCGCGCACTCGTCGCCGACCAGCACGCCGTCGAGCAGCAGTAGGTCACCACGGGTGCGGACCTGGGCTTGGCGCAGTGAGGTGGCAGCTTCCATGACGACAGGAAATCGTAGGGCGCTCGCCGGACGCGTCCCCCGGTGGGATAACAGGCTCCATGACGGAGCCAGATCCCGATCGGTTCGAAAACCTGCCAAATGGGAACCTCCCCTTCATGGAGCTGCTGCGGACCAAGACCGTCGAGCAGTCGCTCGCCGACACCGAAGGCCACGGTCGCGGCCTGCGGCGAACGCTGGGGCCGGTCCAGCTCACCGCGCTGGGAATCGGGGTCATCATCGGCACCGGGATCTTCGTCCTCACCGGCGAAGCCGCGGGGACGATCGCGGGCCCGGCGATCGTGATCTCGTTCGCGGTCTCGGCGATCGTGTGCCTGCTCGCCGGGATCTGCTACGCGGAGTTCGCCTCGGTCGTGCCCGTTGCCGGGCTCGGCCTACACATTCTCGTATGCCAGCCTCGGGGAGCTGGTCGCGTGGATCATCGGTTGGGACCTGATGCTCGAGCTCGCGCTCGGCGCCGCGACCGTCTCCTCGGGCTGGTCGCAGTACTTCAAGGTGGTCCTGACCGCCGCGCCCTGGCACGCCCACCTGCCGGCCTGGATCCTCGCCGACGGCCACAACCTGGTGGCCGCCGCGATCGTGCTCGTGATCGCCGGCCTGCTGTGCCTCGGGATGCGAACGTCGAGCGCCGTCAACGCCGTAATCGTCGCGATCAAGCTGGCGATCGTCGCGCTCGTGATCGTCGCGGGCATTTCGTACATCCACTCGGGTAACTACCACCCGTTCGTCCCGCCTTCGGGGGCCAAGCCGGCGCCCGGGGGCAGCTCATCCTCGACGCTCCTGCAGGCGCTCGGCGCCGCGCCGGGGGCGTTCGGAATCGGGGGGATCTTCAGCGGGGCGGCGCTGGTGTTCTTCGCGTTCATCGGCTTTGACATCGTCGCCACCAACGCCGAGGAGACCCGGCGACCCCAGCGCGACGTCCCGATCGCCATCTTCACCTCGCTGGCGATCTGCGCGGTGCTGTACATCGCGGTCTCGCTGGTGGTCACCGGCATGGTCAAGTACAACCGCATCGACGTGGCCGCGCCGCTGTCGACGGCTTTCCTGTCGGTGCACCAGCACACGATCGCGACGATCGTCGGCTACGGGGCGCTGGCCGGCATCACCTCGGTGATCCTCGTGCTGCTGATGGGCCAGAGCCGCGTGTTCTTCGCGATGAGCCGCGACCGGCTGCTGCCGCCGATGTTCTCCGCGGTCTCCGAGCGATTCGGCACCCCGTACCGGACCACGCTCGTCACCGGCGTGGTGGTCGCGGCGCTCGCGTTCTTCTTCCCGCTGAAGACGCTCGCCGAGCTGGTCAACATCGGCACGCTGTTCGCGTTCGTGCTGGTGGCGATCGGGGTGATCTTCCTGCGCCGCGCGCGCCCCGACCTCGAGCGACCGTTCCGTGTGCCGCTGATGCCGTTGCTGCCGATCGTCTCGGTGCTCGCGTCGCTTTGGTTGATGCTCAACCTGCAGTCGGCGACGTGGGTGCGCTTCGGCGTCTGGATGCTGGTCGGCCTCGCCGTGTACTTCGGCTACTCGTATCGCCACAGCCGGCTGGCGGACCGCGGGGCCGCGGGGCACGGCGCTCCGCAGCCGTAGCCCCCGGAACCGCGCGACGCCCTCGCCGCGCGGCTGTGACCATTTGCGAGGATGAGTCTCGACACGGCAAGGCAGGCCCGGGCGGTGTCGCGCGACTTCGCCGGTGACGAAGCCCTCCTGACCCAGGTCCTCCACGACGTGGTGAGCGCCAGCGACGGCCTTCAGGTGGTCGAGCTGCTCGATCGCGCGGTCGCGCTCGGTCGGGCCGCGCGCAGCGGTGAGCAGGACGCCGCAGACCGCTTGGCGACGCTGGTGGCGAGCCTCGACCTGAAGGAGACCGAGGTGCTGGTGCGGTCGCTCACGCGCTGGTTTCAGCTGGTGAACCTGGCCGAGGACAACGAGCGCGTGCGCCGGCTTCGCGCCCGCGCCGCGCGCGAGTCGCCCGCGCCGCGCCGGGGATCGTTGCGGCACGCCGTCGCGACGCTCGCGGAGCGTGGGACCACCGCCGAGGAGCTGCGGGCGCTGCTCGGCGCGGCCGAGCTGAGGCTCGTGATGACCGCCCATCCGACCGAGGCGCGCAGGCACACGACGATCAGCAAGCTCGCCCGCGTTTTCAGGATCCTGCGTGAGCTCGACGAGTCCGCGAGCGCTGACCTGGACGATGCGCGGCGACGGCTGCTGGTCACGGTCCAGGAGCTGTGGGGGTCTGACGAGCTGCGTGCGACCTCGCTCACCGTGCTGGATGAGGTCCGCGGTGGCTTGGTCCACTTCGACACGACGCTCGCCGCGACGGTCCCGCTGGTATATCGTGATCTAGAGCAGGCGCTCGCCGAGCTCTACCCGGGCGAGCGGTTCGAGCTGCCGCCGCTGCTGAGCTTCGGGTCGTGGATCGGCGGCGACCGGGACGGAAACCCGTACGTGAAGCCTGCCACCACGTTGCAGGCACTCGAGCTGATGCGTGAGCGGTGCCTGCGCTTCCTCGAGTGTCGCGTCGAGCTCCTGGCCGGACGGCTGACGTTGTCGGACCGTGTCAACGGCCGGGCGCCGGGGCTCGAGCCGATCCTGGCCAGGGGGATCGACCTGTTCCCGGACTTCGCTTCACAGCTCGCGGCGCGAAGTCCCGAGGAGCCGTATCGCCGCGCGCTGAAGCTCGTTCGCAGGCGCGTGCGCGCCACGAGGCGACACGACGCAGGGGCCTACCGCGAGCCTGCAGCGCTGCTCGAGGACCTCCGTCTCGTCGAGCGTTCGCTACTCGACGGCGGTGGAGCATTCACGGCGGCCGGCGACCTTCGTGACGTGATTCGCCAGGTGGCGGTGTTCGGTTTTCACTTCGCGCGCCTCGACGTCCGCGAGCACGCGAGCGTGCACCGGCGAGCGCTCGGCGAGATCTACGCCGCGCTCGGCATCTGCGCCGATTACGCAATGCTCACGGACGACGAGCGGAGCGCCTTGCTCCGCCGCGACATCGCCGGCCACCGGCCGCTGATCCCGGCGGACATCGCGGGCTTCTCCGCCGGCACGCGGGAGACGATCGAGACGTTCCGAATGCTGCGCGCTGCCCTCTCCGGCCCGCATCGCAGGGCGATCCAGACCTACGTCGTGTCCGGCACCGAGGGTCCCGCAGATCTGCTCGAGGTGCTGCTGCTGATGAAGGAGGCGAGCCTCGCGAGTGCCGGTGGCGAAGGTGCGTGGCTGCGAATCGTGCCGCTGTTCGAATCCGGCGCGACGCTTACCGGGGCTCCGGAGACGATGGACCGGCTGCTGCGCGAACCGGTGTACCGGACGGCGCTGCGCGCCGTCGGCGACGAGCAGGAGGTGATGATCGGCTACTCCGACTCGAACAAGGACGTCGGCTATGTGGCATCTGGCTGGGGCGCCTACCGGGCCCAGACGCAGGTCGCCAAGGTGATCGCCGGCCACGGCGCCAGCTGGGTGTTCTTCCACGGGCGCGGAGGGGCGATCGGGCGCGGCGGCGGCCCGACCAACAGCGCGATCCTCGCGCTTCCCCCGGGAACCGTGGAAGGGCGACTCAAGATCACCGAGCAGGGTGAGGTCCTGACCGCGAAGTACTCGGTGCCCGAGATCGCCCACCGCGAGCTCGAGCTCGCCGCGAGCGCGACGCTCGCGGGGGGAGCCGTGGCCGCACACGAGCGCGATCGCGTGTTCGAGCGGGTGATGCAGGAGATGGCCGACGACTCGGTCCGCCTCTACCGCTCGCTGGTCCACGACGACCGGGACTTCGTGCGTTTCCTCACGGCGGTGACACCGCTCGAGGAGATCTCGCGCCTTCGGCTCGGGTCGCGACCGGCACGGCGTCACGCTCAGGCAGGGATCGACGACCTGCGCGCGATCCCTTGGGTCTTCTCCTGGACGCAGTCGCGGATCGTCCTGCCGGCGTGGCTCGGGCTGGGCACCGCGCTTGCGCGGGCACGCGGGCGCCATGGTCTCAAGCTGTTGCGCGAGATGACCTCGGGCTGGCCGTTCTTCGCGACCCTGCTCGGGAACGCCGAGATGGCGCTCGCGAAGGCGGACTCGAGGATCGCCGGGCGCTACGTGCAGCTGTGGGACGAGGCGGAGTCTCGCGAACGGATCTGGGGGCTGCTCACCACCGAGCTCGAGCTGGCCACGAACGAGCTCCTGCTGATCCGTGGCCGCGAGCGCCTGCTCGACACAGAGCCCATCCTGCAGGCCTCGATCGATCGCCGCAACCCGTTTGTCGACCCGCTGTCGTTCATCCAGATCGAGCTGCTGTCACGGCTGCGGCGAGGCGACGAGCACGAGCGCGAGGAGCTGGGGCGAGTGAGCCTGCTGACGATCAACGGGATCGCGAGCGGTCTGCGCAACACCGGGTAAGAGATTAGCCATAACGCTACCGTGGCGATCCAGGTGATCTGGAGCACGCACCTGTTCGATCAGCGGCCGTCTGCTGACCGGCCCCCTCGGACTCGGTCCGGTCCTGCTGCTCGGCGCCGGCCTGGTGGCCACGGCGGCCCTGGTTGCACCTCGCGAGTCGATCCTGCCCACGGCCTGACCACGAGCCGTAACCTGTCCGCCCGTGCACGCGACGTAGCGGCACGCCCGTGACCCGGCTTCGAGCTCAAATCCGATCAGTACGCTAGGATTTATCGCACGATGCCGCAGATCATCGATATCTGTTCCCTGCAAGAGCTCCCCCCCGGAGCGGTGCGTCTGGTCGAATGGGAGGATCTCGAGATCGGCGTGTTCAACTGCGCCGGCACGGTGTATGCGATCGAGGACCGCTGCTCGCACGACAACGGCACGCTCGTCGAAGGCGAGCTCGACCAGGACGCATGCACGATCGAGTGCCCCCGGCACGGGTCGCTGTTCGACCTGCGGACCGGGCAACCCAAGACCTTGCCAGCCTACGTCCCGGTGGACACCTTTCCGGTGCTCGTCGACGAGGAAATGATCAAGTTGGAGGTGGAGTAGTGGCGATTCCCGAAACCCTGAACCAGATTCCCAATACCCCGGTCCCGACCGAGAACGAACAGCTCTCGCGAATCAACGAGGACTACACCGAGCGCTACGGCTTCCACGACGCCGAGAACTACCTGTACAAGGCGCCGAAGGGGATCAACCGCGAGATCGTGGAGAAGATCTCGGAGTTCAAGTCAGAGCCGCAATGGATGCGCGACTTCCGCCTCAAGGCGCTCGACCACTTCCTCGCGCGCAAGCAGCCGACCTGGGGCTCGCCGATGCTGGCCGAGGTCGACTACGACGACATCCATTACTTCGTGCGCGCCTCCGAGCGCGCCGAGCGCTCCTGGGACGATGTCCCCGAGGACGTCAAGAAGACCTTCGACCGGCTCGGGATCCCCGAGGCCGAGCGCAAGTTCCTCTCCGGCGTCGGCGCTCAGTATGAGTCCGAGGTCGTCTACCACCAGGTGCACGAGGACCTCTCCAAGCAGGGCGTGATCTTCACCGACATGGACACTGCGCTGCGCGAGCACGAGGATCTGGTGCGCGAGTACTTCGCGACGATCATCCCCCCGAATGACAACAAGCTGGCGGCGCTCAACTCATCCGTGTGGTCCGGGGGCTCGTTCGTGTACGTGCCACCGGGCGTGCACGTGGAGATGCCGCTGCAGGCCTACTTCCGGATCAACACCGAGTCGATGGGCCAGTTCGAGCGGACGCTGATCATCGCCGACGAGGGCTCCTACGTGCACTACGTCGAGGGCTGCACCGCGCCCACCTACAGCAAGTCCTCGCTTCACTCCGCGGTGGTCGAGCTGATCGCCAAGCCCGGCGCCCGGATTCGCTACACGACCGTCCAGAACTGGTCGACCAACGTCT
>QHBV01000205.1 GCA_003244035.1 Solirubrobacterales bacterium | reverse complement strand
CGAGCGCAGCTGCTGCTCGGCCTCGGCCGTCGCCCAGGCCCGCTCGCTGGCTCACTCGATGGGCCTGCCCCACTTCACCCTGGACCTCCGCGAGCCGTTCCGCGCCGGGGTGGTCGAGCCGTTCATCGCCGGCTACGCCGGCGGTGAGACGCCCAACCCCTGCGTCGGCTGCAACGGCCACGTGCGCCTGGACGCGATGCTGGCGCTGGCCGACCGGCTGGGCTGCGGGTCCCTGGCCACGGGCCATTACGCGCGCATCGCCGAGCCCGGCGACGCTCACGGGCCGGTGCTCCGGGCGGCTGCCGACCCGGCGAAGGACCAGACCTACATGCTGGCCGCACTGGACCCGGGCACGCTCGGCCGAATGCGCTTTCCGCTGGGGGATCTGCGCAAGCCGCGGGTCCGGGAGATCGCCGCGCAGGCCGGTCTGGCGGTGGCCGACAAGGTCGACTCCCAGGACCTCTGCTTCCTCGCCGGGACCGACCGCGCCCGCTTCCTGGCCCGCCACGGGGGCGTCGAGGACGAGCCCGGGGAACTGGTGGACGTGGCGGGTACCACGGTCGGTCACCACCTTGGTCAGCATCGCTTCACCGTCGGCCAGCGGCGCGGCCTGGGAATCGGCGACGCCCCGGCCCCGCTCTACGTGCTCGACAAGGACGCCGCCACCGGTCGGGTCACCGTAGGCCCGCGCGAGGCGCTGCAGACCAGCCGCGTCGCCGTGCGGTCGGCCCGCCTGCACCGTCACGGCGCGCGCGTGGACCGGGTCAAGCTGCGCTATCGGGCGCGGCCGCTGGCGGCGCGCCTGCTCGGCGATCCCGACGCCGGGCGCCATCGCACGCTGGCGATCGAGCTGTCTGAGCCGGTCGACGGCGCTGCCCCCGGACAGCTCGCCTGCCTGATGGACGGGGAGCTGGTGGTCGGCTGGGGGACGATCGCCCGCCCGGGCCCATAGGTCGCCGGAATGCCCGGAACCCCGCCTACACTGGGGCACCCGTGACCTCCGACGATATCCGCCGCACCTTCATCGAGTTCTTCGAGCAGCAGGGACACCTGCGGCTTTCCTCGGCGTCGCTGGTGCCGGCGGAGCTCGATCCCTCGGCGCTGTTCACGGTCGCCGGCATGCACCCACTCAAGCCGTACTTCCAGGGCGTCGAGAAGCCCCCGCGCCAGCGGGTGACCACCTGCCAGAAGACCTTTCGCACCCCGGACATCGAGATCATCGGCACGACCACCCGCCATCTCACCTTCTTCGAGATGCTGGGCAACTTCTCGTTCGGCGACTACTTCAAGCGCGAGGCCGCGCAGTTCGCTTGGACGCTCTCTCGCGACGGGTTCGGCTTTTCCGAGGAGGACATCTGGATCACGGTGTTCGCCGGCGACGCCGAGCTCGGCCTCGGCCCCGACGAGGAGGCGATCCAGGCGTGGCTGGACCTCGGTGTCCCGCGCGAGCGGATTGTCGAGTGCCCGCGCGAGGAGAACTTCTGGCAGGCCGGGCCGACCGGCCCCTGCGGCCCGTGCTCGGAGCTGTACCTGGACCGCGGCGTGGAGCACGGCACGCCGGATGACCTGCCCGGCGCAGACAACGAGCGCTTCCTGGAGTACTGGAACCTGGTGTTCATGCAGCTCGACCAGAACCCCGTCGGGGTGCTCACGCCGCTGCCCGCCAAGAACATCGACACCGGCATGGGGCTCAACCGCATGGCCTGCGTGCTGCAGGACAAGGCCACCGTGTTCGAGACCGATCAGTTCGCGCCCCTGATCGCGCTCGGCGAGGAGCTGTCGGGTCGGCGCTACGGCGAGCAGTTCGCCACCGACAAGGCGCTCCGGGTGCTCGCCGATCACAGCCGGGCGGTGACGTTCCTGCTTGCGGACGGGGTCGTGCCCTCCAACGAGGATCGCGGCTACGTGCTGCGCCGGGTGATGCGCCGGGCCATCCAGCACGGCCGGGGGCTGGGCCTGCCGACCGGCTTCATGGAGCGCTACGCCACCGTCGTGACCGAGCTGATGGCCCCCGAGTACCCCGAGCTGCACGAGCAGCGCGAGCTGGTGCGCCGCTGGCTGGCCTCCGAGGAGGAGAGCTTCGGTCATACGCTCGAGCAGGGGCTGCGGCGTCTGGACGAATTGATCGCCCGCGCGCGGGATGCCGATGCCGAGGGGATCGCCGGGGCCGACGCCTTCCTCCTGCACGACACCTACGGCTTTCCGATCGACATGACGCTGGAGATCGTCGCCGAGCACGGACTGGGGGTCGACGAGGCCGGCTTCGAGTCGCTGATGTCCGATCAGCGCGCGCGGGCGCGCTCGGCGGGCGGCCGTGGTGCGGCGCAGAGCGGGCTGCGCGAGCGGGCGGCGTCGCTGGCCGGCGGCGCCGGGTTCGCCACCGAGTTCGTCGGCTATGAGACGACTGATGCCGAGACGACCATCGGCGCCGTGGAGGCCGAGGCGCCGGATGCATCCGATCCCACTCACCCCGCCCTGTCCGGCGAGGCCGGACGCCGAGCGGGCGGCAGGCCCGCGCGATTGCTGCTCAAGCTGCTGGAGTCTCCGTTTTATGCCACCGGCGGCGGCCAGGTGGCCGACGGAGGCGTCCTGGAGTGCGCCGGCGGCGGCTGCCGAGGGCGCGTCATCGACGTGATCCGCCTGGGCACCGACCAGGTCGTGGAGATCGAGCCCCAGCACGGCACGTTCGAGCCCGGGGAGCGTGTCTCGGCGCACGTGGACCGAGCCACTCGCCACGCCACCGCCTGCAATCACACCGGCACGCACCTGCTCCATGCCGCCCTGCGGCGCCTCCTCGGTGACCACGTGCGCCAGGCCGGCTCCTATGTCGGGCCCGACAAGCTGCGCTTCGACTTCACCCACGGCGCGTCGCTCAGCGCCCAGGAGCTGCGCGCGGTCGAGGACGACGTCAACGCCTGGATCCTTGAGAGCCACCCGGTGCGCGCCCTGAGCACCACGCTCGACGAGGCCAAGCGGCTGGGGGCCATGGCGCTGTTCAACGAGAAGTACGGCGAGATCGTGCGCATGGTCGAGGTCGGCGACGGGTCGTTCTCGCGCGAGCTGTGCGGGGGCACCCATGTCCGCAACACGGCCGAGATCGGGCTGCTGCGGATTCTCGTCGAGACCTCGAGCGCCGCCAATGTGCGTCGTATTGAGGCGATTACGGGCTCGGAGGCGGTGGGCTTCGTGCGCGAGCGCGACCGCGAGCTCCAGCAGGCCACCGAGCTGCTGCGGGTGCCCGCCGAGCGCGTCGGCGAGGCCATCCGGCAGCTGCGCGAGCGGGTGCGTGAGCTGGAGCGCGCCGCCCGGCGCGATGGGAGCGCCAATGGCGGTGTCGACGTCGACCAGCTGGCCGCCGCAGCGACCCAGACCGCCGGTGCCAGTGTGCTGGCCGCGGCCGTTGGCGTCGCCGACGGCGATGCGCTCCTGCAGCTCGTCGACCGGCTCAAGGGCAAGCTCGGCGACGCCGCGATCGTGCTCGGCCGCGGCGGCGAGGGCCGGGTCGACCTGGTGGCGTCGGTCGCTCCCGCGCTGGTCGCCCGCGGCGTGCGCGCCGGTGAGATCGTCAAGGCGGCCGCGGCGGTCGTCGGCGGTGGCGGCGGAGGTCGCGACACGCTGGCTCGGGCTGGCGGTCGCGAGCCCGAACGCCTCTCCGACGCGATCAGTGCCGCGCAGGCCGCGATCGAAGCGGCGCTGTCCGGGTAGACGCGTGAGGGTGCTGGCGCTCGACTACGGCAGCGCGCGCTGTGGATGCGCGGCGAGCGACCCGACCGGGGTGCTGGCCACGCCGCTGGATGCCATCCCGGCTCCAGGCTCGCGGCGCGGCCGCGCCCGCCTGCGCGAGCTGGTGGCCGAGCTGGGGGTGCAGCGGATCGTCGTCGGGCTACCCCTGTCGCTGGCCGGGGGCGACTCCGCCCAGACGGCCGAGACCCGCGCGTTCGCGGCCGGCCTGGAGCGGGCGCTGCCGATCCCCGTCGAGCTGTACGACGAGCGCTTCACCACCCGCATCGCGCAGCACACCACCGGACGGGCTGAGGAGGACTCGCGAGCCGCCGCGCACCTCCTGCAGAGCTGGCTGGCCCATCGAATGGAGACGAACCCGCCCCACCCCGCCCATGGCTGACCGACGCCACCGAAGCTCCGAGGAGCGCGAGGCGGCGCGCGTTGAGCGGGCCCGGCTTCGCGCCGAGCGATCCGCGCGCAAGGCCGCCAGATCCGAGGCACCCGCGCCACCGGTCGTCCCCCGGCCAGAGCCGCAGCCGGCGTTTGAGCCCAAGCCCGCGCCGCCCGCCACTCCCGAGTCCGAGCCCGAGCCGGTGTCCGCTCGCGGATCGCCCCCAGCGTTGCCGCTCGAGCAGCCCGTCGCCAGTGTCCGTCAACCCGAAGTCGCGGGCGTCTCGGGGCGCCCCGTCAAGACCTTGCCCTCGCCACCAGACCCCGACTTCTACTCCGAGGAGGAGCCCGACGACCCGGAGGTCGCCTCCGGAACGCGCCGCGTCAGCCGGCTCTCCGGCAGCGCCAAGTCCAAGGGCAGCTCCAAGTCCCGACCGGCCAAGAAGCGTCGCCGCCCGCCCGGCAAGCGCCACTCGTGGCGGGGGCGGATCGCCTCGTTGATTGCGCTGGTGCTGGCCGGCGCCCTCGTGTGGTTCCTCGTGGCGCTGTTTGAGCCGTTGGGCACCTCGCCCCACGGTCAGATCACGGTCACGATCGCGCCGCACTCGAGCGTCAGCCAGATCGGCACGCAGCTCCAGGACGACAAGGTCATCGCTTCGAGCTTCTTCTTCGGCTTGCGCGCCACGCTGGGCGGTGACCGCTCGAACCTGCGCTCGGGCACGTACCACCTCCAGCTCGGGATGAGCTACCACGCGGTGCTGGCGGCGCTCACGAAGGTGCCCAAGGCCGCCAAGACCAGCCAGCTCACGATCAGCGAGGGCCACACCCGCCAGTACGTCAGCCAGCTGCTGCGCGGCCAGCAGATCCGAGGTAACTACCTGGCCGAGAGCCGGCACTCCCCGCTGCTGGATCCCCATTCCTACGGAGCGCCCCGCCGCGTCGCGTCGCTGGAGGGCTTCCTGTTCCCCGACACGTTCACGATGGTGGACCCGGTCAAGGCCTCCGCGCTGGTCGCCGACCAGCTCAAGGATTTCAAGCGCCGCTTCGCCACAGTCGACCTGCGCGCCGCCAAGCGCATGCACCTGAGCGCCTACGACGTGCTCACGGTCGCCTCGCTGATCGAGGCCGAATCCTCCACCGGCCGCGCCCGGCCGCTCGTCGCGTCGGTGATCTACAACCGGCTCCGGGACCACATGATGCTGCAGTTCGACTCCACCACCCGGTATGCCACCGGCAACTTCACCCGGCCGCTGAGGGTCTCCCAGCTGAACTCGCCCTCGCCGTACAACACCCACACCCACTTCGGGCTGCCACCCACGCCGATCGACAGCCCCAGCATGGCCTCGATCCAGGCGGCGGCCCATCCGGGGAATAGCGGGTACCGGTTCTTCTTCGCCAAGCCGTGCAGCAACGACACCGTGTTCGCCAACAACTACCCCCAGTTCCTGGGCCTGCTGCAGCGTGACCGGCGTCCGCACTGCCACTGAGGCCACTCGTTTGGGGGTCCTCGGCTGGCCGGTGACCCACAGCCGCTCGCCGGCAATGCAGAATGCCGCGCTGACCGCTGCAGGACTGGGGCACTGGCGCTACCAGCTGCTGCCGGCAGCGCCCGAGCTGCTGCACGAGCTGGTGAGGGCGCTCCCGGCGGCGGGCTTTCTCGGGGCGAACGTCACCATCCCCCACAAGGGCGCGGCGCTGGCGCTGGCCACGGCCCCCACCGACCGCGCGCGGGCGATCGGGGCGGCCAACACCCTGACCTTCGAGCCGGGCGGCGCGATCGTGGCCGACAACACCGACGCCCCCGCGCTGGTCGCCGCGCTGCCGTTCACGATCCCCGGGCGCAGCGCGCTGGTGCTCGGTGCCGGGGGAAGCGCCCGGGCGGCGGTGTGGGCGCTTCGAAACGCCGGCGCCCGTGAGGTCCAAGTCTGGAATCGCTCCCCAGACCGAGCCCGGGAGCTGTGCGCCGAGCTCGGCGGCACTCCCGCCGGCACTCCTGCGGGCCGGCTCCCCGGCGTCGACCTGCTGGTCAACTGCACCTCGGTCGGACTGGACGGCTCCGATCCTTTCGATCGCCTGCCGGTCAGTGCCGACGACCTGACCCGGTACGGCTGCGTCGTCGACCTCGTGTATGCGCCGGGCGCGACCCGCCTCATCGCCGCCGCGCGCGAGCGCGGCGTGGCGACGGTTGACGGACTGGAGTTGCTCGTCGGCCAGGGCGCGCTCAGCTTCGAGCGCTTCACCGGGAGGGCGCCCCCGGTGGAGACGATGCGCTTTGCCGTACGGGGACGACCACAGCTATCGTGAGCAGGCCGTGATCCTCACCGAGCCCGTCAGCGAGTACATCGACCAGCTGCGCAGCGCGCCCGACCGCGTGCTCGCCGCGATGGAGGCCCAGGCCCGTACCGACCGGATCCCGGTCGTCGTGCCGGCTACCGGCCGCCTGCTGCAGGTCCTGGCCCTGGCTCGGGGCGCCCGCCGCGCCCTGGAGGTGGGCACCGCGATCGGGGTCTCCACCCTGTACATCGCGCGGGGGCTGGCGCAGGACGGCCAGATCGTGTCCTTCGAGATCGATCCCGCGCGCCACGCCGCGGCCGTCGACTACCTGGACCGAGCGGGCGTGAGCGACCGGGTCTCGCTGCGCCTCCAAGACGCCCGCCAGGGTCTCGCCGAGCTGGAGGGCAGGTTTGACTTCGCCTTCCTGGACGGCGTGAAGCTGCAGTACGGCGACTACTTCGATGCCGTGCTGCCGCTGCTCGACAGCGGCGCCGTGCTGGTCGTCGATAACGTCCTCATGGACGGTCGGGTCGCCATCGACGATGCCGCGGAGCGGATCTCGGTGGCCCGGGCGTTCAACCAGCGCCTGCTTGGCCATCCCGAGCTGACCGGGACCCTGACCCCCGTGGGTGACGGCGTCCTGGTGGCGGTGAAGCGATGAGCGCCAACGGCGAGGGCCCGCCGGCCGACGACACGGGCGCGGCGCCGTGCCTGGCCTGCCGCGGCACCGGCCAGGTGAGCTCGGGCCTCGGCGGCACCCCGCATCAGGTGACCTGCCCGTGGTGTCAGGGCACCGGGCATCGGATAGCAGGCATCGACGCCCAGGAGCACCCCTCCGAGTCGGGCACCGCTCCGCCTGCGGAGGGCGCATCCTCCTAAGCTCCCCGCAGTCATGGAGCTCCAGCTGACCACCGCCGGCGAGTCGCACGGGCCGGGCCTCACCTGCATCGTCGAGGGGCTCCCTGCGGGCCTGGAGCTCGACCGCGAGGCCCTGGACCGCGACCTGGCGCGTCGCCAGCTCGGGCACGGTCGCGGCGGGCGGATGAAGATCGAGCGAGACCGGGTCGCCGTGACCGGCGGCGTGCGCCACGGACGTACGCTGGGCGGCCCGATCGCCCTCCAGGTCGCCAACCGCGACTTCGCCAACTGGGAGGAGCGGATGAATCCGTGGCCGGTCGACGCCGAGCTGGCCGAGGTTCACCTGCCTCGTCCCGGGCACGCCGACCTGGTCGGTACCCAGAAGTACGGGTTGACCGATGTGCGCGACATCCTGGAGCGCGCCAGCGCCCGCGAGACGGCCGCTCGGGTGGCCGGCGGCGCGCTGGCCAAGGCGTTCCTGCGCGCGCTCGACGTCCACGTCTTCTCGCACGTGATCCAGATCACGTCGGTCACGGCCCCCCGCCGTGACGATCTCGGTCCCGAGGACTTCGCCGACGTCGACGAGTCGCCGGTGCGCTGNNCCGAGATCAACGCCCTGCGCAAGGCCAACGAGTCGCTGGGCGGGGTGTTCGAGGTGCGCGCCTTCGGCGTGGTGCCGGGGCTGGGCTCGCACGTGTCCTGGCGAGAGCGCCTCGACGGCGTGCTCGGCCAGGCGATCCTCTCCATCCAGGCCGTCAAGGCGGTCTCGATCGGCGACGGCCAGGAGGTTGCGGGCCTGCCGGGCTCCGAGGCCCACGACGAGATCTTCTACGACGACGAGCACGGCTTTCACCGCCACACCAACCGGGCCGGCGGGGTGGAGGGAGGCATGACGACCGGCGATCCGCTGGTGGTGCGCGGCTCGATGAAGCCGCTGCCGACGCTCACCAAGCCGCTGCGCTCGGTCGACATCGCCACCCACGAGCCGGCCCAGGCCCTGCGGGAGCGCACCGACTCCTGCACGGTGCCCGCCGCGGGCGTCGTCGGTGAGGCGATGGTCGCCTTCGTCCTGGCTGACGCCTATCGGCGCAAGTTCGGAGGCGACCACATCGACGACGTGCTCGCGGCGGTGGCGGCCTACCGGGAGCGGATCGGATGGGCACCACGCTAGGACAGGACCGGGTGGTCGCGATCGTCGGCTTCATGGGTGCCGGCAAGTCGACCGCCGCCCGGAGCGCGGCGCAGGCGCTCGGCAGCGGTGTGATCGACGTCGATGACGAGCTGGAGCGCCGCGAGGGCCGGACGATCGAGCGAATCTTCGCCGAGGACGGCGAGGGTCGCTTCCGCCAGCTCGAGGAGCGGCTGATCCTCGAGCTGCTGCAGTCCGCGGCGACGCGTGTCCTGGCGCTGGGCGGCGGGGCGCTGGGATCAGGGCGCGTCCGCCAGGCGCTCGGCGAGCACCTGGTCGTCTGGGTCGACGTCGACGTCGACACCGCCTGGGCGCGCTGCCGCGGCACCGCGCGCCCGCTGGCCGCCGACCGCGAGGCCTTCGTGCGGATGCACCGTGCCCGCGAGCCCGTCTACGCCGCCGCCGCCGACGTGATCGTCCCCCAGGAGCGCTCGGTGCGGATGGCCGAGGTGCTTGCCGCATTGAAGGGACTGCCGGCGGGCGTGACCGTGCTGTGGGCGATGAGCGCGTCGGGCGACTATCCGGCCTACATCGGCTCGGGCCTGCTGGACGCCGACGCTCCCTTCTGGCCGGCGACCGTGCTCGGCCGGCGGTTCCTGGTCACCGACGGCACCGCCGGACGGCTGTACGCTGACCGCTTGGGGCCGCTGGACGGGCGGGTGGCGATCATGCCCGGCGAGCAGTCCAAGACGATCGCCCACGCCGAGATCGTGTGG
>QHBV01000204.1 GCA_003244035.1 Solirubrobacterales bacterium | reverse complement strand
GGAGCGGTGGGTGTCCGGTTGAGGGCTACTTGGTTTTCGCAGTCATCGGGCGGGCTTGCGCGACACCGGCCGGCCAGAGGGCGTCGACGCGGGCCATCAGCGCGCGAGGCGTCCCGCCGGGTTCGCCTTGCGACGGTTGTTTGGGGTGGCGGCGCTGCTTTGACAGCCTCGATGTCCGTCTGTCAGCGGTCGGCGCCGATTCTGCGTTCGTGCTGCTCGATTGCGTAGTCGTTGATGCTGGCGTCGCGTCGGCGCATTAGTCCGTGCTCGTCGAACTCCCAGTGCTCGTTGCCGTGGCTGCGCCACCACTGGCCCTCGGCATCGTGGGACTCGTATTCAAAGCGCACCGAGATGCGGTTCTCGGTGAAGGACCACAGCTCCTTGCTGAGTCTGTAGTCGAGCTCGCGCGCCCATTTCCGGCGCAAGAACTCCACGATCGCGTCGCGGCCTTCGAAGAACTCGTCTCGGTTTCGCCACTGCGAGTTGTCGGTGTAGGCGGAGGCGACACGTTCGGGGTCGCGCGTGTTCCACGCGTCCTGTGCTGCGTGCACCTTCTGGCGGGCGCTCTCGGCTGTGAACGGGGGCAGCGGCGGTCGGGTCTCCACGGTTCAATTACCTCCTGAAGCTGAAGAACTGAGAACGATCGTTCTCAGCGGTCTCGAGTAGTCTACGAAAACGATCGTTCTCATGCAGGGCGCCCCTTTCACTTCGGACCCTCCCGACCAAGTGCTCGCCGCGGCCGACCGGCTCTTCTACCGTCACGGCGTCCAAGCTGTAGGCATGGATGCATTGCGCGAAGAAGCAGGCGTGTCGCTGCGGCGCCTGTATCAGCTGTACCCGTCTAAGGGCGCGCTCGTCGAGGCCTATCTACGTTGGCGCGACGAGCGCTGGCGAAGCTGGCTGCGCTACAGCGTCGAGGGTTGTTCTGAGCTCACCGAGCGACCGCTAGCCGTGTTCGACGCGCTCGCAGAGTGGTTTGCCGACGAGGAGTTCCGCGGCTGCGCACTGGTCAACGCGACCGCCGAGCTCGGTGAAACCACGCCGGCGGTTCGCCGCCAGGCCGAACACCACAAGCGGGCGGTGCGCGCCTACCTCGCCAAACTGCTCAGCGAGGCCGGCCACCCGGGCGATCCGGAGGAGAGCGCCGCGCAGCTGATGCTGCTACTCGACGGAGCGATCGTCCAAGCCGGCATCGCTGGCGAAACCGGCGCCGCCCGACGCGCCAAAGCAATGGCTCAATACCTGCTCTCGGACGCCTCACACGGGAGGGTCGGGCACTAATGCCACAGCGCGCGTCCACGCGCCGCTGCCGTTCGCGACCTTGATAGGAAAGGCGACAATCGTGGCCCCGGTGACGGGCAGCGTGGCGAGGCTGGCTAACTTCTCGAGCTGTAGGTAGGGACGCTCAAGGCCTGCGAAGTGCGCCGGCCAGAGCGCGGACGGATCACGACGCTCGCGCCACTCAGCGCCGATGAGCGGGTAGGGACGGTCCAGGCTCCACCCGTCGGTGCCAATCGCGCGGACACCCTGATCAAGCAGATCAAGGACGGCTTCGCGCCCCAACCCGCATCCGGTCTCCCAGAACTCAGCGGTTCCCCAACTCTGCTCAGCCCCGGTGTAGAACGCGACGACGTCCCCGGGGTGCAAGTCGTGTCCGATGGCGGCGAGGCGTTCCTCGACCTCCGGACCGGTGACCAGGTGTCCATCAGACAGATCGCAGACGTCGAGAACCACGAGTCGTCCGGCGCACCAGGCAAGCGGCACCTGATCGATCATCAGCGCTGGGGACCCTGCAGCCAACGGCCCGTAGTGCCACGGCGCGTCAACGTGCGTGCCCGCGTGCGTGGACAATCGGTTGAAAACCTCGCCGGCAAATCCGCAGCCGCCGGGAAGGGCAAGACGCGGAATCCCAAAAATCGAACCCCAGAGATCGGCGCCGTCGTCGTGCGTCTGCGCCTCAACCAGTGGAGGCAGTGGCTCGCTGAGCGTCGGCCCAAGCCGATGACTGAGATCCACCAGGCGGACGCGATGACCGAGCAGCTCGATGCGCTCGTCGTCCACCAGCAGATCATTGCAGCCACCGCCACAGGCCCACATCCGCATAACAATCGGCTTACGGCGACCGCCGACCCAGCGTCGCCTACCCTCGGGCGCTCACCTGCCCTGCGGCTCCTAATGCCGGGTTTCCGTACGAACTCTCTATAGACCCCAGGTTCGCGTCACGCTCTCGCGCCAGGAGGCCGCCGCGCTGCGGCGTACGCGCACGGTCGCCATCGCCCTGTCGGCGACCGCCACCGACAGCGCCGGCGATCGCGCTACCGCGACCCGTCGCGCGACGCTGCGACGCTGAAGATCACGGTCGGCGGCCGACGTTCCAGCCGAGGGAGCGTCGGCCTCGACCGCGCGGTGCAAAGCGGTGTGATGATCAGCTCAGCGGGACACCACACTGCGCCAACCACGTGACGTAGGAGGCGGTAAAGCGCGGCAGCAGGCTCAACAGCCGGTTCACGGCGGCGTGGACATCGCCGGCCGGCCACCGTCGACATACTCGTGGCAAAGCCGGTCGGAGAGCAGCTTGAGCTGGATGAGGTCGGCACTCTGCCGGCAACCATCTTGCCGTATCCGGCAATGTGGCCGTGGGCGTTGTCAGAGACCCGGATCGTCTGCCAGCACGCCCGTCATGCACGGCCAGCAGAACGACCGAACAGCTGACGACCTTCCCCCGCTCGGTCGCGAACCACACGACCAGCTGCACGTCCTCGGCGAGCCGCAGCCGGCAGCTCGTTATCTGCATCCGGGCAAGCCTTGACGCACCACGCCCGACGGGAACGCCACGGGAGCTGCGCTCGACGGGTTCTGTCCGAGCCGGGGCGTAGAGTCACGAAAAGGATGCATTACGTGACTCAACGGCAGGAGGGACGAGATGACCGCGCAGTTCCCAGAGGTCGCCCAGCGACTTGCCGGCGAGCTGGCTGATGCCTTTGAGGCCGACCGCGGCTCGCCGAGCAGCTCACCGCCGCACAACACCGCCTGCAGGCCGCCAACGGCCGGTTGTGGTCGGGATTGCACCCCGACGCGCTCGGCGTCGTCTACGACAACAGCGCCGCCGCGGCCGGCCAGGGCTCAAGCGCGATCGGCGAGAGCGTCGTCGACGCGGTGCACGCTGGCGGCTCAGCGGCTCAGCGGCTGAGGTCGAGGCGGCGCTGCTCGGCGAGCTGCAGGAGGTCCACTGGGCGATCCACCGCGCCTTCTCAGAGCACCAGCGCCTCAGCGAGGACCGTCGCCATCTGGCCGCGGAGATCGGCGAGCTGATCGCCGCCTTCATCTCAGAGCTGGTCGCGGCCGGGTGGTCAGAGGAGCAGGCACGCAACGCCGACGTACACCAGCTCGCCACTGCGGTCGCGCGATGAGCGCTACCAAACCGTCGACGTCGCGGCGCCGGCCGCCGGAGGTTCTCTCAGAGGCGGAGGCGATCGCACTCTTGAAAGCCTGTTCGACTCGGGCGCCGACGGGGGTGCGCAACCGGGCGNNTGCGGATCTCCGAGGCCCTCGCGTTAGAGCTGCGCGACGTCGACCTCGACGCGGGCACCGTCCGGGTCCGTCACGGCAAAGGTGACCGCTCACGGACCGTCGGCCTTGACGAGCAGACCTCCGCGCTGCTCGCGCGGTGGCTTGACCGCCGCAAAAAGCTGGGGCCCGGCGCGCGGGCGCCGATCTTCTGCACCCTCCAAGGCGG
>QHBV01000203.1:5302-9240 GCA_003244035.1 Solirubrobacterales bacterium | reverse complement strand
GGGTCGAGGGGTGGCGAGCCGGGGGACAAACGATACGATCACGCTTGTGATCCAAACACGGTCCCCCAACGAAACACTCGTGTAGCCTTAACCGCCCAGTGCGGCAAACGGCTGCCATGCGGAGAAGGAGGAGTTCTTGCAGACCCCGGCAAACTTTGATTACAAGCGGGCCTCGAGCGTCGAGGACGCGATCGCGATGCTCACGAGCATCGGGCCTGACGCGCGCATCATCGCGGGCGGGCACAGCCTGCTGCCGATGATGAAGCTCCGGCTCGCCAACCCCGAGGCGTTGATCGACATCAACGACCTCACGGACCTGTCCTACATCGAGGAGCAGGGCGGCGAAGTCCGGATTGGAGCGATGACGCGCCACCGCGAGCTGCTGGAGTCAGACTTGCTATGGCGCCACTTCCCCTGCTTCCGCGATGCCGAGCAGGTGATCGCCGACCCGGTCGTGCGCAACCGCGGCACGATCGGCGGCTCGCTGTGCCAGGCCGACGCCGCCGAGGACCTCTCGGCGGTGTGCACTGGACTAAAGGCCCAAGTCGTGATTGTCGGCTCGGGGGGCGAGCGCGTGGTCGACATGGACGAGTTCCACGTCGGCCCATACCAGACGGCGGTCGGCGACGCCGAGATGGTCGTCGAGATACGGGTGCCCGTGCGCAAGGGTGGCGCGAGCGCGCACGAGAAGGTCGAGCGGCGCGCCGGCGATTGGGCGATCGTCGCCTGCACCGGGGCGGTGTGGATGGACGGCAAGACGATCGCCGACGCCGGGATTGCACTCAGCGCGGCGGGGCCAACCACTGTGCACGTCGCCCGCGCGGAAGAGCTCTTGAAGGGCAAGCCCCCCTCGGATGAACTGTTTGCCCAGGCGGGCAAGATCGCCTCAGAGGACTGCTCTCCGAGCAAGGACACCCGCGGCCCCGTCGACTACAAGCGCCACCTCGCGGGTGTGCTCACGCATCGTGCCCTCAGCCGCGCCACAGCTCGCGCCCTACGATAGGAGTGGACAATGAACGTAACTGTTGAGGTAAATGGAAAGGAGTACACGAAGGACATCGAGCCGCGTGTGCTCCTCGTGCACTTCCTACGCGACCACCTCGATCTGACCGGCACGCACTGGGGCTGTGACACGTCCAACTGCGGCGCCTGCGTCGTTCAGCTCGACGGCCGTCCGACCAAGTCGTGCACGATCCTCGCCGCGATGTGCGAGGGTCACAAGGTCCGCACCGTCGAGGCACTCGAAGTCGACGGCCAGCTCGACACGATCCAGGAGGCCTTCCACGAGGAGCACGGGCTGCAGTGCGGCTTCTGCACCCCCGGAATGCTGATGACGACACGTGCGCTGCTGGACGAGAACCCCGATCCGACCGAGCACGAGATCCGCGAGGCGATCTCCGGCGCGATCTGTCGCTGCACCGGTTACAAGAACATCGTCAACGCAGTCCGGTGGGCGGCCGAGCACGAGGGCGGGGCGAAGGCCGGCGCCGGCAACGGAGCCTCGAGGAAGGCGGCGCCCGCACCCGCCGCGCCCAAGGCCGAGCCGTTTCAGCCGATCGCGGCGGCTTTCGCCGCGAAGGCCGCGGCCACCGCTACGGCGGAGCCCGCAGCACCTGAAGCACCCGCAGCAGAGCCCACACCCACCGAACCAGGGAGAATCGTATGGCAGTCGTCGAAGACCACGAAGTAAACGTCGAGAAGACCGAGGGCTATGGCCGCCTGAAGCGCAAGGAGGATGCCCGCTTCATCCGCGGGATGGGGCGTTACACCGACGACATCAAGCTGCCGGGAATGCTCTACGGTGCCATCTACCGCAGCCCCTACGCGCACGCCAAGATCCTCTCGATCGACACCTCGCGCGCGCTTGCCCATCCGGGAGTGGCTCGGGTGGTCACGGCCAAGGACCTCGAGACGATCGGGCTCGCGTGGATGCCGACGATCTCCTACGACTCCCAGGCCGTGCTAGCAGGCGACAAGGTTCGCTTCCAGGGCCAGGAGGTCGCGTTCGTGGTGGCTACGGACCGTTACGCCGCGCGTGACGGCGCGGCGATGATCGACGTCGAGTACGAGCCGCTGCCCGCGATCGTCAACGCACGCAAGGCGCTCGACGCCGACGCGCCGCTGATCCGCGACGACAAGCCGGGCCAGACCGACAACCTCGCCAGCCCGACGTGGGAGGCCGGCGATGCCGCGGAGTGCGAGCGCGTATTCGCGGAGGCCGACACCATCGCCACGCGCGACATCCTCTGCCCGCGCTGCCACCCGGCACCGCTGGAGACCTGCGGGATGATCGCTGACGTCAACCCCCAGACGGGCCAGATCGACATCTACAACGGCAACCAGGCCCCCAACGCCCACCGCACGGTGTACGCGCAGGTCGCCGGGCTACCAGAGCACATGATCAGGATCATGTGCAACGACATCGGCGGCGGCTTTGGCAACAAGGTTCCCGTCTATCCCGGCTACGTGTGCGCGATCGTCGGCTCGATCGTCGCGGGCGCGCCGGTCCACTGGATGGAGGACCGTTCGGAGAACCTGATGACGACCGGGTTCGCCCGTGACTACCTCATGCGCGGACGGATCTCCGCGAAGAATGGCAAGATCACGGCCGTCCAGGTCGACGTGATCGCCGATCACGGCGCCTTCGACTCGACCGCGCAGCCGACCAAGTTCCCGGCCGGCTTCTTCCACATCTTCGCCGGCTCCTATGACCTCCAGGCGGCTCACTGCGCCGTCAAGGCGGTCTACACGAACAAGGCGCCGGGCGGAGTCGCCTACCGCTGCTCGTTCCGGATCACCGAGGCGATCTACTACATCGAGCGGATGGTCGACGCGCTCGCGATCGAGATGAAGGTGGACCCATCCGAGCTGCGGATGAAGAGCTTCATCCGCCCCGAGCAGTTCCCGTACCTGAACAAGACCGGCTGGACATACGACTCCGGCGATTACGGAAAGACGATGGAAGAGGCCAAGCGGATCGCCGGCTACGACGATCTGCTCGCAGAGCAGAAGGAGAAGCGCGAGAAGGGCGAGCTGATGGGAATCGGCTTCTCGTTCTTCACCGAGGCCGTCGGCGCCGGACCCAAGAAGCACATGGACATCCTCGGCCTCGCGATGAACGACGGGACCGACATCCGTCTGCATCCGAACGGCACGGCGACCGTCAGCCTCAGCGCGATGACCCAGGGCCAGGCCCACGAGACGACGTTCGCCCAGATCGTCGGCGAGGAGCTCGGGATCGACCCCTGGAAGATCGAGGTCCGCCACGGCGACACCGACCAGACCCCGTTCGGGCTGGGGACGTACGGCAGCCGCTCGACTCCCGTCTCGGGTGGGGCGACAGCGGTCGCCGCTCGACGTGTCCGCGACAAGGCCCGGCTGATCGCAGCCGGGATGCTCGAGACCTCACCGGACGACCTCGCGTGGGAGAAGGGCAAGTGGTACGTCAAGGGCGACCCGGAAAAAGGCGCGACGATCAACCAGATCGCCGAGCGGGCGTACAGTGGCGCGCCGCTGCCCGACGGCCTCGAGGGTGGCCTCGACGCCCAGGCGGTCTACGACCCGCCGAACCTCACCTATCCGTGCGGCTGCTACATCGCCGTCGTGGATGTCGACCCCGGCACCGGCGAGGTGAAGATGCGGCGGTTCATCGCGGTCGACGACTGCGGGACGCGGATCAACGAGATGGTCGTCGACGGCCAGATCATGGGCGGCCTCGCCGAGGGCGTCGGGATCGCGTTGATGGAGGTGATCACGTTCGACGAGCAGGGCAACTGCCTCAACGGATCGATGATGGACTATCTGATCCCAACGGCGCTCGAGTGCCCGTCGTGGGAGCTGGGCGCGACCTACACGCCCTGCCCACACCATCCCATCGGTGCCAAGGGCATCGGCGAGTCGGCGACCAACGGCTCGCCTCCGGCGATCGTCAACGCCGT
>QHBV01000203.1:1278-5269 GCA_003244035.1 Solirubrobacterales bacterium | reverse complement strand
GCGATGCAGGGCAACGCAGAACCACCGCAGTGATCGAAGACGCGCTCACGCGGCGAGCCTACGGGCTCGCCGCGCAGGGCGAGCCGTTGATGGCGGTGATCCCCGCTGGCTGATGACTTCGTCACCGGGCTCGTGCTCGGCGCCGGAGGCTCCAAGCGCCTCGGACGGCCCAAGCAGCTGCTGCCCTACGGCGACGGCACCTTGCTCGGCCACGTGATCGGCGTCGCCCGCGCGTGCCCGTTCGACCAGCTCATGGTGGCGATCGGCGGAGCCTCGCAAGATGTCCGCGCGAACGTCGATCTAGCCGGCGCGCAGCTCGTCGTCAACGACGCCTACGGCGCTGGCTGCTCGTCGTCGATCGCCGCCGCGCTGGGCGCGGTGGATCCCCGTTGCGAGGTGCTCGTGCTGATGCTCGGCGATCAGCCGGGGGTGAGCGCCGCGACGGTGTCCGCGCTGCTGGCAGGGCGCGGCGGCGCGCCGCTGGCGGTATGCGCCTACGACGACGGCCGCGGGCATCCGCTCGCGTTCGGCCGCGAGGTGTTCGGCGAGCTTGCGAACCTCCACGGTGACAAAGGCGTGTGGAAGCTGCTAGATCAGCGCGCGGATGACGTGATCGAAGTGCCGGTCGCCGGGCCCATCCCACTTGATGTCGACACCCCCGAGGACTACGAGGCCGTGCTCGCGCAGGCGGAGAAAGCGCAGGTGGAAGCATGACTGAGTCGGTGAGCGTGACCCGGCCGCTGCGCGCGGGAGCCGAAGAGTCGGTCCGCGAGCTGATACCCGATGTCGAGGCGCTTGCGGCGCGCCTGCAGGAGGTCGACTACCTCGTCGGCGAGGGCCTTGCCACTTCGCTCTTCTTGAGCCTGCGACTGCCCCAGCCGCTGCTGCTCGAGGGCGAGGCGGGCGTGGGCAAGACCGAGGCCGCCAAGGCGCTGGCCGCGGTGCTGGACACACCGCTGATCCGCCTTCAGTGCTACGAGGGCATTGACGCCTCCGAGGCGCTGTACGAGTGGAACTATCCGCGCCAGCTGCTGCGGATCCGGCTCGCCGAGTCCAGCGGATCCGAGCTCGGCGAGGAGGAGCTGTTCGGTCCCGACTTCCTGATCCGACGCCCGTTGCTGCAGGCGCTCGAGCACCCCGGGCCGCGACCGGCGGTGCTGCTGATCGACGAGCTCGACCGCGCCGATGACGACTTCGAAGCGTTCCTGCTCGAGCTGCTCGCCGAGGCGACCGTGACGGTTCCCGAGATCGGGACGATTCGTGCGACTCATCCACCCGCGGTCGTGATGACCTCCAACCGCACGCGCGACCTCCACGATGCGGTGAAGCGCCGCTGCCTTTACCACTGGATCGACTATCCGACCCCAGACCGCGAGGTCGAGATCGTTCGCCGACGGGTTCACGGCGTGTCCGAGACGCTGGCCAAGCAGGTCGCCTTGGCCGTGGCGCGCATGCGCGCCACCGACATGCAGAAGCGACCCGGCGTGGCCGAGGCGATCGATTGGGTGGCGGCGCTCGAGCTGCTGGGCGTCGAGCAGCTCGACGCGGACGCCGTCAACCGCACGCTTGGCTCGGTGCTGAAGTACACCGAAGACCAGGAACTGGTCCGCGAGGAAGGGCTGGAGGCGCTGATCGAGGAGGCCGGTGCTTGAGACGCTCGATCTCCCGGCCCTGGCCGGCGCGCTGGGCCACCGGCTGCGCCTGGCCGGGCTCCCGGTCACGCCCGAGCGATCGGCGCACTTTGCCCGCGCGCTCGCGCTGACCGCGCCGCGCAGGCGCACGCAGCTGTACTGGACCGCGCGCGCCGTGTTCGTCTCCTCCTCGGAGCAGCTGCGGAACTTCGACTACGTGTTCTCGCTCGTATTCGACGATCCCGGCAACGACGAGGAGCGCGGGGAGCGCTTCATGCCGCCCGAGTTCAAGGCCCAGGCGGGAGACCAGAAGTCGCTTCCCGGGGCGCGGTCGGTGCCCAAGTCCGAGGACTCCCCGGAAGCGCGGTCGATGAGCGGTCCCTCAGGGTCCGACGAAGAGGAGGGGGAAGACGAGGACCAGGAGGAGCTGGAGGTGCCGCTGGCGCTGTCGAGCACCGAGGAGCGCCTGGCCGAGAAGAGCTTCTCCGCACTCGAGGCGCACGAGCTGGTGCTGCTGCGCCGCCTGATGGAGAAGCTGGAGCTGGCCACGCCCCAGCAGATCTCGCGCCGGACGCGCCGCGCGCGTCACGGTCGGCAGCTTGACATGCGTCGCACCCTGCGCGGGAGTCTGCGCACTGGCGGCGATCCGATCAAGCTCGCGCGCCGGCGCCGGCGCACCCATCCCCGGCGGCTCGTGATGATCTGCGACATCTCGGGCTCGATGGAGGCCTACACGCGGCCCTATCTGCTGATCCTGCGCTCCGCGGTCGGCGGGGACGGGTACGCCGAGGCGTTTGTGTTCGCCACCCGCCTGACCCGCCTGACCCGGGCGCTCGGCGGGCGCAACCCCGAGGCGGCGATCCAGCGCGCGGCCGCCGCCGCGCCCGACTGGTCGGGGGGAACGCGGCTCGGCGACGCGCTCAAGCTCTTCAACGACCGCCACGGCCGGCGCGGAATGGCGCGCGGCGCCGTGCTGGTGATCCTCTCCGACGGATGGGACCGCGGCGAGCCTGAGCTCGTCAGCCGCGAGATGCAGCGCCTAGCGAGGCTGGCCTACCGGATCGTGTGGGTCAATCCGCGCGTCACCGCAAAGGGCTTCTCGCCGCAGGCCGGCGGCATGGNNGGCGGCGCTTCCGCACTGCGACGCGCTCGTGAGCGGTCACAGCCTCAAGGCGCTGGAGAAGGTCGCGGAGGCGGTCGGCGCCGAGTCGACGCTCGACGACAGCTGGAAGCCCAAGCCCGAGCGCGGGCGGCCGGAGCCGGAGTGGCCGAGCGCCGGCCCGGCCGGGGATGCCGTCCCGATGCCCAGCGGGATGAGCCCGACCGAGTTCAACACCACGGCGTAGGGACTCTGCCCACGCCGATCGACAAGGAGAACCGAGGATGACCGACGAGACCACCGACGAGCAGATCATCTGCGCCCATCCTGGGTGCGACATAGTGGTCGTGCCCGGCCCCGACCACATGGGGCCGCCGCCGCGCTACTGCGACGACCCGGAGCACAACGCCCACAGCACCTTCCATGCGCTGCGACGCGGCGAGGGCGAGACCCCGCCGGACGTGGCCGAGCGGATTTTCGGCAAGCAGGAGAAGGAGGGCTCCTGAGCCCTCCTCGCCGCGAGAGACCGGGGCGGGGGGACCGGCTCTGTCATACTGCATTTTCATCCGGCGCGCCCCGTCTGGCCGCGCAGAAATCGTTTTAGGAGGAGCCTGACTGTGACGAAACCGCGATCAGAAGACACGGCGCTGTGGGCGCGGAGTGCAAGGTACATGCCTGCGGTGCTGTCGGGCACGGACGGTGCCGCGGGTGCCGGCGCGTACGCGGCGGTCTTCCTGCGGATGCATCCGACAGGCAAGGGCGTGCTCAGCCTCAGCGAGAGCTCCTCAGGCCAGGAGGCGCGCTACGCCGAGATCGTCGCCGAGGAGCTCGGGATCCCGACCGAGGATGTAAAGATCGAGCACGAGGACACCGACCGGTTTGGCACCGGCCACGGCTTCAGCACCAGCCCGAGTCAGAATACCGCGCAGGCCATCGTCCAGACCGCGCGCAAGGCCCGCGAGAAGGCGGCGCTGATCGCCGCCGACATGCTCGGCGTCGCTCCAGGTGGCGTCTCGTTCGACAACGGCTACTTCTTCGCCGGGCGCGACCGTGCGAACAGCGTCAAGTTCCCGGACGCGTGCCTGAAGGCGTATGCGGGTGGCCAGCTTCCACCCGGCATGGACGGGCACATCGACATGCAGACCGTCTACAAGGGCTGACCGCCCGGTTTACCGCCGCGTCGCGCCTGCCCGCCGAGCGGGTTCAAGCGCGCTGCGGCGGACAGCAGCCTACTCGCCCGACGGCTCGTCGGACGGGCGGG
>QHBV01000203.1:0-1192 GCA_003244035.1 Solirubrobacterales bacterium | reverse complement strand
GCCTCCGGCACGTCGGTGTCGCGCTTGCGCGCGTCGGCGTCCTTGGCCGCTTCTACGTCCGACGGCCGGGCCGGCTGCGCCGCCCTGAACCCGGCGGCCTTCTCGGCGATGTTCGCGCTGGAGCTCTCCGCGGCGGCCGACTCCTCCGGTCCCCGTTGCTGGTCGGACTCAGGCATGCGATTCCTCCTGGTGGTGGGCCTCTTTGTCCATTGAGGCTACCCGGACCGCTCCCGCCTTCAAACCCGGGCGGTGGCCGCGCGCCTCAGCTGAGCGAGAACGGCGGAGGATCTGAATCGTCGATCGACACGATGCATGACGGCGGGCAACCGGCCGGGAGCCGCAGCTGGTCGCGGGCCCACCACCAACTCACGGCCTCCTCGACGGCGGCGTCGGGCACGTCCAGCTCGATCACGACGCAGCCGTCGGCACCGAGCGTGATCGCGCTGTGCCGCGCGTAGTCGCTTGCCAGCGCGCGTTCCTTGGCGACGTAGGATCCCGGCAGCAGCCCGTTCTCCTTGATCCCGGCGAGGCAGTTGATAATTGTTCCGTGATAGACGAGCAGGTCAGCCCGCCGGCAGCTCGCCCTGCACCACGACCTCGACCTCGTCCTTGACCTTGAGCGCCCCGAATAGCGCCGAATATGGCTTGATTCCCCAGTCGGTCTGCTTTACGGTCGCGCTGGCGGTGAGCTCGCCGTCGGCGACGCTCAGCTCGAAGCTGACGGGATGGCTCTTCCCGGCCAGCTCGAGCTCGCCGCGCACGCTGAGCCGGTCCTCGGAGCCGGTCACCTCGCTGGAGCGGAACTTGATCTCCCCGCCCTTGAGGATGTCCTCGTCGATGCTCTTCTTGATGTCGGTCTTGTCGTCCTCGCCCAGCGCCTTGGCCCCGCCCTTGCCCTCGCGCACGCTCAGCGAGCCGGCGTCCGCGTCGAGCTCCATGCTCGACTGCGCGGGGTCCTCGCCGACCTCGAGCGTCGCGCTCCAGGACGTGACGTCGATCACGAGATCATGACCTGCCTTGGCGGCCGCGCCGGCGCGGCCGGTCTTCACGAAAAGTGTTGCGTTGTCTGGCCCCAGCTTGTGGGTGCCTGGCTGAATTGGCATGGCCTGATCGTACTACCAACCACGGATCGGGGTAGGCGGCTCGAAGCGGCCATCGGTGAAACGCAGTTGAGTCTGGCAGACTACGGGCA
>QHBV01000202.1 GCA_003244035.1 Solirubrobacterales bacterium | reverse complement strand
CACAGAGGAGGAGCGCGACGTCACGTTCGGCGTCGACGAGCTCGTCGAGCGCACGCCGGTTGCGCACGCCGGTGAGCGGATCATGGTTGGCCAGGTGGGCCAGCCGCGCCTGATGATCGATCCCGTCCTGGGCCGCCGAGGCGAGATCGAGGAGCAGGCGAGCGGCACGGCGCCGGTCGTCGGAGGGCCGCAGCCGGTCGATCGGGTCCTCGATCACGATCAGTCCCCGCAGCGAGTCGCCACTCATTCGCCAGGGCACGACCAGGCAGTGGTCCTTCCAGGCCGCCGGTCCGCGCCCGTTGCGCCGCGAGCGAGGCTGGCAGCGGTGCGAGGAGCGTCCGAAGAGCTCGCTTGCGGGTAGCAGCCAGCAGCCGCCGCGCTCGCGCCCGGGTGTGAGCAGGGCCTCGATCCGCCGCACCGAGAGCGCCGGGGCCAGGTGCCGATCGGACTGCCAGCCGCGGGTGAGGGCCAGGTGCATCGCCCGGCCGTTGCCGGCGGAGTACGCGGCGAAGCGCTCGAAGCCGAGAGCGGGCACGACGGTGTCGGCGGCGGCGGCCAGCAGCTCGCGAGTGGTGGCGCTCGCCGACAACTTCGGCGAGGCGGCGATCAGCAGCGACAGCATCCGCTGGTTCTCGGCGGCCTGCGCGGCTCGGCGGGCGCCGCCCAGCGCCTGGGCGGCGTGCGAGCAGATCGCCCGCAGGACCCGCAGCTCCTCGTCGGTGGGTCGAAGCCCCGACACCGGCTCGTCGACCGACACGAAAGCCAGGGGCTCGCCGTCGGCGTCGGAGAGCATCACCACCAGCCCGTCCTCGGACTGCCACGCCTCCGGATCGTCGGATCGATCCAGCTCCGGGGTCCACACGGTCTCGAACCGGGTCCACTCTGTCGACTCCGCGGTGAGGAAGAACACACCGGGCAGCCGGCCTCTCTGAACGGCGGACAGTTGCTCGATCGCGGCCCGCGAGGTCGTCGTTCCCTGCAGAGCGGCCCGGCTCTCGGGCGTTCCGATGACGAGCACGGCCTTGTAGTCGTCCCAGGCCAGACGGAAGACGTTGAGGGCGACCGTGGCATAGCCGGCTGTCTGATGGATGGTGTCGGCCACCGACTCGAGCACGAGCCCCAGCGAATCCTCGCTGGCGCTACGCGTCAGCTCGAGGAGTGCCTCCAGCGGCGAGATCGTCGCGGGCTGGTCGTCAACGGCCATGGTCGACGAATCGACGGCTAAGTGAAGAATCGCTAACTATTTCACCCACGCTCATACAGACGTGGACCGCACGTGCTAGCCGCCGTGCGCCGCCAGGACCTCGCCCAGCGCCGTCAGGTCCTCGGGGCTGGGCTGCCAGCGGGCCGCTCCCGCATTGGAGCGCACCTGCGCGGGGCGGGTGGCTCCGGCGATCACCGACGAGACGGCATCATGGGCGAGCAGCGCCCCGATCGCCACGTCGGAAAGCGAGACGTTCCGCGCCTGCGCGTACTCCTGCAGCGCCGCGATCAGCGCAAATTGGGCGTCGGTGGCGATCTCGTCGCCGTCCGAGAGACGAGCGCCCTGCGGTCCGGTCTCGCCGGGGCGGTACTTGCCGGTCAACAGGCCCGAGGCCAGCGGATAGAACGGCACGAAGCCCAGGCCGAGGCGCGCACACGCCGGGAGCGCGTCGTGCTCGGCCTCTCGCGCCAGCAGGTTGTACTCGTTCTGCACTGCGCTGAACGGGGTCAGCCCCCGCTCGTGGGCGACCGCGTCGGCCTCCTCGATCTGGGCGGCGTCGAAGTTGGAGGCGCCGATCGCGCGGACCGTGCCGGCGCGGACGAGCTCGTCGAGTGTCTCCAGCGTCTCGGTGATCGGTGTCTGCTCGTCGGGATGGTGGTACCAGTAGAAGTCGATCACGTCGGTGCGCAGGCGCTGCAGCGAGGCTTCGATGGCCTGCTGGATGTAGCCGCGCGAGCCGCGGGGGCCCTTGCCGTCGCCCATGTCCATCCCGAACTTGGTCGCCAGCACCACCCGGTCACGGCGGCCCTGCAGCACCTCTCCGAGGTACTCCTCGCTGGCACCGCGGCCGTAGGTGTCGGCGGTGTCGAAGAAGGTGACGCCCTGCTCCAGGGCCTCGTCCACCACTGCGCGGGTGCCGGCCAGATCGAGCCGACGTCCGAAGTTGTTGCAGCCGAGACCGACCTGTGAGGTCCGAAGGCCAGAGCTGCCAAGGGGGCGTGTGTCCATGGCGTCCCAGGCTAGTGCCCCGCGGGTCAGCTGACGTGAGGGTCGTCCTGGCGCAGCGCATCCGTAAAGCGCTTGGGGACGGCCGCGTCCTCGCCCCGCTCCCACAGCGTGGTGACCACCAACTCGTCGCGCTCGGGGCGGCAGATGTACACGAGCCCGCGTCGTTCCAGGTCGGAGACCAGGATCGCTCCGCGGTCGCCGGCCGCGGTGGCGCCGGCGGCGTGGGCGCGCGCGACGCGCGCGGCGATCTCGGTCTTGGCCTCCAGCGTGCCGCGCACCCGCTGGCGAAAGCGACCCGCCGCGTGATCGGTGACGGCGATCAGCATCCGCGCGCCCCGCCCGTCACTCGTTCCCGCGCCCGATCAGCTTGCCCCCTCGGGGCTCGTCGCGGCTGCGCACGTGAAGGGTCCCGCCCGGGCCGCTGGTCCTGATCCGCAGCACCGGCGCGCCCTCCACGGGCGCCGTGGCCGGCGATTGGATGACCTGACTGGCGAACGGCCCTCCGCCGTGCACCTCGACCCGCACGCCCTCGGGCACGACGAGCGTGACGGTGCCGAACAGGTTGTAGATCTCGATCGACGTCTCGGAGGCGGCGAGCCTCGCCTGGCGCAGGTCCAGGTCGATCGTCCCGAACAGGCAGCGGTACGCCGACCGCTCCGGGAGGTCCCACAGCCCCGACCGCGACAGCCGTGAGCAGAGCGCGCGGTGGCGAACGGTGTCCTGCACCAGGCCCCCTCGGCGGGTCGCCGGCAGGTCCAAGCCGAGCGTCGCCAGGTCATGGCCGGTGCGAGCCGCGTGGGCGAGCTCGACGCGATCGGAGAACTCCTCGAGCGTCAGCCGGCCCTCCACCACCGCCTCACGCAGCATGTCGACGGTGCCTTCCCGCTCGGCGTCGGAGGCCAGGATCACCGGATGCTGCGGCTCCTCGCTCACTCACTCGAGCGTAGCGAGCGGTGGAAGCTTGCGAGCGCTGCGACCGATGCCCTTCCAGGCGTCGCCTTCACTCTGCAGCCGGTCGGCGGCGTTGGCGATCGTCCAGCGGTCGGGAGCGAGAGCTCGGTCTGACAGCTCCTCCCAGTGGATCGGCATCGCCACCGGGCCGCCGGGACGCGGACGCACGCCATAGGGAGCGACCGCGTGCTGGGCGTAGTTGATTCGGTTGACGTCGACGTAGATCCGCGCTCCTCGCGCCCCGCGATGCCACTCGAGTGTCAGCTGCTGGGGATGAGCGGCCACCATTGCCTCGGCCAGGGCGCGCGCGTAGCCATGGACGTCGCCGAACCCCGGTCCGCGCCGCAACGGACAGACGACGTGCACGCCGCGCGAGCCGGTGACCATCGCGGAGGCCGACAGGCCGCTGTCGCGCAAACGCTCGCCGGCGTCGCGAGCGGCGGCTCGGACCTCGCTGAAGCCGATCCCCGGGGAGGGATCGAGATCGATGATCAGCCGGTCGGGCTCGCGCGGGCGGTCGGCTCGCGAGAGCCAGATGTGCGGGGTGATCACGTTCTGGCCGGCGAGGTAGACGAGCGTGGCGGCGTCGCGGGCCAGGACCTGGGTGAGCGACCCGCCGCGCTTTCCCACTTGCACGGTGGCGATCCAATCCGGAAAGTACTTCGGCACCGACTTCATGAAGAAGCCTGGCTGATCGATCCCGTTGGGGAACGCCTGCAGCGCCAGCGGACGGTCGCGGACGTGGGGGAGCATCGCCGGCGCCACCTGCTCGTAGTGGCGAGCCAGCTGACGCTTGGTGATCTGCGGATCGGCGAACAGGACCTTGTCGGGATGGCTGAGCGGGACCTGGCGACGGCCGATCGACATGGTGGGGCTCACGCTGATCGCCCGGCTGCTTCCCGCACCACCTGCTCGGCGGCCTTGTCCTCGCGCAGACCCAGGTACCGGGGGTGGCGCAGACGCCCGGCCCGGGTCCACTCGGTGAAGGCCACCTGGGCGACCAGGCGCGGGATCACCCAGGTGATGGCGGTCTCGCGGATCGAGTCGGCCGCGGCGAACGGTGAGCTGTCGCGACGCATCGCGCGCAGGCGCTGCCCCAGCTCCCGGAGCGTCTGGCGATCGAACCCGGTGCCCACCTTGCCGGCGTAGCGCAG
>QHBV01000201.1 GCA_003244035.1 Solirubrobacterales bacterium | reverse complement strand
GGTACCTGTCGAGCTTCTTTCGCGCAGAGGCGCCGCAGAGGGGCCGCTACCGTCAGTTCTGGCAGGTGGGGGCGGAGGCGATCGGGTCGGCCGCCCCCGAGACCGACGCCGAGCTGATCGTACTGCTGGTGGAGTTGCTGGACGCGCTCGGTGTGACGAGCACGCGGCTCCACCTCGCCAGCCTCGGCACGCCCGAAACGCGGGCGCGGTATCGCGAGGAGCTGACCGCGTACCTGCACGCGCACGAGCAGGAGCTCTCGGCCGACGTGCGCGACCGGATCGGCGCCAACCCACTGCGAGCGTTCGACTCCACGGACCCGCGCACGAAGGAGACGATGAGGCAGGCGCCAAAGCTGCTCGACCGCCTGACCGGCGAGGACGCCGAGCACTTCGCGGCCGTGCGGGCGCTGCTCGACGAGTCCGGCGTCACCTACGAGCTCGACCCGACGCTCGTTCGCGGTCTGGACTACTACACCCGCACCGTATTCGAGGTATCCAGCCAGGCGCTCGGAGCGCAGTCCGGAGTCGGTGGGGGCGGACGCTACGACCGCCTGCTCGAGCAGCTCGACGGCCCGCCGGCGCCCGCCTGCGGCTGGGCAGCGGGGATCGAGCGGATGCTGCTGGCCGCCGGCGAGCAGCCGGTGCCGGCGGAGCTGGTGGACCTGTTCGTCGCGCGCGGCCCGCACCCCGACCGCGCCCCGGACCGCGAGGCCGCCCGCACCGCCTTCGAGCTCGCGCGCGAGGCGCGAAGGGCGGGGCTGGCGGCCCAGCTCGAGCTCGCCGGCCGCTCACTCAAGGGCCAGCTCAAGCACGCCGACCGCCTCGGCGCCCGCTATGTCGCGATCGTGGGCGACCACGCAGGCGCGAGCCCGGAGCAGCGGACGATCTCGCTCAAGGAGATGCAGTCCGGCGAGCAGCGCGAGCTCGCCCCCGCCGCCGTGATCCCTGCGATCCTGCGGGGAAGCAGGTTGTCGTGAAGCTCGCGCCCCGTCCCAACGGCTACCGCGACTCGTGGTGCGGCCACCTGACTGCGGAGCGCGCGGGCACGCAGGCACGGGTCGCCGGATGGGTGCACCGCCGCCGCGACCACGGCGGTTTGATCTTCATCGATGTCCGTGATCGCTCGGGGATCGTGCAGCTCGTCTTTCACCCCGACGCCGCGCCCGAGGCCCATGCGACCGCCCACCGGCTCCGCGCCGAGGACGTGATCACGGCCGCCGGCATCGTCACTCGCCGCGATCCCGAGAACGTCAACCCGGCGCTGAAGACCGGCGAGGTCGAGCTGAGCGTCGAGCAAGCGGCGCTGCTCGCCGACGCCGACACGCCGCCGTTCCCCCTCGACGAGGACGTCGCGGTCGACGAAGCGCTGCGGCTGGGGCATCGCGCGCTGGACCTCCGACGCCCCGCCATGCAGGCGACGCTCGCGCTCCGCCACCGCGTGATTACCACCATCAGGGAGGTCCTGAACGCGCGGGACTTCCTCGAGATCGAGACGCCGTGCCTGACGCGCTCGACCCCCGAGGGCGCCCGCGACTACCTCGTGCCGGCGCGGATCGCACCCGGCTCCTTCTACGCGCTGCCGCAGTCCCCGCAGCTGTTCAAGCAGCTGTTGATGATCGGCGGGCTCGAGCGCTACTACCAGATCGCCAGGTGCTTTCGCGACGAGGACTCGCGCGCGGACCGCCAGCCCGAGTTCACCCAGCTCGACCTCGAGCTGGCCTTTGTTACAGAGGACGACGTGATCGAGTGCATGGAGGCGGTGATGGGCGCCGTATTCGAGCGCGAGGGCTTCGACGTGCCGCCGCCGCCATGGCCGCGAATGACCTTCGCGGAGGCCGTCGAGCGGTTCGGGATCGACCGGCCCGACACGCGCTTCGGGCTAGAGCTGGCAGACCTCGGCGATGCGCTCGCGCAGACGCAGTTCAAGGTGTTCGCTTCGGTGCTGGGCGCCGGCGGCGTGGTCAAGGGGATCAACGCCGGCGCGCGTGAGCTGCCGCGCTCGGAGCTCGACGCGCTCACCGAGCTGGCCAAGCGCCACGGCGCCAAGGGGCTCGTGTGGGCGTTCGTACAGGACGGGGATCCCCGCTGGCGCTCGCCGATCGCCAAGTTCCTGACCGAGCGGGAGATCGCCGCCGTGACCGAGCGATTGCGGGCGAATCCGGGCGACCTGCTGCTGATCGTCGCCGACCAGCCGAGCACCGCGGGCCAGGCGCTGAGCGCGCTGCGGATGGAGCTCGCCCGGCGCTTGCACCTGATCCCGGCCGGCCGCCACGACATCCTCTGGGTGGTCGAGTTCCCGGCCTTCTTCCAGGCCGCCGGCGGGCAGCGCTGGGACGCGGCCCATCACCCCTTCACTGCGCCGGTGGGCGATCTCGATGACCCCGGGAGCCTGACCTCCCGCGCATACGACCTCGTGCTCGACGGCGCGGAGATCGGTGGCGGCTCGATCCGCATCCACCAGCGTGAGGTCCAAGAGCGCGTGTTCGAGCTGCTCGGGATCGGGGCGGCGGAGGCGCAGGCGCGCTTCGGCTTCCTGCTCGACGCGCTTCGCTACGGCGCGCCGCCGCACGGCGGGATTGCGATGGGAATCGACAGGATCGTCGCGGCGCTCGCGGGAATCGAGTCGATCCGGGAGGTGATCGCGTTCCCCAAGGCCGCCAGCGGGGCCGATCCCCTGACCGGAGCGCCGGCGCCGGTCGATCCCGGCCAGCTGCGCGAGCTGGGGCTACGGCCGATCTAGGTTTCTTATGGGGCGGCCTGGCGGCCGCCTGGTTTTGGGGTCAGAAGTGTCTCAACAATTTCTACGCCGACACCCCGGGGGACCTTTGCCCCCCCGTTCCGCAATAGCCGGGTGCGGCGTCCCGTCGCAGCAGAGCCGTTGACCAGCGAGTGAGAGTCGGCCCTGGCTCACGCGCGGGGCGGCGCTCCAGGCGCTCTGGCGAGTCGTACCGTCTAGGCCGCGTCTATCCTCGCCGGGATGGACGCGCTTGCCTTCGAGCACCACCTGACCTCCCCGCAGGGTCTCGGTCGTCGGCCCGCGGATGGCTTCTCAATCATCGCGGATGGCGGCCGCTGCGGTGACCGGATCCGCTTCTCGCTGAGCGTGGACGGCGACCACGTCGCCGATGCAGGGTTCGACGCGGACGGCTGCGGCGCGGCGACCGCGGCCGGCAGTGCCGCGGTCACGCTGGCCCGGGGCCGTCCGCTGCTCGAGGCCGCGCGCATCGGCGCGGGGGAGATCGCCGCGGAGCTCGGCGGCCTCAGCCCGGGGAAGCTGCACGCCGCGGAGCTGGCCGCCGACGCGCTCGCGCGAGCGCTGGGTACGGCGGCGCGCGGGCGCGCGGCGCTCACGCCGCCACCGGCGGGACGCACGCTGATTGCGCTCAGCGGCGGCGTCGACAGCGCGGTCGCGGCGCTGCGCTGCGCGGAGTCGGGCGAGGCCGTGGCGGTCACACTCGAGCTGTGGTCCGACCCGGAGAACGACGGCGAGCGCAGCTGCTGCTCGGCTTCGGCGGTCGCACAGGCGCGCGCGCTGGCGCACTCGCTCGGCCTGCCGCACTTCACGATCGACCTGCGGTCGGAGTTCCGCGCGGGGGTGGTGGCGCCGTTCATCGCCGGCTACGCCGCGGGGGAGACGCCGAACCCGTGCGTCGGCTGCAATGGCCACGTTCGCCTCGACGCGATGCTCGAGCTCGCGGACCGGCTCGGGTGCGAGCGGCTGGCGACCGGCCACTACGCCCGCACCGCCGAGGACGATGACGCCGCGGGACCGCTGCTGCGTGCAGCAGCCGACCCGGCCAAGGATCAGACGTACATGCTCGCGGCGCTCGCACCCGCGTCGCTGGCGCGGATGCGCTTCCCGCTCGGCGAGCTGAGAAAGCCGGCGGTCAGGGAGCTGGCCCGCACGGCTGGCCTGTCGGTCGCGAGCAGGGCCGAGTCCCAGGACCTGTGCTTTCTCGCCGGCACCGACCGTGCCCGCTTTCTCGCCCGCCACGGCGGGATCGACGACCGTCCTGGGGCGATCGTCGATCGCGAGGGGAGAACGCTGGGGCGCCATCGGGGCCAGCACCGGTTCACCGTCGGTCAGCGCCGTGGCATCCGCGTCGGCGGCGGCGCGCCGCTGTACGTGCTGGCCAAGGACGCCGAGCTGGACCGCGTGGTGGTCGGGTCGCGCGAGCAGTTGGCGGCGTCCCGGGTGAGGCTCCGCGGCGTGCGGCTGCACCGCGCCGGCGCGCGCGTGGACCACGTGAAGCTGCGCTACCGCTCGCGACCGCTCGCGGCGCGCCTGCTCGGCGATCCGGGGCCGGGGGCCCACGCGGATTTGACGATCGAGCTCGAAGCCGCCGCCGACGGGGCCGCGCCGGGCCAGCTCGCGTGCCTGATGGACGGGGAGCTGGTGGTCGGGTGGGGGACGATCGCGCGATGAAGGAGCTTCGATGGGTGCTGGTGGTGGCGGTGGTGGTGGGAGTGATCGTCACCGTCCCGATGCTGGTGCTGGCCAGCGGCGGCAGCGGCCGCCCGCACGCGCCGGTGCACGCGACGCCGCCCGCCCCGCAGACGCCGACATCGCTGCCCGTCGGCGATCCCGCGCCGGCCCGGATCGGGACCTGGGGACACGGCTCCTGGTGCTGGTTCCAGGACCCCCGGGCCGTGCACGTCGCAAGCCCTGTCGAGGCGACCTTCGTCGGCTGGATCGACTGGTCCGGGCGTGTCACGGTCGGCGCGTACGCCACCTCCACGGGTGCGATGCGCACGCACGTGCTAGCAAGGCTCTACCACGACGACCACGGGGCGCCCGCGATCCTGGTCGAGCCCGACAAGCGACTGACGGTCTTCTACTCGGGCCACGACGGCGCCGAGATGGACTACCGCACGACGCTGCGTCCGGAGGACATCAGCGCGTGGGGACCAGTCCAGCGGGTGCCCTCGGGGCTGCGCGGGCGGCTCGGCTTCACCTATCCCAACCCGCTCATCCTCCCCGCCGAAGGGGACAAGCTGTACCTGTTCTGGCGCGGTGCGCAGTGGGGCTCGGACTACGCCACGCGCACGCGCGACGGGCACTGGAGCCCCGCGCGCCATTTGATCGAGGTCCACGGCGAGCGGCCGTACGTCAAGTTCGACTCCAATGGCAACGATGCGATCGGGCTCGCGTTCACCAACGGACATCCGCGCAACGTCCTCACGAACGTCTACTACGCCGCGTACCGCGACGGCGCGCTGTGGCACGCGGGCGGTCGCCGGATCGCCCGGCTCGCCGGCCGGGCGATCCGCCCGAAGGAAGCTGACCTCGTCTACAACGCACGCGCTGGCAGAGCTCCGGCGTGGGTCTGGGATGTGGCGATCGGCTCGGGCCAGCACCCCGTGATCGTGTATGCGACGTTCCCCTCGAGGCGCAACCACGATTACTGGTACGCGCGCTGGACGGGTGGGCGCTGGCGCTCGCACTTGATCACCTCCGCCGGCCCCTCGATCAGCCCCGGGACGATCGAGTACGAGTACTCGGGCGGGATCACCCTCGACCACTCGAACCCGTCGGTCGTGTTCCTATCCCGCAAGGTGCGCAGCCATTACCAGATCGAGCGCTGGAACACTCCCGACGGTGGCCAGAGCTGGAGCCACGCCGTCGTCGTGCGCGGCGGCAAGGACAACGTGCGTCCGGTGGTCCCGCGCGGATGGACCTCGGGGTCGATGGGGCTGCTGTGGCTGCGCGGCGACTACCGCAGCTACACGACGTACCGCACGTCGGTCGCGTTCGAGCGGTAGGGCGCGTCCTTAGACTCTGGGAGCGATGAGCGCCTCCTCCGACGAGATCCGCAGGACGTTCATCGAGTTCTTCGAGGCGCGCGACCACAAGCGCCTGCCCTCGGCGTCGCTGATCCCCGCCGAGCTCGACCCCTCCGCACTGTTCACGGTCGCGGGGATGCACCCGCTCAAGCCGTACTTCTCCGGTCGCGAGCGGCCGCCCCATCCGCGCGCGACCAGCTGCCAGAAGACGTTTCGCACGGTCGACATCGAGATCGTCGGCACAACCACGCGCCACCTGACGCTGTTCGAGATGCTCGGCAACTTCTCGTTCGGCGACTACTTCAAGCGAGAAGCAGCGCGTCTCGCGTGGACGCTTTCCACGGAGGGGTTCGGCTTCCGGGAGCAGGACATCTGGATCACGGTCTTCGCCGGCGACGAGGAGCTCGGGCTCGGCCCCGACGAGGAAGCGATCGAGGCGTGGCTCGAGCTCGGCGTCCCGCGCGAGCGGATCGTGGAGTGCCCTCGCTCTGAGAACTTCTGGCAGTCCGGCCCGACCGGGCCGTGCGGTCCGTGCTCGGAGCTGTACCTCGATCGCGGGGTGGAGCTGGGGAGGCCCGACGACCTTCCAGGAGGCGAGAACGAGCGCTTCCTCGAATACTGGAACCTGGTGTTCATGCAGTTCGACCAGAACCCGGTGAACGCGCTCACGCCGCTTCCAGCCAGGAACATCGACACGGGCCTCGGGCTGAACCGGCTCGCGGCGATCATGCAGGGCAAGCCCTCGGTGTTCGAGACCGACCAGTTCGCGCCCTTGATCTCGCTCGGCGAGGAGCTGTCGGCTAGGCGCTACGGGCAGGACTTCCCGACCGACCGCGCGCTGCGGGTGCTCGCCGACCACGGCCGCGCGATCACGTTCCTGCTCGCCGACGGCGTGGTCCCCTCCAACGAGGACCGCGGCCACGTGCTCCGGCGGGTGATGCGCCGGGCGATTCTGCAGGGGCGCGGCCTCGAGCTCGATCCCGGTTACCTCACCCGCTACGCCGAGTGCGTGACGGAGCTGATGGGCGCCGAGTACCCGGAGCTGGTCCGGCAGCGCGGTACCGTGGCCAAGTGGCTCGATGCCGAGGAGGAGGCGTTCGGGCACACGCTCGAGCAGGGGCTGTCGCGCCTGCACGAGCTGATCGCGCGCGCGCGCGAGATCGGTGCGGAGGGGATCGCCGCGCAGGACGCGTTCCTGCTGCACGACACGTACGGCTTCCCGATCGACCTCACGCTCGAGCTCGTGACCGAGCATGGGCTGGGGGTCGACGAGCAGGGCTTCGAGGCGCTGATGGAGCACCAGCGCACGCGCGCGCGCGCCGCGGGGGGCGGGCGGGGAGCGGGCGATCAGGCACTGCGCGGGCGAGCGGTCGCGCTCGCCGCCGAGGCGGGCTTCGCGACCGATTTCGTCGGGTATCAGACGATCGACCAGGAGACGGTGATCGGCGCGATCGCCGGCGATCACGGAACCGTGCTCGCGAAGCTGGTGCAGTCCCCGTTCTACGCCACCGGCGGCGGACAGGTCGCAGACGCCGGCCAGCTCGAGTGCGTGCACGGCGACTGCCGCGCCAGCGTGCAGGACGTCCTGCGGATCGGCGACGATCAGGTGCTCGCGCTCAGGATCGAGCACGGGCGGCTCGAGCCGGGCGAGCGCGTGCGCGCCCACGTCGATCGCGCCACGCGCCACGCGACCGAGTGCAACCACACTGCTACGCACCTGCTCCACGCCGCGCTGCGTCGGCGGCTCGGCGCCCACGTCCACCAGGCCGGCTCCTACGTCGGGCCCGACAAGCTCCGCTTCGACTTCACCCACAGCAGCGGGCTGACCGCGCAGGAGCTGACCGACATCGAGGATGCGGTCAACGAGTCGATCCTGCAGGCGCTGCCTGTGCGGGCGCTGACGACGACGCTCGTCGAGGCCCGCCGGCTCGGCGCGATGGCTCTGTTCGGCGAGAAGTACGGTGAGGTCGTGCGGCTGGTCGAGGTCGGGGACGGCTCGTTCTCCCGGGAGCTGTGCGGCGGCACCCACGTGCGCAACACCGCTGAGGTCGCGCTGCTCAAGATCGTCGGCGAGGGCTCGAGCGCCGCCAACGTCCGGCGGATCGAGGCGCTCAGCGGACCGGCGGCGGTGGCGCTGATGCGGGCTCACGACCGGGCGCTGGCGCGGGCCGCCGAGATCGCGCGCGTCCCGCCCGAGCGGGTACCCGAGGCTGTCGCCCAACTGCATGCGCGAGCGCGCGAGCTCGGGCGCTCGACCCGCCGGGGCGCGGGCAACGGCACTGTGGAGATCGAGCAGCTGGTGTCCGGGGCGGGCAACCTCAATGGCGCACGCGTGCTCGCCGCCGCCGTCCAGGCGGCGGATGGCAAGGCGCTGCTGGCGCTCGCGGATCGCCTCAAGGGCAAGCTCGGCGACGCGGCGATCGTGCTCGGCAGCGCCGGAGAGGACCGCGTCGAGCTAATCGCGAGCGTCGCTCCGTCGCTGGTCGCCCGCGGCGTGCGGGCGGACGAGATTGTCGCGATCGCGGCGGCGGTGGTGGGCGGCGGTGGCGGAGGCCGGGACACGCTCGCACGCGCCGGCGGCCGCGAGGTGGCGAAGCTGCCGGAGGCGATCGAGGCCGCACGCGCGGCGATCGAGGCGGCGCTCAGGGCCCGTCGATGACTAGCTTGCGGTCTGAGTCGCCCGATCAGCGTCACGGATGCTTCGCCCTCGGACCTCGATGCAGCGCTGCTGCGCCTTCGGTCCTGCGCCCTCGTCCGGCTCGCTCTTCGGACCCCTCATTCCCACAACCCATTCATCGACGAACCCACAACCGATAAGGTCGTGCGGGTGCTCGCGCTCGACTACGGCAGCGCCCGCTGTGGCTGTGCGGTCAGCGATCCGACCGGGGTGCTCGCGACGCCGATCGATCCGGTGGCCTCGCCGCGCTCCCGGCGCGGACTTGCACGGCTGCGCGCGCTGGTGGCCGAGCTGAGCGCCGAGCGCGTGCTCGTCGGGCTGCCGCTGTCGCTCTCCGGCCACGACACTGCGCAGACGCTCGAGACGCGCGAGTTCGCCTCGACGCTGGAGCGCCAGCTCCCTGTGCCCGTGGAGCTATACGACGAGCGCTTGACGACGCGACTCGCCGGGCGTGTCGGCGGCCGAGCGAGCGAGGACTCTCGGGCTGCAGCGCACCTGCTCGAGGACTGGTTGAGGTCCGGAGGCCGTGCATGAAACGGTCGCACGAGCGCACCGCCGCTGACCGTGAGGCCGCCAGACGCGAGCGCGAGCGCAAGCGAGCCGGGCGTCGAGGGGCGTCCCAGGCAGACTCGTCGCCGGCGACGGAGCTGCCCGAGCCGGTCGAGCTGCCCGAGCCGGTCGAGCTCCCCGAGCCGGTGGAGCTCCCCCAACCGGTCGAGCTGCCCGAGCCGGTGGAGCCCCTCGAGCCGGTAGCCCTCGAGCCGATCGAGCCCCTCGAGCGGTCGCCCGAAGTCTTGCCCGAGTCGCTACCCGAGCCGTTCCTCGAGCCGCCGGAGCCCGTGCTCGAGCCGCACGAGCGGTTGGTTCCCCCGACGCCGGTGAGGCGCGCTCGCCAGATCCCGCGCGGGACAGTGCGTGGCGCGCGCCTGACAGCTCGAGCCTCAGCGCTGGCGTCCCACCGCCCACGCCGCGCACCACGCGCGTCGCGCACCTCGCGCGCCAGCCACTCCCGTGCCGGCCGCGCGATCGCCGTGCTCGTGCTGGTGCTGGCGGTCGCGGTGATCTGGCTGCTGGTAGAGCTCTATCAGCCCTTTCATGGGTCCGGTCACGGCAGCGTGACCGTCACGATTGCGCCCCACTCGAGCGCGGGGCAGGTCGGCGATCTGCTGGCGCGCGACGGCGTGATCGGCTCGAGCTTCTTCTTCCAGCTGCGGGCCACGGTCGACGGCGAGCGCAGCGCCCTGCACGCGGGCACCTATCCCCTCAAGCTCGACATGAGCTACGGCAGCGTGCTCGACATCCTCACGACACCGCCCCCGCCCGCGAAGGTGAGCGAAGTGACGGTCGTCGAGGGCCGGACCCGCAGCCAGATCGACGCGCTGCTACGCCGCCAGGGCGTGCGCGGCAGTTACCTCGCGGCGACCCGGCACTCGAGCCTGCTCGGTCCCCAGAGCTACGGAGCGCCCCGGAGCACGCCCTCGCTCGAGGGCTTCCTGTTCCCATCTACCTACCAGCTGCGCGACCCGATCAGCATCTCGGCGCTCGTAACCGATCAGCTGCGCACGTTCCGCGAGCGCTTTGCGACCATCAATGAGCGCTACGCGCGTGGCAAGCACCTAACTTCCTACGACGTGCTGACGATCGCTTCGATGGTTCAGGGCGAGGCGAGGTCGGCCCGCGAGCTGCCGCTGGTCGCCTCGGTCATCTACAACCGCCTGGCGGCCGGAATGCCGTTGCAGATCGACGCGACCACGCGCTACGCCACCGGCAACTACACGGGCCCGCTGACCGCGTCGCAGCTGCGCTCCTCTTCGCCCTACAACACCCGCATCCACAAGGGGCTCCCACCGACGCCGATCGACAATCCGGGCCTGCCCGCGATGCAAGCCGCCGCGCACCCCGCCCGCACGAGCTATCTGTACTTCGTGGTCAAGCCGTGCGGAAACGGCGCGCAGGTCTTCGCCTCGACGTATGCCCAGTTCCTCGCGGACGCCAGCCGCTATCAGTCCGCCCGTGCCCGGCGGGGCGGCCGCTCGCCGGCGCAGTGCTGAGCCTTCGCGGCCGTACAGTGAGGCCGTGCCGACCGCTGACACCTCGCTGAGCCCGGCCGCCGTGCACGCGACGCTGCACGATGCGATTGCGCTCACGCACTGCGTCCTCGGAGCCGTCGCCGCGATGTTCGAGTGACCGAGCGCGAGATGGGGAATCAGCGCCCCCGCCTTGGTGTCCTTGGCTGGCCGATCACCCACAGCCGCTCGCCGACGATCCAGAACGCGGCGCTGCGAGCGGCGGGGCTGACCGGCTGGCGCTATCAGCTGCTGCCGGTCCCGCCGGAGCTGTTCGCCGAGACCGTTACGGCGCTTGCGGCCGCCGGCTTTTATGGCGTCAACGTCACGATCCCGCACAAGCAGGCGGCGCTCGCGCTAGCGGATCGGGTCAGCGAGCGCGCGGGGGGGATCGGCGCTGCAAACACGCTCACGTTCGCTCCCGCCGGCGCGATCCACGCCGAGAACACCGATGCCCCGGCGCTGACCCAGGCGCTGCCGTTTTCCGTGGCCGGGCGCACGGCACTCGTGCTTGGCGCGGGCGGAAGCGCGCGCGCGGCGGTGTGGGCGCTGCGCGACGCCGGGGCCCGCGAGGTGCGCGTCTGGAACCGCACCCCCGAGCGCGCGCGGAGGCTGTGCGCGGAGCTCGGTGGCACGCCGGTCGAGAGCGCGGAGCCTGCCGACGTGCTCGTCCACTGCACGCCCGCAGGCATGGGCGCCGCGGACATGCCCTTCGCGCAGCTGCCGCTCGCCGCCGACGACCTCGCCGGCTACGAGTGCGTAGTCGACTTCGTGTACGCGGATGCGGCGACCCCGCTGGTGCAGGCGGCGCAGGCGCGCGGCGTCGCCGTTGTCGAGGGGCTCGAGCTGCTCGTCGGCCAGGGCGCGCTCAGCTTCGAGCTGTTCACGGGACTGGCGGCGCCGGTGAAGGAGATGCGCGCCGCGGTGGGTCTCAGCTAGAAACCGCGCAAGGTATCGTCCCACTCCGATGATCGTCACCGACGCCGTCAGTGGGTACCTCTCGGGGCTGCGCCCCGCGCCCGACGAGGTGCTCTCCGAGATGGAGGCGCAGGCTATGGTCGAGCAGATCCCGATCGTGATGCCCGATACGGGTGCCCTCCTGCACGTGCTCGCGCTGGCAAGCGCGGCACGCAGGGTGATCGAGGTGGGGACGGCGATCGGCGTCTCCACCCTGTACCTCGCGCGCGCGCTGCCCGAGGGCGGGACGGTGGTCTCGTTCGAGATCGACGAGGCGCGCCACGCCGCCGCGCGCGATTATCTAGGCCGCGCCGGTGTGCTGGCGCGCGCCGACCTGCGCCTGCAGGACGCCCGCGAGGGGCTTGCACAGCTCAGCGGAACGTTCGAGATGGCCTTCGTCGATGGCGTCAAGTCCCAGTACGGCGACTACTTCGACGCGCTGCTGCCGCTGCTCGCTCCCGGCGCCGTGCTTGCCGTCGACAACGTGCTGATGAGCGGGACGGTAGCCGAGGGCCGCAGCGACGGCCATTGGAGCGACGAGCAGATCGCCACCGCCCGCGCGTTCAACGAGCGGCTGCTCGGCGACGGACGGCTGACCGGGACCGTAACGCCCATCGGCGACGGCGTTCTCGTCGCGGTGCGCCGGTGAGCCCAGCCGCCAAGTCCGGCGACGGAAGCCCCCGCAGCACCGAGTGCTCACCGTGCCGCGGTACGGGCAAGCTGATCTCGGGCTTCGGTGGCGCTCCGCACGTGGTCACGTGCCCCTGGTGCGAGGGCAGCGGCTCGTTCCAGCCCGGGCACAACGCCCAAGTTGCGCGCACGTAACCCGATGGCGCTGCACCTGACCACGGCCGGCGAGTCCCACGGACCCGGCCTGACCTGCATCATCGAGGGGCTCCCCGCCGGCCTGGCGATCGAGCGCGAAGCGATCAATCGCGATCTGAGCCGCCGGCAGCTCGGCCATGGTCGCGGTGGCCGGATGAAGATCGAGCGCGACCAGGTGCAGGTCACGGGTGGCCTGCGCCATGGCCGCACGCTTGGGGGCCCGATCGCGCTCCAAGTGCTCAACCGCGATTACGCCAATTGGGAGGAGCGGATGAATCCGTGGCCGGTGCCGGCTGGGCTGCAGGAGGTGCATCTGCCCCGACCGGGGCACGCCGACCTCGTCGGGACGCAGAAGTACGGGCTCACCGACGTGCGCGACGTGCTCGAGCGAGCCAGCGCCCGGGAAACCGCGGCGCGGGTCGCCGGCGGCGCCGTGGCGAAGGCCTTCCTGGCGGCGCTCGGGGTCACCGTGCGCTCGCATGTGATCCAGATCGCCTCGGTGCATGCGCCCCGCAGGGAGGATCTCCAAGCGCGCGACTTCGACGCCGTCGATGAGTCTCCGGTCCGCTGCCTGGACGCCGGCGCCAGCCGCGAGATGGTCGTCGAGATCGACCGCCTGCGCAAGGCCAACGAATCGCTCGGCGGCGTATTCGAGGTGATTGCGTTCGGGCTTGTTCCGGGGCTCGGCTCGTACGTCTCATGGGGGGAGCGGCTCGATGGGCGCCTCGGCCAGGCGATCCTTTCGATCCAGGCGATCAAGGCGGTCTCGATCGGAGACGGGTTCGAGGTCGCGGGCGTGCCCGGGTCAAAGGCCCATGACGAGATCTTCTACGAGGAGATGCGCGGCTATCACCGCCACACCAACCGGGCGGGAGGGGTCGAGGGCGGGATGACGACTGGCGCTCCGCTGGTGGTGCGCGGCTCGATGAAGCCGCTGCCGACCTTGACCAAGCCGCTGCGGTCGGTCGACATCGCCACCCACGAGCCCGCGGAGGCGCTCCGCGAGCGGACCGATTCGTGCACGGTCCCTGCCGCCGGGGTGGTGGGGGAGGCGATGGTCGCATTCGTGCTCGCCGACGCCTACAGGCAGAAGCTCGGAGGTGACCACATCGACGACGCCGTCGGCGCGCTGAGGGCGTACGAGGAACGAATCGCGTGGCGGCGGAGCTGACGCGCTCGCCGGATCGGGGCGCCGTGGTCTGTATCGGCTTCATGGGAGCGGGAAAGTCGACGGCTGCTCGCAGCGCTGCACGGGCGCTCGGAGTGCACGCGATCGATGTCGATCAGGTGATCGAGGAGCGGCTTGGCAAGCCGATCGCCGACGTGTTCGCGCAGGATGGTGAAGCGGTGTTCCGGGCCGCCGAGGAACGGATCACCCTCGAGCTGTTGCGCGCGCCCGGCGCTGGTGCACCCGCACCGGGCGCCCGGGTGCTGGCGCTCGGCGGCGGTGCGCCGTGCTCGCGGGCCGTGCGGGCGGCGCTCGAGCAGCAGCTCGTGATCTGGCTCGACGTCGGTCTCGAGACGGCGTGGGCGCGCGTGCGGGGCACCGGGCGCCCGCTTGCAGCCGACCGCGCCCGCTTCGCGGCGCTGTTCGCCGAGCGCGAGCCCGTATACGCGCAGCTCGCCGACGCGTCCGTCCCGGCGGAGCGATCGGACGCGCTCGCGCCTGTGCTCGCGGCGCTGCGAGGCGCGCCGGTGGGCGCGAAGCTGCTGTGGGCCGCCAGCGCGTCGGGGGACTACCCGGCGTACGTCGGCCCGGGGCTGCTGCGCGAGCACCGCTTCTGGCCGCGCATCGTCGAGGGGCGCAGGTTCCTGGTGACCGACGGGAACGTCGGGCGCCTGTACGCCGACGCGCTCGAACCGCTCGCCGGCCGGGTCGCGATCATGCCCGGCGAGCAGTCCAAGACCGTCGCGCACGCGGAGATCGTCTGGAGCGAGCTCGCGCGGGCCGGGATGACCCGCGCGGACCTCGTGGTCGCGCTCGGGGGCGGCGTCGTCGGCGACCTGGCGGGCTTCTGCGCCGCGACCTACCAGCGCGGGGCGCGCTGCGTCCAGGTCCCGACGACGCTCGTCGCGCAGGTCGACTCGGCGTACGGCGGCAAGACCGGGGTGGACCTCGCCGAGGCCAAGAACTACGTCGGCGCCTACCACCAGCCCGCAGCGGTGCTCGCCGACACGCGAGCCCTGGACACGCTCCCGCCCGAGGAGCTCGCGGCCGGCTACGCGGAGGTCGTCAAGACCGCGCTGATCGCCGGCGGCGAGCTGTGGGAGACCGTGCGCTCCGGCGCCGATCCCACCGATGAGCGGGTGATCCTCGCGTGCGCGCGGACCAAGCTCCGGATCGTGGCCCGTGATGAGCGCGACGCTGGTCTCAGGCAGGTCCTGAACCTCGGGCACACGGTCGGCCACGCGATCGAGGTCGTCGGCCGCTATGAGCGCCACCGCCACGGCGAGGCGGTGGCGCTCGGATTGCTCGCGACCCTCCGGCTCTCGGGTCAGCCGGAGCTGCGCGAGGAGGTACGCGAGCTGCTCGTGACCCATGGTCTGCCGAGCAGCCTGGACGGCGTCGATCCCGAGACGGTGGTGAGCGCAACCGCGCGGGACAAGAAACGCATGGGCGACGGACCGGTTCCGTTCGTCCTGCTCGAGGCACCGGGTAAGCCGCGAGCGGGCTGCGAGGTCCCCAGTGGCGGGTTGCTCGCAGCCGTGCGAGAGTTGGCACGCTGATGGTCCTTCGTAACCGCATCGAGATCATCCACGGGGTCAACCTCGATCAACTCGGGCGCCGCGATGCCGAGCACTATGGGGGCTTGAACTTCGACGAGCTCGAGCTGCGGATCGCGCGGAGCGCGCGGGAGCTCGAGCTCGTGCCTCGGTTCTTCCACACCAACCACGAGGGCGAGCTGGTGGAGCACCTACACCGCCTGGAGGGGCTGGCCGACGGGATCGTGATCAACCCCGGCGCCTGGACCCACTACTCCTACGCGATCCGTGACGCCCTCGAGCTTGCCGGCCTGCCCACCGTCGAGGTCCACCTCTCCGAGGTCGACGCGCGCGAGCCGTGGCGGCGAACGTCGGTGATCGCGGAGCTGTGCATCGCGCGGGTCTCGGGCAAGGGTCCGGAGGGCTACCGCGACGCGCTGGCGCGGCTGGCGGCGGAGCTGTCGCGGTGAGGGCTCGCCCCGATCGCCTGCTGGCGCTGCTTACCGGCGCCGGCGTCGACGCGATGCTGGTCTCAGCGCTGGTCAACGTCCGCTACCTGACCGGCTACACCGGCAGCAACGGGCTCGCGCTGATCGGGGCGCGAACGCGTACGTTCATCACCGACTTCCGTTACGTCGAGCAGGCGGCCAAGGAGGTGCACGCTTCGTTCGCGCGCGTGCGCGCTCCGGTGAACCTGCTCGAGGTGATCGACGACGCGCTCCCCGCGGGCGAGCTGCGCCTTGGCTTCGAAGAGGCGCACGTGACGGTGGCCCAGCTGCGGCAGCTGCGCGAGCTGCTCCCTGAGCGCGTCGAGCTGGTGGCGGTCGGTCGCCTTCTCGAAGGGCTGCGCGCAGTCAAGGAGCCCGAGGAGGTGCAGCGGATCAAGGCCGCGACCGGGCTCGCCGACGCCGCCTTCGAGCGGCTCGTGCGCGGCGGGTTGATCGGCCGCACCGAGCGCGAGCTCGCGATCGAGCTCGAGCGCGACATGCGCCAGAGGGGCGCCCAGCGGGCGAGCTTCGAGACGATCGTCGCGGCCGGAGCGCACGGCGCGTTACCCCACGCTCAACCCCGCGACGTCGAGATCCGCCGCGGGGAGCTCGTCGTGATCGACTGGGGCGCGGAGCTCGACGGGTACTGCTCGGACTGCACGCGGACCGTCGCCGCCGGCGAGCCCGGCGCCGACGCACGGAGCGCCTATGAGCTCGTGCTCGAGGCCCAGCTCGCGGGACTGGCCGCTGTCAAGGCGGGGGTGAGCGGGCGTGACGCCGACGCGGCTGCGCGGGACTTGATCGAGGCGGCGGGCCAGGGCGAGCACTTCGGGCACGGCCTCGGGCACGGCGTAGGGCTCGAGATCCACGAGGGACCGCGGCTCAGCTGGAGCTCGGAGGACGACCTGGACGCCGGCAACGTGGTAACGGTGGAGCCGGGGGTCTACCTGCCGGGCCGGTTCGGGATCCGGACTGAGGACCTCGTCGTCGTGAGAGAGGGCGGCTGTGAGGTCCTGACGTCGGTGACCAAGCGCCTGATCGTGACCGATTGAGTCGCCATGCCGCGAAGCGTCGTGGTCGCCCTGGTCATGCGAACCGCCCGGGGAATCCCCACCGAGGTGCGGCTCGACAACGCTGACGGGATGCCACGGGAATGCGCGATCAGCTTCGACAACCTCCGCACGGTCCCCAAGGCGCTGCTCGTCGATCGCATCGCGGTGCTCTCGCGGTCGAGGCTGTCTGAGGTCTGCGCCGCGCTCGACTTCGCGCTCGGCTGTTGAGCGCTCGTACACTTGGCGCCGGACGATGATCTCCACCAACCAATTTCGCAACGGCAACCACATCGAAGTCGAGGGGACGATCTTTAAGATCCTCGAGTTCCAGCACGTCAAGCCCGGCAAGGGCGGGGCGTTCGTGCGGACCAAGCTCCGCCGTGTCCGCGATGGCGCCGTGATCGATCGCACGTTCCGCGCCGGGGAGAAGTTCCGCTCCATCCGCACCGAGGTCCGGCGGATGCAGTTCCTCTACCACGACGGCGATGATGCCCATTTCATGGACTCCGAGAGCTATGAGCAGCTCACGATCCCCGAGCGCACGATCGCCGGCGCGCTGCGCTGGATCAAGGACTCAGACGACGTCGAGCTCCTGTACATCGACGACGAGCCGGCCGATGTGCAGCTGCCGAGCGCACTCGAGTTGAGGGTGCAGCAGACCGAGCCGGGGGTCCGCGGGGACACCGCCTCGGGCGGCGGTACCAAGCCCGCCGTGCTCGAGACCGGCGCCAAGATCCAGGTCCCGTTGTTCATCGACACGGGCGAGGTCGTGCGGGTCGACACGCGCTCGGGCGAGTACGTGTCGCGTGCGTGACGGCTGGGCGCTGCGCTTGTGAGCGGCTGGCACCGTGCGTAGGAGCGAGCAGCGTCGCGCGGCGATCTGGGCGCTGTACCAGAGCGACCTGCTCGCGCTGCCGCTCGAGCAGACAGTTCCGCGGGACGTCCACGCGTTCACGCGCGAGCTCGCCGAGCGGGTGCGCGAGCACCAGCCGGAGCTCGACGCGCTGATCTCGGAGCACGCGGTGGGATGGTCGCTGCTGCGCATCGCGCCCCTGGAACGTTCGATCCTGAGGGTCGGACTGCTCGAGCTGCTGCACCCCGAGGCTGTCGCGGGAGAGCAGCCGATCCCTCCGGAGGGGGCGATCGACGAGGCCGTCGAGACCGCCAAGCGCTTCTGCGGGGCCGATGCGCCGTCCTTTGTCAACGGGATCCTGGGCGCGGTGCTGCGCGAATCAGCGTCTGCGCAGCAGGGGCTCAAGCGAGGGCGTGCAGGCACAGCCGGCGCCGCCGAGGCGGGGCAGGCCGAGTAGGTCCTCGATTGTCTGCAACACCGAGTAGTGGTCGACGGGCGTGGATGAGCGAGCGCCCGGTGACGCGCCTGGACCGGCGACGATCGTCGCGACGTGGCCACCCGAGGCCAGCCGGCAGCAGCCCGCGTCGCTCGAGCCCTCGTCCCAGGTGAGCAGCAGCACGCCGCCGGGGCCGAGCTCGCTCAGCAGCGGCGGGATCGTCTGCGCGAGGAACCGGTCTCCGACCGCGGGGTCGCAATCGTGCATGTCGTGGCAGAGGTTGGGGGTGATCCAGATCAACCTCGGCAGGTCGTGAGTGCGCTCGTCGGCGGCGAGCTCGGTCAACGGAACGATTCGGTTGCACAGCGCCGTCGCCTTGGCGATTGCCGCGTAGTAGATGAACGGGTCGTGCTTCTTCGCGTAGCCGCCTGCGCCTGCGCCCTGAAAGCAGGGATGTGGAAGGTCCTCCATGTACGCCTTCCAGGCGAGGTGGCTGGCGCTGAGCTGTCCCGCGAGTCCCGTCCCCGGGACGGTGCAGTCGGTGCAGTCGCTGTCGATCCCATGGGTGGAGCCGCCGGTCAGCGCCAGGTAGTTCGGCAGCGATGGATGGCTGATTGCGTACATCGAGGTCGCGAGCGCGTAGCGCCTCGCGAGGCCGTTGATGAATGGCGTCGCGCGCGAGCCCACGATCTCGCCGTACTCTTCGTTCTCCATCACGATCACGGCGATGTGGCTGGGGGGACCACCCGCGGTGCGAGCCTTTGGGGAGGGGCGCGTCTGTACCGGAAGGTCGCTGCCGGCGCTCCCGCAGCCGACGAGCATCAGCGCCGCGGTGGCGAGCACGGCCGCGGTCACGAAGATGCGCGAGGGCTTCACCAAATCATCACGGGATCCCCTCCCGCGGGGCGAATCATGAGGTCGTTGAGTTACGTGGAGATCCACTTCCATCTGCTCCCCGGCATCGACGACGGTCCGGCTTGCATCGAGGACAGCCTTGCGCTGGCGACCGCTGCCGTGTCCGACGGGACCGGGACGGTAGTGGCGACTCCGCATGTGCGCGCAGAGTACGTGGCCGATCCCACCGAGGTTCCTGTTCTTGTCGGCGAGCTCGTCGATCGGCTGGGACGCGAGCGGATCCGGCTTGACGTGCTGCCGGGCGGAGAGCTCGCGCACGAGATCGTCGAGCGTCTCACCGCACCGCAGCTCGAGGCGATCGCCCAAGGACCGCCAGAGCGGCGATGGCTGCTGCTCGAGGCGCCGTTCGAGGGGCTCGACGCCGGCTTTATGGCCGCCGCCGACGAGCTTCGCACGCGGGGATTCGCCGTCGTCGTCGCCCATCCCGAACGCGCCTTACGGACTCGGGAGACGACGATTGCGCTCGAGCACGAGCTGATCGCCGGCAGCGTGCTGCAGCTGAATGCATGGTCTCTCCTGGGGCTGTACGGCGAGGCCGTCCGCACCGAAGCGTTGCGTCTGCTGCGCGTCGCGCCGCGAGCGGTGATCGCCTCCGACGCTCACGACAGCGCACGGATGCCGGCGCTCCGGCCGGCGCTCGAAGCGCTGAGAGCGGCCGGAGAGAGTGACCCCGGGCGATTCGTCGGGCCGGGCCCGCGGACGCTGCTCGAGCAGGGATTGGCAGCCGGGCAGGCAGCGGCCGTGCGCACTTAGTTCCCCTGTTCTTCGAAC
>QHBV01000200.1:732-2161 GCA_003244035.1 Solirubrobacterales bacterium | reverse complement strand
GTCGAGGATCTGCGGGTGTCGTTTCGCACCGACGACGGGGTTGTGCACGCCGTCGATGGGATCTCCTACGCGTTGGACGCGGGCCACACGCTGGGCATTGTGGGGGAGTCGGGGTCGGGCAAGACGGTGTCGTCGTTGACGGCGCTGGGGCTCACCCGCAGCCGCAACTCGCAGATTGAGGGTCGGATCCTGTTCGACGGCCAGGACATGGTCACGCTCGACGACGACAAGCTGCGTCTCGTCCGCGGTAACGACATGGCGATGATCTTTCAGGATCCGCTGTCGGCGATGCATCCGTTCTACAAGGTGGGGTGGCAGCTGGTCGAGGCGATGCAGGCGCACCGCCGAATCTCGCGCTCGGCGGCCCGCGCGCGCGCCGCCGAGCTGTTGGAGCTGGTCGGGATCCCCGATCCCAAGCGGCGGGTGGATCAGTATCCGCATGAGTTCTCGGGGGGGATGCGCCAGCGGGCGATGATCGCGATGGCGTTAGCCAACGAGCCGAAGCTGTTGATCGCTGATGAGCCGACGACCGCATTGGATGTGACTGTCCAGGCGCAGATTCTGGCGTTGCTGGAGGATCTCCAGCAGCGGTTGGGGACCGCGATCATCATCATCACCCATGATCTGGGGGTGGTCGCGGAGGTCGCGGACGAGATCGCGGTGATGTACGCGGGACGGATCGTGGAGCGCGGCAGTAGCGAGGAGATCTTTCATCATCCCCAGCACCCGTACACGTGGGGGCTGTTGACGTCGATCCCGCGCCTGGACAGTCCGCGTGATGAGGAGCTGGTCCCGATCTCGGGACGGCCGCCGAGCTTGATCAATCGTCCCTCGGGCTGCTATTTCCATCCCCGCTGCCCGTATGTGCAGGAGGCCCATAAGCGCGTCGATCCGCGCCTGGAAGCGGTCGACGGCGCGGGGCCGGGCGGGCATGTCGCGGCGTGCCTGCTCAGATCAAGCGTCCGCGCGGAGATCTGGGAGGGCCTGCAATCCGGGCGCGCGCCGGAGTCGCTGCAGCGCCTCGCGGCGGCGTCGGTGGGCGCGTCGGCCCCCCCCGCGGGCGCGCCGCCGCTGGGCGTGGGTGGCGAGACCCCTGCCGATAGTGCGCTGGCGGGCGAGGAGCCGGGCGCGTGAGCTCGTTGATCGAAGTGCGCGATCTGGTCAAGCATTTCCCGATCCGCAAGGGCTTGATCATCCAGCGCCAGGTCGGGGCGGTCAAGGCCGTCGATGGCGTGTCGTTCGATGTCCAGTCCGGCGAAACGCTCGGGATCGTCGGCGAGACGGGATGTGGCAAGAGCACCACCGCGCGGCTGCTGTGCCGGCTGATGGAACCGACCTCGGGGACGATCACCTTCGACGGACGTGATGTCGGCGCCCAGCACGGCGACGAGCTCAAAGCGATGCGCCGCGAAATGCAGATGATCTTCCA
>QHBV01000200.1:0-684 GCA_003244035.1 Solirubrobacterales bacterium | reverse complement strand
ATCCACGGTCTGCTCTCGGGCGCCGGGGAACGCAAAACCCGCGTGCAGGAACTAATGGACCGCGTCGGACTGAACCCCGAGCACTACAACCGCTACCCCCACGAATTCTCCGGCGGTCAACGCCAACGCATCGGCGTCGCGCGCGCGATCGCTCTCGAACCCAAGCTGCTGATCGCCGACGAACCCGTCTCCGCGCTGGACGTCTCCATCCAAGCCCAAGTCCTCAACCTGCTGCGCGGCCTGCAACGCGAACTCGGTCTCACGCTCATCTTCATCGCCCACGACCTCTCCGTAGTGCGCCACATGTGCGACCGCGTCGCGGTCATGTACCTCGGCAAGGTCGTCGAACTCGCCGCCGGCGACGTGCTCTACACCCAGCCGCGCCACCCCTACACCGGCGCGCTGCTCTCCGCCGTCCCCGTCGCCGACCCCACCAACAGCACCCACCAACGCCAACTGCTCACCGGCGACGTCCCCAGCCCCGCCAACCCACCATCGGCCTGCCGCTTTCACACCCGCTGCCCCAAAGCCCAACCCCTCTGCTCAGACCAAGAACCACCCCTCGAACCCAAAGACGGCGGCGGGATCGCCGCCTGCCACTACCCCCTCACCAACCAAGAAATCACCACCCGCCTCCCCCACGCCCTCACCCATCAACGACCCCCCACCCAGCCCACCGCGGCA
>QHBV01000199.1:21861-29308 GCA_003244035.1 Solirubrobacterales bacterium | reverse complement strand
AAGGACCTGGCGGAGGCGCTGGCCTTGATCGGTCACTGGCCCGCAGGCCAGTGACCGGCACCGAACGGATCGCGGAGGCGTTCGCCGCGGCGCGAGCCGACGGGCGCCGCGCCGCGCTGATGCCCTACCTGATGGGCGGCTTCCCCAGCTTGGATGCTTCGCTGCGGATCGGGCTGGCGTACCCGCAGGCGGGCGCGGACGTGGTCGAGCTCGGCGTCCCGTTCTCCGATCCGCTCGCCGACGGACCGGTGGTCCATGCCGCCGGCAGCGCCGCGCTGCGGGCGGGCGCGACGCTCGATCGCGTGCTGGAGGTGGCCCGCGCGGTCGCAGAGCAGGTTGCGGTGGTGGTGATGTGCTACTCGAACGTGATCCTCGCCCGCGGACTCGAGCGCTTCGCCGATGCCCTCGCGGCTGCCGGCGCGAGCGGGTTGATCGTGCCGGATCTGCCGCTCGAGGAGGCGCCGGCGACGCTCGTGGCCTGCGACGAGCGGGGGCTGGCGCTGGTGCCCCTGGTCGCCCCGGGGACCCCCGACGAGCGGCTGGAGCTGATCGGCGCGCGTGCACGCGGGTTTCTGTACACGGTGTCCTTGACGGGGACGACCGGGGAGCGGGCAGCGCTCGACGGCGGGCTCGCGGGCACCGTCGCGAGGGCGGTGGCGAGCACGGAGGTCCCGGTCGCGGTCGGCTTCGGGATCGCCACGGCAGAGCAGGCCGGCGCGGCCGCGAGCGCGGGCGCCGACGGGGTGATCGTCGGGAGCAGGCTGGTTCGCGCGGCCGGCGAGGCGCACGACCCGGTTGGGGCGGTGCGCGAGCTCGTGCGCGGGTTCGCGGCGGCGCTCAGCGAATACCCGGTGGGCGAGCGGAGGGCGGGAGACTCCCGATAGCATCCTCGCCGATGGGCCTGATTCTCACTGCCACCGCGGGCCTGTGCCTGTGGATCGTCCTGTGGGCGCTCAACGTCGGGGGGTTCGACGCGATCCTGATCGCGGTCGTGATGGTGCTCATCTCGATCGCCGTGCGCAACCTCCTCCCGTTCCTGCCGGGCCGGCGGGACTAGCAGGGACAGGCGATGCGCGACAAGCTGCTCGTGGTCGGTGCAGCCGCGGCGCTCGCGGCCACGATCGCCGGCTGCACGGCCGCCGGCACCGCCACCACCACCGTCACCACCGGAACGCTTACGATCTACGCGAGCGCCCCCGCCACGAGCGCCACCCCGGAGTCGCAGGACGTGCTCGACGCCGAGCGGCTGGCACTCCAAGAGCAGGGTGGGCAGGTCGGGAAGCTGAAGATCAAGCTCGTCACGCTCACGGGGAAGATCTCGGACAACGCCCGTACCGCGATCGAGGACCCGAGCACGATCGCCTATCTGGGCGAGATCGCACCCGGAGCGTCGGAGGGCTCGGCCGGGATCACCAACGCGCAGGACGTGCTGCAGGTGAGCCCTACTGACACCGCGCTCGAGCTGACCCAACCAACTGCCGCTGTACCGGGCGCGCCGAACCGCTACTACGAGTCGCTGAAGGCATATGGCAAGACGTTTGCCCGGGTCGTGCCGAGTACGGCTCAGGAGGCCAAGGCCCAGGTCCAGGAGATGCAGTCATTCGGGGTCAAGACGCTCTACGTCACCGCCGACGGCAGCCAATACGGCGCCACGATCGCGCTCGCGGTCAAGCGCGACGCGGCGGCCGCGGGAATCTCGGTCGCGCCGCGTGGTCAGGAGGGGGCACTGTTCTTCGGCGGATCTTCGGACACGTCCGCGCTGCATGCGTTCAAGGGCGCGGTCGCCACCAGCCCCACCGTCAAGCTGTTCGCGCCCTCGGCGCTCGACGACGCGGCGCTCGCAGCCGGCCTGCCGGGTCCCGCCGCGGGCAACCTCTACGTCTCGGCGCCCGGGTTCTTGCCCAACCTGCCCAACCTGCCCAAGGATCTCCCACCCAAGGGGCAGAAGTTCGTCACGGACTTCAGTGCCGCCTACCACCACCCCCCCTCGCTGCAGGCGATCTTCGGCTACGAGGCGATGGCCGCGGTGCTCGGAGTGCTCGGGAGCGCGGGGTCCTCCGCGGGCGACCGGACCAAGGTCGTGCACGACTTCTTCGCGATCCGCAACCGTGCCAGCGTGCTCGGCACGTACTCGATCAATTCGGCCGGAGACACGAGCATCGCGCCGTTCGTGTTCAGCCACGTGCAGAGCGGCAAGCTCGTTCCCTTCAGGTTCCTGCAAGTACAGGGGTGAGCCGGCCGGCGCTCGCACTGCTGCTGTGCGTCTCGCTCGTCACCGTGGCGGGCTGCGGCGGCAAGCAGAGGGCCGGCGACCGGATCCCGGGCAGGGCCCTGACGATCTACTCGAGCATGCCGATGCAGGGACCGATTCGAGCCGCGGCGGAGGCGGTCGTTCGCGGCGAGGAGCTCGCGCTGGCGCAGTTCCACGACAGGATTGGCCCATACCAGATCGCGCTCAAGCCGCTCGACGACTCGACCTTGCAAAGGAACGGATGGGACCCGGGGCAGGCGACGCAGAACGCACGCCTGGCGAGCGCGGACAAGACCACGATCGGTTACATCGGCGAGTTTGAATCCGGGGCGAGCGCGATCTCGATCCCGATTCTCAACCGTGCCGGGATCCCGCAGATCAGCCCCGCGAGCACTGCCGTCGGACTCACGTCCAGCGCCGCCGGGGCCTCCCCGGGAGAACCGCAGAAGTACTACCCGACGGGTGTGCGGACGTTTGTCCGCGTCGTGCCCAACGACGAGGTCCAGGCGGTGGCGCAGGTGCGGCTGCAGAAGAGCCTCGGGTGCGGGAAGACGGAAGTCCTCGACGACGGCGAGGTGGACGGCCAGGACGTCGCGACGAGCTTCTCGCTCGCGGCCGGGGCGGGGGGGCTGCCGGTCACCGGCGTTCAGCCGTTCGAGCCGACCGCGTCGGACTACAGCTCGCTGGCGAGCGCCGTAGCACGCACCGGTGCCGGCTGCGTCCTGATCAGCGCGACCACCGAGCCCGGCACCGTGCTTCTGACCAAGCAGTTGGCAGCTGCGCTTCCGGCCGCCAGGATCTTCGGCTCGGCCGGCCTCGCGCAGAGCACATACACCGATCCGGCTCATGGTGGGATCCCCGCTTCGCTCGATCCGCACGTCTTGATTGCGTACGGGCCGCCGGCCCCTTATATGAGCTCTGGCTACGAGGCGATGAGCCTGCTGCTCAGCGCGATCGAACGCGCCACCGATCACGGCCGCAGGACCGCGCTGCGCTCGCGGGTGCTCGCCGCGGTATTCGACACGCACGACCGCCGGAGCGCGCTCGGCACCTACAGCATCGAACCTGACGGAGACACGACCCTGCACCGCTACGGCGTCTACAGGTTGCTCGCGGGCCGCCTGCGCTTCTGGCGGGCGATCGACGCGTGAGCGGCATTGACGTTTGGTTAGGGTGCGACTGGCGCTTGCCGCGGTCCGCCCCTCGGACTAGGCTGCCGCACACCGGACCATTCGAGGGTCCGGAGGCGACACACAGAGGAGGAGCATGGGTTCTCTCGGCAAGGCTGTTACCGGATGCCTGTTGGCCGGCGCCGTGCTGGCGCTCGCGGCCTGCGGCAGCAGCAGCAAGAGCAGCAGCAGCACGAGCGCCGGCGGCAGCGGCGGCGGCGCGAACACGGTCGACATCTACTCGACGCTTCCGTTGCAAGGGCCGGTGACCGCTCAGACGATCCCGGAGGTCAACGGGATGAAGCTGGCCCTCGCGCAGGCCGGCGGCAAGGCCGGCCAGTTTACGGTCAACTACCAGTCGCTCGACGACGCGACGGCACAGGCGGCGGGCTATGACGTGACTCAGTGTCAGGCCAACGCCCGGCAGGCTGCGACCGACCCCAAGGCGGTGGTATTACTGGGCCCGCAGAACTCGGGCTGCGGCAAGGTCCAGATCCCGATCACCAACCAGGTGGGGCTCGCGATGATCAGCACCGCAAACACGTATGTCGGTCTGACCACCAGCGACCCGGGAAGCGCTCCCGGCGAGCCGCAGAAGTACTACCCCACAGGCAAGCGGACGTATTTCAGGCTGGTTCCCCGGGACTCGATCCAGGGCGTGGCCGGCCTGATCGCGATGCACGGTGATGGCTGCACGAGGGTTGCCATCGCCAACGACAAGACGCCGTACAGTGTCGGCCTCGCCACGCAGATCGGGCTGCACAAGGCCGCGTACGGGATCACGGTCACCGGCAACGCTGCGCTCGACCCGACCTCTCCCAATTACCGCGCCGACGCACAGACGATCAAGTCCCAGGGGCCCAACTGCGTCTACACCGCGTTCAACCCCCCGGGCGAGGTGCAGCTGGTCAAGGACATCAATTCGGCGTTGCCGCACGCCAAGATCTATGGCGGCGACGGGATCTGCACCAGCTCGGTCACCAACCCCGCGATGCACGGGATGCCGGCGAGCATCGGCAAGCTGTTCCAATGCACGGTGGCGACGCTGAACCTAGCGTCGTACCCGGGCGGCCGGGCGTTCGTGAAGGCATATAAGGCCAAGTACGGAACGGCGAATCCGGATCCGTATGCGATCTACGGCTATGAGGCGATGAAGCTCACGCTCGACACGATCGCGAAGCTGGGGCCAAAGGGCAACAACAAGGCCGCCGTGGTCGCGGCGCTGTTCGCGACCAAGGCACGCGCCTCGGTGCTCGGTACTTACGGGTTCGACGCCAACGGCGACACCACGCTGACCAAGTACGGCGTGTACAAGGTCGGCAAGGACGGCAATCCGTTGTTCGAGAAGTCGGTGGGCTGACAGCGAGCAGGCGGAGCGGGGCCGCGTGAGGCGGCTCCGCTCGTGCTCGCCTGACCGGGCGCGGTGGAAAGCAAATCGCTCGCAGCCGGACCAGCGCCGCCCGCCGCCAGAGCGGCGTTGCGCAGTGCGCGCTCGATCGCGGGGCGGTGGGGCCTGCTCGCCGCGCTCGCTGTGCTTCCGGTCTACTACGCCGTCCACGACCTCGTCTCCGGATATCCCGGATTCGCGCACGGCCACGCGACGACCACCCACGACCTCACGTACGTGGTCGGCAACCTGGTGCAGGGGGTCTCCAACGGCACGATCTGGGCTTTGATCGCGATCGGCTACACGCTCGTCTACGGGATCATCGAGCTGATCAACTTCGCCCACGGCGACGTGTTCATGATCGGCTCCTTTACGGGCACAGCTTTCTGGGCATCGATCGGGCTGGGCCTGGCGACGGGCCCCCTCAGCCTCGTGCTCGGGCTGCTGCTGACGCTGATCGTCTCGATGTTCGTGTGCGGCGGGCTGAACGTGCTGATCGAGCGGGTCGGCTACCGGCCACTGCGCGGCTCACCAAAGCTCGCGCCGCTGATCACCGCGATCGGGTTCTCGTTCATCCTCCAGAACGTCGGCCTGCTGTGGCTGGGCGGATCGCCGGCCGGGGTATCGGATCTGATCCGCCAGAACGACACGGTCCTGCAGGTCTCCGGGGTGGTGATCCGCCGTGCGGATGTGCTCGCCGTCGGCGTCACGGTCCCGCTGGTGGTTCTGCTGGTGTGGTTCGTGGGCCGCGCCCGGCTCGGAAAGGCGATGCGAGCCACCGCCCAGGATCCTGAGGCCGCGCGCCTGATGGGGATCAACGTGGACACGACGATCTCGCTCACGTTCATGCTCGGTGGCATGCTGGCCGGGGCGGCGGGACTCGTGTATGCGCTGTACGAGACCACGATCTGGTACTTCCAGGGATTCGAGGCGGGCTTGATCGCGTTCACGGCGGCGGTGATGGGCGGCATCGGCAACCTCCGCGGTGCGGTGATCGGCGGGCTGATCATCGGATGCATCCAGCAGCTCTCAGACGCTCGCATCGGGCCGCAGTGGACGCCCGCGATCGTGTTCGGGTATCTGGTCGTGATCATGGTGCTGCGCCCTCGCGGCCTTCTGGGCGAGGAGACGAGGGAGGCCGGATGAACGAGGTGCTGGCGATGCTGCGCGAACGGCGAGTTGCGACCCTGCGCCTGCTCCCGCCGTGGTGGACGCGCGCGCTCGCTCTGGCGTTGATCGCGGCCGGGGTCGTGGCGCCGCTGTTCTTCTCGGATGGGAGCAACTTCATGAACAAGGAGATCCTCGCGCTCGCGTACGTCGTGTTCGCGCTCGGGCTCAACGTCGTGGTGGGGTTTGCCGGCCTGCTCGATCTCGGCTACCTCGCGTTCTTCGCGCTCGGCTCCTACACGCTCGGTTGGCTCGGCTCGGATTTCATCTTCAAGGCGAACGCGCACGTATTTGTGTCCAAGTTCGTGTCCTCGATCCCGGGCGTCCACCTCAACTTCCTGCTGATCCTCGTGTGCGCCGCGATCGTCACCTCCGTCGCGGGCGCCCTGATCGGGCTCCCGACGCTGCGCCTGAGGGGGGATTACATCGCGATCGTGACACTCGCCTTCGGCGAGATAATCCGCGTGTTCGCGATCAACGGCCCGGACATCAAGATCGACGGAATGCCGCTGACCGGGGGTGAGTTGGGAGTCAGCGGCATCGACGCCCCCTCCCTCCCGGGGGTGGGCAGCTTCGACCAGCTCCACTTCAGACCGTGGTACTACACGGTCTTCGCGCTCGTGCTGATCACCTTGTTCGTGAACCTTCGCGTGCGTGACTCGCGGCTCGGGCGGGCCTGGATCGCGCTACGCGAGGACGAGGTGGCCGCCGTTTCGATGGGGATCCCGATCGTGCGCACAAAGCTGCTCGCGTACGCGCTGGGGGCCGCTTTCGGAGGGATCGCGGGGGCCTTCCTCGGCAGCTACACGACGTTGATCAGCGCCGACCAGTTCCAGTTCGGCTTCTCGATCTTCGTGCTCTCGATGGTCATCGTCGGCGGCCTCGGGTCGATCTGGGGGGTGGTGCTCGGCGCGCTCCTGCTCGCCAACATCAACTACTACCTGATCCCTGACGTGCTCAACAACCTTCCCGGGAAGTTCGGGCTGAACTTCAACCTCTCTGACCTGCAGGTCAGCATCTTCGGCTTCCTGCTGGTGCTGGTGATGGTGCTCCGGCCGCAAGGGTTGCTGCCCGAGCGCAGGCGCCGGCTCGAGCTGACCGAAGGGATCGGGTCCGACGATGCCGGGCTGGTCGAAGGACCGCCGGCATGACCGCCGTGACGGCCACGAGCCCGGAAACCGTCGTCTTGCGCGTCGAGGGCGTCACGAAGGCGTTCGGTGGCTTGGTCGCCGTCGACGACGTCTCGCTCGACGTGCCCGCCCACGGGATCGTCTCATTGATCGGGCCCAATGGAGCCGGAAAGACGACCTTGTTCAACATGCTCACGGGCCTGTACAAGCCGACCACCGGACGGATTGCATTCTCGGGTCACGAGATCACCCGAGTGCGGCCAGATGAGGTGACCAAGCTCGGAGTCGCTCGCACATTCCAGAACATCCGCCTGTTCGGTGCGATGACCGCGCTCGAGAACGT
>QHBV01000199.1:13984-21834 GCA_003244035.1 Solirubrobacterales bacterium | reverse complement strand
CGGGTGCGAGCCGAGGAGCGGACGGTGCGCGAGCGCGCGGCCGAGAAGCTCGCTTACGTCGGTCTCAAGCCGACCCAGTTCCACCAGCTCTCGGCCAACCTGAGCTACGGGGACCAGCGGCGGGTCGAGATCGCCCGAGCCCTCGCGTCCGACCCGACGCTGCTGCTGCTCGACGAGCCGACAGCGGGCATGAACCCCCAGGAGTCGGCACAGCTCACCGACTTCATGCGCCGCCTCCGCGACGAGCTGGGCCTGGCGATCTTGCTGATCGAGCACGACATGAAGGTGGTGATGGGGGTCTCCGAGCGGGTCACGGTGCTCGACCACGGCGAGAAGATCGCCGACGGGTCGCCGACCCAGGTCCGGACCAACACGCGCGTGATCGAGGCCTACCTGGGCAAGCAGGACTGATGGCGCTCCTCGAAGTCGACGACATCCACACGCACTACGGCTCGATCGAGGCGCTCAAGGGCGTCTCGCTGACGGTCGACGAGGGCGAGGTGGTCACCCTGATCGGGTCAAACGGTGCCGGGAAATCGACCACCCTGCGTTCGATCTCCGGCCTGACCCCCGCGTCGTCGGGCACGATCACGTTCGGGGGAGAGGAGATCACGCGGGTCCCGGCGCATGAGATCGTCAGTCACGGGATCGCGCTCGTCCCCGAAGGCCGCCACTGCTTCGCGCGCATGACCGTGCGTGAGAACCTGGATCTGGGAGCGCACCGACGCCGCGGAGCCGAGGTCTCGGAGGACCTCGAGCGCGTGTATGAGCTGTTTCCGCGCTTGCACGAGCGTGAGCGACAGAAGGCCGGCACGATGTCGGGCGGGGAGCAGCAGATGCTGGCGATCGGCCGGGCGCTGATGGCGCGGCCGCGGCTGCTGATGCTCGACGAGCCCTCGATGGGGATCGCACCGATTCTCGTCCAGCGGATCTACGAGACGATTGCCGAGATCAACCGCGCCGGCATGACGATCCTGCTCGTCGAGCAGAACGCCAACTACGCGCTCGATCTCGCCGCGCGTGGATACGTACTCGAGACAGGGCAGGTCGCTCTGGCCAACGATGCGGCGCAGCTGCGCGACGACCCCAATGTCCAGAAGGCGTACCTCGGCACATGACCGTCCTGGCGACGATCGGGGCCACGGGGCTCTACCTCCTGTTCGTGTGGCTGCTCTCCGCCGCCGCCGGCTCGTGGCTGTCCGATCGCAAGGGCTACGGCGAACGCGTTGGCTTGGCGTTCGGATTGCTGCTGTCCGCGGCGGGGCTGCTGATCGTGCTTCTGCTCCCCGGGCGTCCGGGGTCACGGTGGCGGGTGGAAGGGCCCCTGCCGCGGCGCCGGCGCGATCATTCCGACCAGCGCTAGGCGCGCCCGCCGGCATCGGCCCGCGCAAGCGCCTGCGCGACGCTCGCGATCACCGAGTACGACTCGTCCTGGAGCTGCCGCCAGGTGACCCGTATCACGCTCAAGCCGGCCGCCGCCAGCTTGGCGCCCTTGGCGCGGTCGCGCTCGAAGGCGGCTCGGGTGCAATGGAACTTGTATCCGTCCACCTCCATGACCAGCCGTTGATCCCGCCACAGGAAATCCACTTCATAGTCGTGGATGCGCGCGTTGGCTTCCGGCTCCGGGAGCCCGGCCGCCCGCAACAATTCGAGCATCCTGCGCTCCGCCACTGACCTGGTCACCGCCGGCTCGGCGCCGCGTCGTAGATATTGGGTGAGCATGCCCGTGCCAGGATGGCCCCGGTAGCGCTCGCAGACCTGCTCGAGATCATGGCTGCTGACCAAGCGCTGGACGCGGGCCTCTTCGGCTACTCGGGCCAGCTCGGTTGCCGGCAGCCCCATTGCCAGGTCGAGCACCGCGCGCGCCGGCGAGGTCAGCGGCAGCCCGTATCGCAGCCGAATGTCTGCGGCGAGCAGCCGGGCGATATGCACCCGTATTCCGGTTCGGTGGCGGCGATGGGACTTGACAATGACATCGATGGCCGCTGCGTCCCCTGGGAGCTTGATCCCCCACAGCCGCGCCGCGGTCTGGTGGCTGAGCACGGCGCCGCCACACGCGAGCACCGCCGCCATCTCGCTCGCCCCCACGACCGGCGCGGCGTGGCCGGCGAGGTAGACGCCACGGTGCACGCGGTGAAGGCGCCCAGTCGACGCGCGATGGGCGATCGCGCCCTCGCTGAATCCGAGCGTGCGCAGCTGGCGGTGCGAGACGACGCCCTTCTGCGCGCCGGCAACCTGAGCGAGCGCTCGCTCCCTGCCCAGGGCGTCCTGCACTCGCACAACGTGAAACACCCCCGGCGCTGAGGGGGGGTCCTCATCGTTGTTGCAGCTGGAGGATGGATAACGTGAACCACCGGCCGCGGCGGGTGGGACCGCTTCACGTTCCCGCTCTCCAGCTCGTAGATCGTGCTCCACGCCTTCCGGGGAGGGAGGTGTTTCACGTTGTCGCCGTTCTGGCTCGTCCACGGCCCCATGATCTCCGAGCCCCAGCGCCAGCCGCCGCCTTTCTCACAGGTATGGAACGGTTCCTGGGTCGGCCCGTCACGCGCCGTTACGAAGCCGGGACACTCTCAACTCAAAGCGCTACCGGAACCCAGCCGGATAGCCTCAATCAAGTCAGATGCCCCCTGAAGAGCTCTTCCTGATCGACGGCAACAGCCTTGCCTACCGCGCCTTCTTCGCGCTACCCGAGTCGATCGCCACCTCGACCGGGATGCCGACCAACGCGATCTTCGGGTTCGCGTCGATGCTGGTGAAGATCCTGACCGATTACGGCCCGAGGGCCACGGTCGTCGTTTGGGACGCCGGCTACACCGGGCGCAAGGAGATCTACCCGGACTACAAGGCGCAGCGCAGCACGCGCCCCGACCTGCTCAAGGAGCAGTGGCCGCACCTGGCGCCGCTGGTCGACGCCTTCGGCTACCGCAACCTCGCGGTCAAGGGATATGAAGCCGACGACGTGATCGCGTCGATCGTCGAAAAGGCACGCGGTGCGCAGCCGCCGGTGCCGGTGATGGTGGTGACGGGCGATCGCGACGCCTACCAGCTGGTCGGCGACGGAGTCCGGATCATGACCACCTCGCGCGGCATCACCGACACCCGCGTATACGACCGCCAGGGCGTCGAAGACCGTTACGGCATCCCGCCTGAGGCGATCCCCGACTTCATCGGCCTGAAGGGGGACACCAGCGACAACATTCCCGGCGTTCCCGGGATCGGCGAGAAGACCGCGGCGGATCTCCTACAGCGGTTCGGCTCACTCGAGCAGGTGCTGGACAACATCGACCAGATCAGCGGCGCCAAGCGCAAGCAAAATTTGATCCAGCATTCAGAGACTGCGCGGATCTCCAAGCAACTCGCGATCGCCAAGCGCGACATCCCGCTGGAGCTCGATCCACAGGCGTTCGTCGCGGCTGCGCCCGATCGCTCGAGGCTCAGAGAGGTCTTCCGGGAGTTCGAGCTGCGCGACCCCCTGCGCCGGCTGGAGGAGGCGCTCGGCTCGCCCGAAGCGGCGGCGCCGGCGCCGGTGGCCAGCACGCCGCTGAGCGCCAGGTTGCGCGAGGCGACGCTCGAACACGTGCGGGCACTCCCGCAGAACGAGGAGGTCACGATCGCAATTAGGCCTCCCGAGGCGCCGGAGGGCGCGCTGTTTGCCACGGGACCGGAGGCGGCCTGGCGCTTCGCGGTCCACGCGGACGGCGAAAATGAGGTGCTGGCGGGCACCTGCGAGCGTCCCGAGGACCTGGCGGGCGCGATCGGCGCACGACCCGCGATCGCCCACGACGCAAAGGCCCTGGGCGAGATCCCGACGACGCTCGCGCACGACACCGAGATCGGCGCGTACCTGCTCGAGCCCGCCCGCCGGGCTTACCCTTTGCGCGAGCTGACCGAGGAGCGTGGACTCGCCGCCACGATCGAGGACAACGCCGCCGCCGCGGACGCCGTCCTGATCGGCGAGCTGGCGGCCTGGCAGCGCGAGCAGATCCGCAGCCGGGGGCTGACCGACCTGCTCGACCAGGTCGAGCTCCCGCTCGTGCGCGTCCTTCGCAAGATGGAGCGGGCGGGATCAAAGCTCGACATATCCCGGCTCCGAGAGATCTCCGCCCGTGTGAAGGCCGAAGCCGACGCGCTCGAGGTTGAGATCTATCAGCTGACCGGTGAGGAGTTCATGCTCGGCTCGCCCAAGCAGCTCGAGGAGATCCTGTTCGGCAAGCTCGGNNNCTGCCGCGCAAGCGCCGCGGCAAGACCGGGTACTCGACCGACGCCCGCGTGCTGCAGGCGATCCGCTCAGAGCACCCGGTGATCGCCAAGATCGAGCGCTGGCGTGAGCTGACCAAGCTGGCGCAGACCTACCTCGACGCGCTGCCGCTGCTGCTCGCACAGGACGGTCGCCTGCACACCACGTTCAATCAGACAGCCGCCACCACCGGGCGGCTGTCCTCCAACAACCCCAACCTCCAGAACATCCCGATCCGGACTGCGCTCGGCCGCGAGATCAGGGGCTGCTTCGTCGCCGAACCGGGGTGCCTGCTGGTCTCGGCGGACTACTCTCAGGTCGAGCTGAGGCTGCTGGCCCACATCGCCGGCGAGGACGTGCTCAAGGAGATCTTCCGCCGCGGCGAGGACGTCCACAACGCCACGGCTTCTCGTGTGTTCTCTGTGACACCGGATCGAATCGACCCGGGAATGCGATCAAAGGCGAAGATGATCAACTACGGAATCGTTTACGGGCTCTCGGCCTACGGGATGGCCGACCGGCTCGACATCCCCCAGGCCGAGGCCGACGAGTTCATCCAGCGCTACCTGGCGGGGTTCCCGGCGGTCGGGCGCTTCATCGAGGAGACGATCGAGCAGGGGACCGAGCACGGATACGTCTCGACGCTGTTCGGGCGCCGGCGACAGGTCCCCGAGCTCCGCGCGCGGCGCTGGGAGCTGCGCAAGCAGGGCGAGCGGTTCGCGGTCAACATGGTGATCCAGGGGACCGCGGCGGACATCATGAAGGTCGCGATGGTCCGCTGCGACCAGGCGCTCGCCGACGCCGGCCTGCGCTCCCGTCTGATCCTCCAGATCCACGACGAGCTGCTGTTCGAGGGGCCTGCCGAGGAAGCCGGGACGGTGGAGCGGCTGGCCTGCGAGCAGATGTCCGGCGCGTTTGCGATGGACCCTCCGCTGGCGGTCGACGCCGGCGCCGGGCCGGACTGGCTGGCGGCGAAATGAGCGGCAAATGGAGATGGATGCTCGCGGGCCTGACGGCCGCGCTCGCGTTGGTTGGGCCCTGCGCTGGCGCCGCGCAGGCGAAGTTCTTCGGGGGAATGGTCCCCGACGTGCCGAGCGCCGGGGCTGTGAGCGCCGGGGCCCCCGTGGCGATTGGCGCCCACGCTCCGGCGCGCTCGGGGCCGATCGCGCGGATCGCGAACCTGCCCTACAGCGGCGGAGCGGTATTGCACTCCAACCGCACCCACCTGATCTTCTGGCAGCCCCCGGTGCTGGGCTTCGACCCCGGCTTCGGCCCCCAGGTCGAGACGTTCCTGGCGCGGGTCGCCGCCGACAGCCGCAGGCCGACGAACGTGTACGGCCTGAGCGGCCAGTACCGCGACTCCGCCGGTCCCGCCGCGTATAACTCGAGCTACGCCGGCGCGGTGCTCGATACCGATCCGCTCCCGAGCAACGACTGCACCGAGCCGTCCTACTTCGCCGGCGGACCTGGCTGGAGCGTGTGCCTGAGCGACCACCAGCTCGAGAACGAGATCGCGCGGGTGATCGCCGAGCGCGGGCTGCCGCGGGGCGCGAATGACGTGTACTTCCTCGTGACCCCCAACGGCCTGGGCAGCTGCGTGCAGCCGGGGTCGGGCAGCAGCTGTGCGCTTGGCGGCAGCAGCAACGGCGGTTACTGTGGCTACCACTCCCAGGACGGCTCGATCCTGTACGCGGTGATCCCCTACAGCGCGGTTCCGGGCCACTGCCAATCGGACAATCCCCGGCCCAACGCGAGCACGGCCGACCCCGTGATCTCGATGATCAGCCACGAGCATAACGAGATGGTCACCGACCCCTCCGGCGACGCGTGGATCGACTCGGCCGGCAACGAGGACGGGGATCTGTGCCTGACCGTGTTCGGCCCCAACATCGGCGGATCGGGCGCCGGCGCGTGGAACGAGACGATCGACGGCGGCCACTACTACCTCCAGGAGGAGTTCAGCAACGAGGACGCCTCGTGCCGGCCCCGCGACGAGTCGGATCGGATCTCGTTCTCGGCGCCGCGCAACCCGCGGGCGCGCAAGCGGCTGACGCTGAGCGCGCGCGCGAGCGATCCGGACGGCGCGATCGTCGCCTACTACTGGTCGTTCGGCGACGGCCGCTCCCACTCCCGCAGCCGGCGCGCGTCGCACGCGTTCCGGCGCCCGGGGGTCTACAGGGTCGTGTTGCGGACCACCGATCGCGTCGGCAACTGGGCGTTCTACACCCGGAGGATCCGGGTGCGGGGATAGGGCCGCAGAGGTCGGGCGCCCCCGCCTAGGCCGCGGCGACCGGGATGCGCGCGCGTCGGCCCCCGGACCAGCCCGCGACGAATCCCGGGTGGGCGATGTTCAGGTAGTGGCCGAAGGACCAGTCGAGGAAGCGCTGGTGCTCCATCGCCCGCAGCGAGCGCCCGAGCAGGCGCGGGGCCACGCGCGGGATCAGGCGCTGGACACGCAGCATCCAGGCAAACGCCGTCGCGTGGTCGGCCGAGAACGCGTGGTAGCGGGCCAGTGCCTGTGCGCGCGTCTGGTTTCCCTCGATCACCGCCCGCAGCTCGCGGCCGCACGCGAGCCCGAAGTACAGCGCCGTCCGGATGCCCTCGGCCGTCAGCGGCAGGCAGTGGCCGGCGGAGTCGCCGGCGAAGAACACGCCGTCCTCGGTGGCGTCACGCAGCGCGTGCGGGATCCAGTTGCCCTGGTAACGCACCGCGTCGGCGGCCAGGTCGGTGGCGAGCCTGACCGTGGGCTCGCGGACGTGGAAGCGGGGGTCGAATGAGCCGACCCCGATCCTGAGCTCCTCGCCGGCGGGAAAGCTCCAGCCGTACCCGGCCGGCACGTAGGCACGGTCGATCCAGATCTCGAGCTCATCCCCGGAGCCGCGCGGGTGGACCTCGAGGCCGCGCGAGAGCAGCGCGTCGGGGGGCTGGATGTTCTCGCCATCGCCGAGCACACGGCGCCAGCCGAGAGCGTCGACGATCAGGGGTGCGCGGATCTCGCCGCGATCGGTGTGGACTGCGCCGCCGGTGCGCCCGTCGACCTTGGCGGTCTCGAACTCGAACGAGCCCTGCTCGGCGAGCAGCGCGCACAGCGCGCGGTAGTCGAAGGTCGAGAAGGTCCACGGCAGCCGGTAGCGCGCGGTGGCGTGCGGGGAGTGGATCACCAGCTCGCCGAATGTCTGGCGCAGCGACTCCTGCAGCCCCATCGCGTGCAGCCAGTCGGTGGGCATCGCGCAGGCCGAGGTCTGGCGCTCGCCGATCTCATAGCGGTCGACGACGAGTACGTCGGCACCGGTGCCGGCGAGCTCGCGGGCCACCGCAAGCCCCGCGAAGCTCGCCCCGCAGATCAGCACATCGCAGTCGCCGCGCAGCTGCGTTCGCTGATCGCCTCGCTTGGTCGCGCGCCGCGGCATGGTCGAGGAGATCATAGGGAGGGGCCGGGGAAGCGAAGGACGGCCGCCCTACCGGCACCCGCCGTGGCGTCCGGCTGGCTATCCTCCGGCGAAGCCATGTCCTCGACCACAACCCTGACCCCCCCCATCGATCAACCGAACGCGAAGATCGTCGAAGGCTCGGACGGACTGCTGCTGGAAATCGACGGCCAGATCGTCCCCAA
>QHBV01000199.1:4287-13945 GCA_003244035.1 Solirubrobacterales bacterium | reverse complement strand
CTGGTCGACATCGGCTACAAGTCCGAGGGGGTCATACCCTCCACCGAGCTGTCGATCCGCAAGTCGGTCGACCCCAGCGAGGAGGTGCATCTGGGCGAGGAGGTCGACGCGCTGGTCCTGACCAAGGAGGACCAGGACGGCCGCTTGATCCTGTCCAAGAAGCGCGCTCGTTTCGAGAAGGCGTGGCGCAGAATCGAAGCCGCCGCGGAATCGGGCGAACCGGTCGAGGGGGCGGTGATCGAGGTCGTCAAGGGCGGCCTGATCATCGACCTCGGCGTTCGCGGCTTCCTACCCGCTTCGCTCGTCGACATCCGCCGTGTCCCGGATCTCGACCAGTACATGGGGCAGGCGATCGAGTGCAAGGTGATCGAGCTCAATCGCTCTCGCAACAACGTGGTGCTGTCCCGCCGCGCGGTGCTCGAGGAGCAGCGCAAGGAGGATCGCGAGCGGATCCTCGACCGTCTCCAGCCCGGACAGGTCGTCGACGGAGTGATCTCGAACATCGTCGACTTCGGCGCATTCGTGGACCTCGACGGGATCGACGGCCTGATCCACATCTCCGAGCTGTCCTGGTCGCACGTCAACCATCCCTCCGAGCTCCTCTCGATCGGCAGCACCGTCAGCGTCAAGGTGCTGGACATCGACCGCCAGCGCCAGCGCATCTCGCTGGGCCTCAAGCAGACCCAGGAGGACCCGTGGCAGCGGGTCGTCAACACGTACAACATCGGCGACGAGCTCGAGGGCACCGTCACGAAGGTGGTCACGTTCGGTGCATTCGTTGAGATCCTCGACGGCGTCGAAGGGCTGGTACACATCTCCGAGCTGGCTCAGCATCACGTCGAGAACCCGCGCGAGATCATCCAGCCGGGGGATCCGGTGCGGGTGAAGATCCTCGAGATCGATTCCGATCGCCGTCGCTTGTCGCTGTCGATCAAGCGCGTCGAGGGACAGGTGCTCCCGGTGCGTCCGATCGTCCCCCCGACCGAAGCCGACACGAGCGACCTCGACGACGTGCCCGAGCTCGGTCTCTCCGAGGATGTGTTTGCCGGGGTGGACGCCGCTGCCGAGCTCGCTCCGGCCGCGCCTGAGGTCCCGGCGCCCGAGCCAGACCTCCCAGCCGTGCCCGAGATGGCCACTGCCGACCCCGAGACCCCAGCCGCGCCCGAGATGCCCGCACCGGAGCCTGACCTCCCAGCGGCGCCCGAGATGCCGGCGGAGGAGCCCGACCTCCCACCCGCGCCCGAGGTGCCGGCGGAGGTCCCCGCTGCGCCCGAGATACCGGCGCCCGAGGCACCGGCTGAACCGGAGGCACCCCCGCCCCCTGAGGACCCGCCCGCCTGAACGGTCCGCGTGGTCCCCTTCATCGGGCTCACGGGCGGGATCGGGGCCGGCAAGTCCACAGCCCTGGCCGCGCTCGAGCGGCTCGGGGCGGCAGTCCTGTCGACCGATCCGTTGGTATGGGAGCTGTACGACTCCCCGGACGTCCGTGACGCTGTGATCGCGCGGCTCGGGCCCTCGGCGGCTCCCGATGGCGTAGTCGATCGGGCCGCGGTCGCCGATCGGGCGTTCGCGACGGTGGAGGACCGCAGCTGGCTCGAAGGGCTGCTGTGGCCGCAGGTCGGCGCGCGGATCATGGCCTGGCGCGAGGCACTCGATCTGCGCTCGGCGCCGCCGCGCGCGGCGGCGGTCGAGGTTCCGCTGCTGTTCGAAGCCGGGATGGAGGCGGCGTTCGACGCCACGATCGCGGTGCTCGCCGAGGAGGACCTGCGAGCCGCGCGGGCCTCGGCACGCGGGCATCGGGCCCTGGCGGCGCGCTCCGCCCGCCAGCTCTCACAGCGGGAGAAGGCCGCACGCGCCACCCATGTCGTGACCAACGATGGCAGTGTCGAGCAGCTCGAAGCAGAGTTGTCGGCAGTTCTTGACATGCTGACGGAATGAGCCCCCCCACGGCAACCGCCACACACAGCCGCCAGGGCGCCGGCAAGCAAACCGCCGCGAGCAGGCACACCGTCGCGCGGCGCCGGCGCCGGCGTCGGCTGCTGATCTTGGCCGCCGCCGCCGCGTTGGCGCTGGTGGCGGTCGTGGTCGGGATGCCCTCGGTCCGCAAGGCGGTCAACGACCTCTCGCTGCCGCTCTCCAACCAGGACACGATCCGCCAGCAGGCCGCCGCGAAGCACCTCGATCCGGCTTTGATCGCGGCTGTGATCTACGCCGAGACCAAGTTCGACCCGCGTCCGTCCTCGGCCGGCGCGGAGGGCTTGATGCAGATCCTGCCGCAGACGGCCGAGTTTCTCGCGCGTCGCTCCGGTGCCACCACGTTCACGACGGCGGATCTCGCCACGCCCCAGGTCAACATCGCATACGGCAGCTACTACCTGCGCTACCTGCTCGACGAGTACGGGGGGAGCACGGTGCTCGCGCTCGCCGCCTACAACGGTGGCGAGTCGAACGTGAGCCACTGGCTGGCGGCTGCGCGGTCCCAAGGCCATCGTTTCACGATCGCGGACATCTCGTTCCCGGAAACGCACGCGTATGTGCTGAAGGTCCTTCGAGTCCAGGGCGAGTACCGCCGCTCGTACGCGACCGAGCTCGGATACCGTTAACCCGCGGTCCGCCGCACGCGCGGGCCGCGTCTGGTCAGTAGGCGCGGCGCGGGCGCCCGGCGTGCTCGACCCGCGCGATTACCCGCGCGAGCTCCTCCGCCTCGCCGTCGCGCAGGGTCGAGATCGTGATCCGCACGCCGGGCCCCGTCTTGATCCTGAAGCTCTCGCCAGCGAGCACCAGCCACCCGGCGTCGAGCAGGGCCCCGACCACTGGCGCCTCCTCGCGCACCGGTACCCATACGTTCAAGCCTGAGCGCCCGTAGGCCGCAACCCCGCGGTCTCCGAGCGCGGCGATCAGCGCCCCGCGGCGCTCGGCGTAGGCGTGCGCCGCTCGCGCGCAGAGCGGGCCGAATCGAGGGGCGCCCAGCATCTCCGCGGCGATCGCCTGGAGCAAGTGGCTGACCCAGCGTGGCCCGAGCGCCTGGCGGCCCTCGACACGCGCGATCGTGGCCTCGTCGCCGGCCACCACCGCGAGGCGCAGGTCGGGGTGCAGGACCTTCGAGACCGAGCGGATCACCGCCCACCGCGACCGGTCGGGATCGGTCAGGGTCGAGAACGGCGCGCCGGAGACTGCGCCGGCGTGGTCGTCCTCGACGAGCAACAGCCCGGGCGACTTGTCGAGCACACCGCGCAGCTCCCCGACCCGCTCTGCGTCGAGCGCGGAACCGAGTGGATTCTGCGCTCGCGGCACGACCACGAGTGCCTGCACTCCCTGCTTCATGGCAGCCCGCAGAGCGCCGGGAGCCAGCCCGCGTTCATCCACCGCAACGGGCACAGCTACCAGGCCCAGCGCCCGCACGATGTCCCTGATCGACGGGTAGGCGGGATCTTCGATCACGACCCGATCTCCCGCCCGCAGGTGCGCGTGCAGGATGCGCTCGATCCCGTCGAGCGCGCCTGCCACAACCGCGATCGCGTGGGTCGCGATTCCGTCGCGCTCAAACGACCCACGCGCGACGGCGAGCAGTTCGCGGTCGGGGCCGTCGAGAGTCGCGAACCGGAGCCTGGCCTCGACGTCGATCTGGGCGACCGCCGCCGGCAGCGCAGGCAGCAGCGCGGGATCGGGCAGCCCGATCGCGAGGTCGCGCCAACGCTCGATGTCAGCGCTCGGCTGCTGCGATGGGCGCACCGGTGCGCGTAGCGCCGGGCGGGCCGCGACACGAGTGCCGCGCCGGCCTTCGGCGACCACCAATCCCCGCTGGCGGAGAATCCGGTAGGCGGAGTTGACCGTCGCGGGGCTGATGCCGAGCGACTCCGCCAGCGAGCGCATGGTGGGAAGGAGATCGCCGGCGCCGAGCCCGCCCTCCCGGATCACCGCTTCCGCGCTCGCGGAGATCTCGCGGGCGGTCGAGCCGGTGATTTGATACTGTCCTAGCTCAAGCATGAGTTCGTACTATAACAACACTCCCAGAACCACGGTGAAACGTAGGGCCGGCCGCGCGCACTACGACCGCGCCACGATCGACGCGATCCTCGACGAAGGGCTCGTCGGCCATGTCGGCGTCTGCTCGGATGGGCAGCCGTACGTGATCCCGATGCTGTATGCACGCGACGAGGATCGCATCTACCTGCACGGCTCGCCGCTCAGCCGCCTGCTCGGCGACCTGGTCGACGGGATGCCGATGTGCCTGACGGTCACGCTGCTCGACGGCCTCGTGCTCGCCCGCTCGGCTTTCCACCACTCGCTCAACTATCGCTCCGTAGTGGTCCTCGGCGAAGGTCGCGCCGTGCTCGATCGGGGGCAGAAGCTCGCGGCGATGCGGACGCTCGTCGAGCGGGCCCTCGCCGGGCACTCGACCGACGCACGCGGCCCGAGTGAGCAGGAGCTGGATGCGACCAAGGTCGTGGCGCTGGCGATCGATGAGGCCTCCGCCAAGATCCGCGCCGGCCCGCCGGTGGACGCCGCCGAGGACTACGGTCTGCCCGTGTGGGCGGGAGAGCTGCCGCTGCGAGTGGCGGCGGGTGCGCCCGTGCCCGATTCGCGCTGCGCAGCGCCTCTGCCGCCTTACCTCTCCTCCTACGGCCGTGGGGATGCGTAGCCCGCTGCTGCGAATCCGCGCCGCCGAGGATGTGACGCTGCGGTTCGCCTTTCCCGACGATGCACAGGCACTCGCGCGACTTGCGGCTCTCGATAGCTCTGGGTCGCCGACGCCACAGGTCCTGCTGGCCGAGGTGGATGGTGAGTTGCGTGCGGCGCTGTCGCTGTTCGACGGGACCGTGGTCGCAGACCCGTTTCAGCCTGCGGTTGCGCTGATCGAACTGCTCAACGCACGGGCCCAGCAGCTCTCCGAGGCCGGCGCGGTTCGCCGCCGCAGGCGAGCGAGCCTCGGACGGGCGCGACTCGGCCTGGCGAGGCCGCGACCCGACGGTTGGACCAGGTGAGCGGCCGGTGTCATCCCCGTGTCATGTCCGGTGGTTAGCGTCCCGGCCATCGCTCGAATTGACCGATTGACAACGACGGGGCACGCGCACCCTCGCAGTCCGTCGACTTGGGCATCAAGTCGTGCGAGGGCGGGTGATGCCCCCCCAGGCTTGCACCTCCCCGATGCGCGCCAGCGCGCGTGTATTCTTGTAATCGGACACCAGCTCGCGATCGCCGAGCGTCTCCGGCGCCGCCTGATGGAGGAGGGTCACTGCGTTTCCACTGTGGCCGACGGCCTCGACGGCCAAGCCCGCGTTCTCGGCGGCGGGGTCGATCTCGTAATTCTTGACCGTGTACCGCGCTGCGACGGGCTCGCGGTGCTCGACGTGATCCACCGTGCCGACCCTGGGCTGCCGGTGATGGTCATCAGCTCGTACGCCGATGTGCAAGACCGTGTCGCGTGTCTTGAGCGCGGCGCCATCGACGCGGTGCTCAGACCGTTTTCGCTTGAGGAGCTTGTGGTCCGGGTGCGCACGCATCTGCGCACTTTCCGTAAAGGCAGGCCGACTTCGATGCTGCGCGTGGGGGAGCTCGAGCTAGACCGTCTAACGCGCAAAGCGCGACGCGGCGGCGTCGCGATCCGGCTCTCGACACGCGAGTTCGATCTCCTGGTCCACTTCATGCGCCATCCCGGTCAGACGCTGTCGCGTGCGCGACTGCGCAGCGCGGTGTGGGGCGAAGACTGCGCCAACCGCAGCAACGTGATCGATGTCTACCTTGGCTACCTGCGACGCAAGCTCGGACGACCGCATCCGATCGAAACCGTGCGTTCGCAGGGATATCGCCTGATCGATCCGCGCGTGAAGGGCTGAGCGTGAAGGGCTGACCTGGACGCGCTTGGGGCGGGGCGATCGGGCGGCCCGGTGGATTGCACCGGGCCGCCCGATCGTGGCCGTCAGCCTCGCTCAGGAGATGCCTAGACGCGAGGCATGCTCGGTTAGTTCTGTCCCTGTTGCTGAGTATTGCTGTTGGCGCCGGGCGGGTCTTGGTGACCGCCGGGGCCGTCCGCCTCGGAGCTGGGCGCCTCGGCGGGACTTTCAGACCGGGACTCCTTGGCGTTGGCCGCACCGCTGTCCGGTGTGGTCTGGTTGCCTGACTGCACGTTCAGACCACCCGGTCCGTCAGCCTCGGTATTGGGCCCCTCGGCCGAACTGGTGGCCGCGGTGGCCCGTGCCGAGCGGATGGCATGGTGCTTGGGGTGGCTGGCCTTGTGCTGCTGGGCCGCGGCGATTGCCGAGCCGCCGAGCGCGAGTACGCCCAGGGCCACAAGCGCTGCGAACGTGGTGGTGATTCGCTTGAGCATGGACAGGCTCCTTTCGTTGGGTGTGGTTCTTATGGGGATCCCCAGCGCGCAACCTAGGAGGTGTGGATGACAAGCTGATGAATCGCGGTGCGGCTGTCACCTGCCGTTCACGCGAGGTCCGTCAGATCAGCCCCATGAAGCGACCGGCCGCGGGCGCGGCATTGTCCGAGCGTCTGGCGCGGGCGCATTGGGCGGGAGCGTGAGCCATATGTCCGCGCCGCCCGAGCCTCGGTTGACGGCGTGCGCCTCTCCCTCGTGCGCCCGGGCGATACCGCGCACGATCGCCAATCCGAGGCCGCTGCCTTCGGCGGTTCGGGCGCGGTCGGCGCGAGCGAAGCGCTCGAAGGCATCGTCGACGAAATCGGTGGGGAACCCTTGACCTTCGTCGGTTACGTGGAGCTCCACGGCACCATCTACACGCACGCAGAAGAGCGAGATCGAGCCACTGCCATGACGCAGCGCGTTGTCCACCAGGTTCGCGAGCGCCTGCTCCAACCGCCCCCGGTCCGCGACCAGCTCAAGGCCGGATGTGGCTGATACAGCCAGTCGTCGGCCTTCCGCTTCGGCTTGGGCCTGGAACCACTTGGCCACCCCACGGAGCAGATCGTCCAGCGGCACCGGTGTGCGCCGCAGCGGCAGCTTTCCCTGATCGGCTCGAGCGAGGATGAGCAAGTCGTCAACCAGCTGCGATAAGCGGTCGGTCTCCTCGACCGCCGAGGACAACGCTTCCCGGAGCTCTTCGAGCGAGTCCTCTCCGCGCAGCGCAATCTCAAGCTCGGCGCGCAGGATCGCCAGTGGCGTGCGCAGCTCGTGGCTGGCGTCGTCGACGAACGCTCGCTCCCGCTTGAATGCCGTCTCGTTGCGAGCGAGCATCTCGTTGAGCGTCGTGCCCAGTCGCCACAGCTCGTCGCGTGCCCGCGGGACGGGCAGCCGCCCGCCCGGGTGCGCGACCGACAGCGTCTGCGCGCGCTGGCGCATCGACTCGACCGTGCGCAGCGCCACAGTGCTCAGCGCGTAGCCCACGGCACCGGCCAACAGCAGCGCGCCGGCTCCCCCGAGTGCCAACAGCAAAGCCAGCACCGAGAGCGCCCGGTCGCGCTCGCGCAACAGCGCTCCCACCAGGATCATCGTCGGCCGGCCGTCCTGACCCCTGACCGTCGTGGCCAGCAGCCTGGCCGGCCCGTGCACGGTCGGCAGCGTGGGGCGCTCGAGCAGGATCGGGCCGTGCCGAGTCAGCGCGAGCTCGCGTGGGGTGAGCAGCGGACGGGCGGTGAGCGGGGGAGTCCAATCGGTCACGCGGCCGGCGACTATCACCTGAGCGAAGCTCTGGCCATGACGGATCAGGCCGCTACCCGCATTCCGCAGGCCGTTGTCGGCCTGCATGATCAACGCCTGTACCGCAAAGGCCTGCGATCGCAGGCCCCGGTCGATCGAGCTGTCAAGCTCGCTGCGAAAACGCAGGAAGAGAAACATCCCGGTGGCGGCCAGCACCACGCTCATCGCCGCGACGAAGGCGAGCGTGAGCTTCAGGCGGATGGTCATACGACCAAATGCACGAGTTCTCATGGCGGAGTGCGGGTGCGCATCGAGAACCCCTGGCTCACTCTTCGGCTCGCAACCTGTAGCCCACTCCGCGCACCGTCTCGAGCATGCGTCCGGCGAACGGCTCGTCGACCTTGGCCCGCAGCCGCCGGAGATAGACGTCGACGACGTTGGAGCGGTTCTCATACCCGCTGTCCCAAGCGTGCTCGAGCAGCGTGAGGCGAGAGAGCACCTCTCCCGGGCGGCGCATGAATGTCTCAAGCAAGCCGAACTCCTTTTGCGAGAGGTACAGCTCGTCCTCACTGCGCCACGCTCGCCGGGTCGCGGGATCCAGGCGCAGGGCCCCCACTTGCAGCACCGCCGGCCGCTCCAAGGCACCGCGACGGGCAAGCGCCCGCAGCCGCGCCAGCAGCTCCGCGAACGAGAACGGCTTGACCAGGTAATCATCGGCGCCGACGTCCAGGCCCGCGATCCGATCCTCGACGCGGTCAAGCGCCGTCAGCATCAGGATCGGCGACCAAACGCCCTGCGTACGCATCCGCCGACAAACCTCGCGGCCGTTCATCCCCGGCAACATGATGTCGAGGATCACCGCGTCATAGGTGGTCGAGCTGGCCATCCACACGGCGTCCTCGCCCGTCAAGGCCACGTCCGCCGCAAGTCCTTCCTTGCGAAGCCCGCGCTGCAACAACCTCGCCAGCTTCTCCCTGTCCTCGACGATCAGCGCTCGCACGATCACAGCATCGCCAGACGACATGAACGATTCATGAACGGCTCGCGTGCCACGCGAGCGACGCCGAATCGCCGCCCACCGGGCAGTTGCTGGTCCGACCCGCCCGCTACGCTCAACGGCCCGGCAATGCCCAAGTTCGAGCTCGACGCCGCCTTCAACCCCACCGCCGATCAGCCGGCGGCGATCGTGTCGCTGGCAGAAGGGATCGAGGCCGGCGAGCGGTACCTGACTCTGCTCGGCGCGACCGGCACCGGCAAGACGATGACGATGGCCGCGACGATCGAGGCGGTGCAGAAGCCGGCGCTCGTGATCGCGCACAACAAGACGCTCGCCGCGCAGCTGTGCAACGAGTTCCGGACCTACTTCCCGCGCAACGCGGTCGAGTACTTCGTCTCCTACTACGACTACTACCAGCCCGAGGCGTACGTCCCGAGCAGGGATCTGTACATCGAGAAGGACTCGGCGATCAATCAGGAGATCGACCGGCTGCGACACTCGGCCACGGCGGCGCTGTTCGCGCGCCGCGATGTGCTGATCGTCGCGAGTGTGTCCTGCATCTACGGACTGGGCTCGCCGGAGGTCTACGACGAGAACCTCCAGACGCTGCGCAAGGGCGAGACCATCGACCGCGAAGCGCTGCTTCGCAAGCTCGTCTCGATTCAGTACACGCGCAACGACACAGCGCTCGCGCGCGGGACCTTCCGCGTTCGCGGCGAGACGCTCGAGGTCTTTCCCGCCTACGCGGAGACCGCCTACCGGGTGGTGCTGTTCGGCGACGAGATCGAGCGCCTGCAGCACTTCGACCCGCTCACCGGCGAGCTGATCGAGGACGACATCGAGCACGTCGGGATCTGGCCGGCGAGTCACTACAACGTCCGCGAGGGCATGATCGAGGACGCTGTCGCGGAGATCGGCCGGGAGCTGAACGAGCGCTGCGCCGAGCTCGACGCGCAGGGGAAGCTGCTCGAGTCCCACCGCCTGCGCCAGCGCACCCAGTACGACATGGAGATGCTGCGCGAGCTCGGGTTCTGCTCGGGGATCGAGAACTACTCGCG
>QHBV01000199.1:299-4259 GCA_003244035.1 Solirubrobacterales bacterium | reverse complement strand
ACTGCCTGCTCGACTACTTCCCGGAGGACTTCGTCTGCTTCGTCGACGAGTCCCACCAGACGGTGCCCCAGGTCGGCGGCATGTACGAGGGCGACCGCTCGCGCAAGCAGACGCTGGTCGAGTACGGCTTCCGGTTGCCGAGCGCGCTCGACAACCGGCCGCAGACCTTTCAGGAGTTCCTCTCGATCACGCCCCGGCTCGTGTTCGTCTCGGCGACGCCCGGCGATTACGAGCGCACGCACTCGGCGCGCATCGTCGAGCAGATCGTGCGCCCGACCGGGATCGTCGACCCCGAGGTGCAGGTACGCGAGACCCGCAACCAGATCGACGACCTGATGAACGAGATCCGCGGCCGCACCGAGCGCGACGAGCGCACGCTCGTGACCACGATCACGAAGAAGATGTCCGAGGACCTCACTGACTACCTGCTCGAGATGGGCTTCCGGGTGCGCTACCTGCACTCCGAGGTCGACACGCTCGAGCGGATCCAGATCATCCGTGAGCTGCGGCTGGGTGAATTCGACGTGCTCGTCGGTGTCAACCTGCTGCGCGAGGGCCTCGACCTGCCCGAGGTCTCGCTGGTGGCGATTCTGGACGCCGACAAGGAGGGTTTCCTGCGCGGTGAGACCTCACTGATCCAGACAATCGGGCGCGCCGCCCGCAATGTCGAGGGCAAGGTGCTGATGTACGCCGACAGGGAGACCGCGGCGATGCGGGCCGCGATCGGGGAGACCGACCGCCGCCGCGCGATCCAGCGCGCATACAACGAGGAGCACGGGATCACCCCCGAGACGATCGTCAAGGGAATCTCCGACATCGCCGAGTTCCTGCAGTCCGACTCGAAGGTCCCAAAGGGTCGCCGCCGGCGCAAGCGGCCGGCGGGCTCGCTTGCGCCGGCGGAGCTCGAGAAGACGATCGTCGAGCTCGAGGAGGAGATGCTGGCGGCGGCAGAGGACCTGCGCTTTGAGTACGCAGCCAAGCTGCGCGACGAGATTCGCGACCTCAAGCGTGAGCTCGACCAAGCGGTCGCGGCTGGATGATTTTGCCCAAGCGGCCTAGGCTCACGGGCCGCGTACCTGCCGCCGCAACGGGTCCGATACGCTGGGCCGGCTTGCCCTGAGACTCGATAACGGAGGTAGTGCGCGTGGCGCTGGAACGACAGAGCATCGAGAAGAAGGACTTTCCCATTGGTCGGCGTGGGTATGACCCCGACGCCGTCGACACCCATCTGAGCACGCTCGCGGACGAGGTGGAGGAGCTCAAGCGCTCCGCGCGCCGTCGCACCGAAACGCTTGCGTCTACGGCCAGCGAGCAGGTGCGCGCGATCGTTGAAGCGGCCGAGACCAGCGCGGCCGAGCTCCAGCGCCAGGCGGAGGAGGAGGCGCGTGAGATCCGCGCCGAAGCCACCGGCGAGGCCGAGAGCAAGCGCGAGCAGGCCGCTGGACAAGCGCGCGAGTACGTCGCCAAGGTCTCCGAGTCGACCACGGTGATGCTGCAGCGGCTGGACTCGATGGAGAGCGAGCTGGGCGCTCTGGTCGAATCGCTGCGGACCGGCTCGCACCGCCTCAACGCCGACCTCCAGCTGCTCGAGGGAAACCTGACTGAGGTCAGCGAGGCTGTCGCGCCCCGCCCACGGTTCGAGTCTGAGTTCTCGGCAGCCCCCCTTTCCGTGGTCGAGGAGCCCCACGAGCGCGATCTGTTCGAGGAGCAGGCGGATGCGGACGTGCAGGCCACCGAGGGATACGACACCCTGGTGGACGAGCCCGACCCGCTTGCTGACGCACCTCTCGCCGAGGAAGCTCCGCGAGGCACGGATGACACCGAGAGTGCCCGCCTGATCGCGCTGAACATGGCACTCAACGGCACCGCTCGCGATGAGACCGATCGCTACCTGGCCGAGAACTTCCGGTTGGACGACCGCGGTGGGCTGCTGGATGAGGTGTACGCCAGCGTCGAAGGGTAAGCTCGGCCCGCCGACGGGTGGGAACGTCCGTTCGCCTCACTAAACTGGTCCCGGTGGACCAGCTGATCGTCTCGGGAGCCCGGGAGCACAACCTCAAGGACATAACGGTCGCGATTCCGCGCGGGTCGCTGACCGTGATCACTGGTCTCTCGGGCTCGGGCAAGTCCTCGCTCGCGTTCGACACGATCTACGCGGAGGGGCAGCGGCGCTATGTCGAGTCCCTCTCCGCGTACGCGCGGCAGTTCCTGGGACAGATGGACAAGCCCGACGTCGACTCGATCGAGGGCCTCTCGCCCGCGATCTCGATCGATCAGAAGACCACCTCGCGCAACCCGCGCTCGACCGTGGGCACGATCACCGAGATCTACGATTACCTGCGCCTGCTGTGGGCGCGGATCGGGCATCCCCACTGCCACGTGTGCGGGCGCCCGATCAGCGGCCAGTCGGCCGAGCAGATCGTCGACCAGGTGATGGAGCTGCCCGCGGGCACGCGCTTCATGGTGCTGGCGCCGATCGTGCGGGGGCGCAAGGGGGAGTACGGCAAGCAGCTGCAGGAGCTGCGAGCGGAGGGGTTCGGCCGGATCAAGGTCGACGGCGAACTGCGCCGGCTCGACGAGGAGATCGTGCTCGACAAGCGGTACAAGCACGACATCGCGGTGGTCGTCGACCGGCTGGTGATGAAGGGAGAGCTCCGCAAGCGCCTGGCCGACTCGGTCGAGACGGGGGTTGCGCTCGCCGACGGGCTGGTCGAGATCGAGCTGGTGGATGCTGGCCCGCCCAAGATCCAGACTTACTCCGAGCGGTTCGCATGCCCGATTCACGGGCCCGGCCTGGCCGAGCTCGAGCCCAGGATCTTCTCCTTCAACTCTCCCCACGGCGCGTGCCCGCGCTGCACCGGGCTCGGCTCTCAGATGGAGATCGACCCCGAGCTGGTCGTGCCCGACCCCGCGCTGTCGCTGGGGGAGGGGGCGATTGCGCCATGGGCCGTGAGCGCCTCGGACTACTATGACCAGCTCGCCCAAGCGATCGCCGAGCGCTACGACGTCAATCTGGAGACGCCCTGGCAGGAGCTGCCCGCGGAGTCTCGCGACTTCTTCCTGTACGGGACCAATGGCGACCGCGTGCAGGTCTCTTACCGCAACCGGTTCGGGCGCCGCCGCTCGTACGCGACACGGTTCGAGGGGATCGTGCCCAATCTCGAGCGCCGTTACCGCGAGACCGATTCCGAGCTCACGCGCGAGAAGATCGAGGAGTACATGACGCTGCGGCCGTGCCCGGAGTGCGAGGGAGCGCGGCTGCGTCCGGAGTCGCGGGCGGTGCTCGTCGCCGGGACCAGCATCCCCGAGCTGACCTCGCTGCCGGCCGCTCGCGCGTTGCAGTGGGTGCACGCCCTCGAGCTCACCGAGCACGAGCGGCGGATCGCGCGGCTGGTGCTCAGGGAGATCGAGGAGCGACTCCAATTCCTGGACAACGTCGGCGTCGGCTACCTCTCGATCTCCCGGGCGGCGGCGACGCTGTCGGGTGGTGAGGCCCAGCGGATTCGCCTGGCCACGCAGATCGGCTCGTCGCTCGTCGGGGTGCTGTACATCCTCGACGAGCCCTCGATCGGCCTGCACCAGCGCGACAACGAGCGGCTGATCGCGACGCTCGAGCGCCTGCGCGACCTCGGTAACACGGTGCTCGTGGTCGAGCACGACGAGGGCACGATGCGAGCCGCGGACCACCTGATCGACATGGGCCCGGCGGCCGGGGAGCACGGCGGCCACGTCGTCGCGCAGGGAACCGCCGGCGAGGTCGAGCAGATCGCGGACTCCCTGACGGGCCAGTTCCTCGCCGGCACGCGGGTGATCGAGACCCCGCGCCGGCGGCGCAGACCCTCCGGCTATGTCGGGATCGAGGGGGCCTCGCAACACAACCTGCGGGGGATCGACGTCAAGGTCCCGCTGGGCGTCCTGTGCTGCGTGACGGGAGTGTCGGGGTCGGGCAAGTCCACGCTG
>QHBV01000199.1:0-280 GCA_003244035.1 Solirubrobacterales bacterium | reverse complement strand
TCAACGAGGTGCTCCACCGGGCCCTCGCCAATCGGCTTCGCCGTGCCGCCGGCGCCGGCCGTGGAGCGCGTGGTCGCGCCGGCGCGCACCGGCGCATCACGGGCCTCGACCAGCTGGACAAGATCGTCTCGGTCGACCAGTCGCCGATCGGTCGCACGCCCCGCTCGAACCCGGCCACGTACATCGGCCTGTTCGACCAGATCCGCGAGCTGTTCTCCAAGACCCAGGAGGCTCGCGCGCGCGGCTACAAGCCCGGCCGGTTCTCGTTCAACGTCAAGGG
>QHBV01000198.1 GCA_003244035.1 Solirubrobacterales bacterium | reverse complement strand
GCTTACTGCACGTTCCGGGCTAACGGGGGGGGCGCCGAGGCCTGCCTGACCGGCGCCGGCCTGCGGGCCGGCGCCGGCTTCACAGCCCGTACGAGCGCCCGATCAGGTCGAGCATGATCTCGTCCGTCCCGGCGCCGATCCGGTTCAGTCGCAGGTCGCGCCAGCAGCGCTCGATCCCGTACTCCTTCATGTAGCCGGCGCCGCCGTGGATCTGGATGCACTCGTCGGCGACCTCGACCCCGATCCGCGCCGCGTACAGCTTGGCGATCGTGATCTCCCGCACCGGGTACTGGCCGTTGTGAAAGTGCCACGCGGTCGTGTACACCATCTGCCGCGCGGTCTCGATCTTGGTCGCCATCTCCGCGAACTTGTGACGGGTCACCTGGAAGTGGCCGATCGGGCGCCCGAACGCCGTGCGCTCCTTGGCGTAGGCAAGCGTGCGGTCGAACACGCGCTGGGCCCCGGCGACGGCGCCCGCCGCGCCGATCAGCCGCTCGCCCTGCAGCTCCCACATGATGTGGTAGAAGCCCTTGCCGAGCTGACCGAGCACCGCCGAGGCCGGCACGCGGACGTCCTGGAAGGCGAGCAGCGCGGTGTCGGAGGCGTGCATGCCGAGCTTCTGCAGGCGCTTCTCGCGGATCACGCCGGGGGCGTCCATCGGAACCAGGAACAGCGTGAAGCCCGATCCCCGAGCTTCGCCCGCGTGTTCCCGGCCTGCATCCGGGTCGGTCTTGGTAAGGAGGACGATCGCGTGGGCGCGGTGGCCGTTGGTGATGTACGTCTTGGAGCCGTTGATCACGTACTCCTCGCCTGAGTCGGTCTGGATGGCTCGAGTCTTGATCCCGGCGACGTCCGAGCCGGCATCGGGCTCGGTGATCCCGATGCAGAGGATCTTGCGGCCCGCGATCGCCGGCACCACCCACTCGCGCTTCTGGGCTTCGGTGCCGAACGCGAGGATCGGGGGCATCGCCATGTCGGTGTGGACCGCCACCCCCATCCCCAAGCCGCCGGAGTCGGAGTGCGCGAGCTCCTCGGCGAGCACCAGGCTGGTGTAGTAGTCCCCGCCCTGCCCGCCGTAGCGCTCGGGCTTGTCGAGGCCGAGGAAGCCGAGCTCGCCCATCCGCGTGAACACCCAGTCGGGGAAGGTCTTCTCCTCCCACTCCTCGGCGTGGGGCTGGAGCTCTCTGGTGACGAACCGGCGGATCGACTCGCGCAGCTGCTCGTGCTCGTCGGTGAAGATGAAATGCCCCCGCTGGGCCGTGAAGTCCGGCTTGAGGACGTCTGCGCTGGCCATGGCGCGACGCTAGCGAACGGCCGGTGGAAAGTAAACTCGCCAGGCGCCTGCGAGCTATGGTGACGCTCGCTCGCCGTGCCCTACGCCACCCTCCGATATGACCTCTCCCTCGCCGGCGTCGCGACGGTCGCGCTGGACCAGCCCGAGACCCGCAACGCCCTCTCCGATGAGCTGCTGGACGAGTTGACGTCGGCGCTCGAGGCCGCCCGCGACGACGCCGGGGTGCGCTGTGTCGTGCTGACCTCGACCCACGAGCAGGTCTTCTCCAGCGGGGGGAATCTCGCCGCGTTCGCGGCGCAGGCGCCACTCGTCCACAAGCACTCCGCGACGGAGCGCTTCCCGCGGCTGTTTCGCCTGCTGGGTGAGCTCGGCAAGCCGACGATCTGCGCCGCCAACGGGCACGTGCTCGCGGGGGCGCTCGCAATCGCCCTCGCGTGCGACCTCGTGATCGCGCGCGAGGGCGTGCGGTTCGGCACGCCCGAGATCGACGTGGGAGTGTTCCCGTTCATGGTGATGGCGCTGGGTTACAGGAACATCCCGCGCAAGAAGTGCAGCGAGCTGCTGCTGCTGGGAGAGCAGATCTCCGCCCAGGAGGCGGAGCGGATCGGCATCGTCAACCGGGTGGTGCCGAGCGAGGAGTTCGACGGCGCCGTCCGCGGATGGGCCGAGAAGCTGGCGAGCAAGTCCCCGGTGCTGATGAAGCTCGGCAAGGACGCGATCTTCCACCAGCAGGACATGGCGCTCGCCGACGCGCTCGAGTACCTGCGCTCGCAGTTGACCGTCGCGCTGTCGACCGAGGACATCCGCGAGGGCGTGGGCGCGTTCTTCGAGAAGCGCGAGCCGAAGTGGAAGGGTCAGTGACCCCGCTTCCGCTCGAGGGCCTGACCGTCCTGGACCTGAGCCGACTGCTCCCCGGCGGCTTCTGCTCGCTGCTGCTGGCGGACTTCGGCGCCGAGGTGGTGAAGGTCGAGGACACGGGGATGGGCGACTACATCCGCTGGTCCCCGCCCCACTACGAGGGGGAGGGGGATGGGAGCGCGCGGAGCGCGCTCTTTTTGTCGCTGAACCGCGGCAAGCGCTCGATCCGGCTGGACCTGAAGACCGAGCCCGGCAGGGAGGTGCTGCTGCGCCTGGTTGAGCGCGCGGACGTTCTGCTGGAGTCGTTTCGCCCGGGCGTGCTGCACCGCCTCGGCGTCGGCTACGAGCGCCTGCGCGAGCGCAACCCCGCCATCGTCTATTGCGCGATCACCGGCTACGGGCAATCCGGGCCCGCCCGCGATCGCTCTGGGCACGACATCAACTACCTCGGGCTGGGAGGCCTGCTCGGGCTCACCGGCGAGGCCGATGGGCCGCCGGTCCAGTCCGCGGGCCAGATCGCCGACATCGGCGGCGGCGCGCTGATGGGAGCGATCGGGATCCTGATCGCACTGCGCGAGCGCGAGCGCTCGGGCGAGGGCCAGCTCGTCGACTGCTCGATGTTCGACGGCGCGCTGTCGTGGCTCGCGCTGGTGGCAGCCGAGGTGCTCGCCGGCGTCGGGGTCCGCCGCCGCGGGCAGCTGCCGCTCGCCGGCGGGCTGACGTGCTACCGACCGTATAGGTGCATCGATGGGTATGTCACGCTCGGGGCACTCGAGCCTAAGTTCTGGAGCGCGTTCTGCCGCGGCGTGGAGCGCGAGGATCTGCTCGACCACGCCTTTGACCCGCCCTCCTCGCCGGCGCACCGGGCGGTGGAGGAGGTGCTCGCGCGGCGCACCCGCCAGCAGTGGCGGGAGTTCGCCTCCGAGCACGACTGCTGCCTGGAGCCCGTGCTCGATCTCGACGAGGTGCTCGCGTCCGAGCTCGTCGCCGCGCGGGAGATGGTGGTCGAGCTGGTGCAGCCGGGCGTCGAGCGCCCGGTCAGGCAGCTGGGATTGCCGATCAAGCTCAGTCGTACTCCCGGGGATCCGGGCCGCGCGCCGGCCCCGGCCCTCGGGGCTGACACCGACGAGGTTCTCGCGCGGGCCGGCTTCGGCCCACGGGAGATCGGCGCGCTGCACGAGTCGGGCGCCGTCGCCGGCCCGGCGGATGGGCCGCCGGCCACCGGGCGCGGCTGATATAACGCTTGCAGGCAGAGGGAGAGCAGCATCGTGAAGATCTACGAACCGCCGGCCAGTACGAGCGCCGAGACGATCAGGCGATACGGGGAGCTGGCGGACCGGGGCGAGGGCGCTGCGGCGGTCGCGCAAGCATGGACCGAGGCCGGCTTCAGCGATGAGCTGACGGCGAAGTGGCTCGAGGCGCGGTGCTTCGACCCCGGCGCGGCGCGCGCGTTGAGCGAGCTCGGGGTCACCCCTCGCCAAGCGGCCGCGCGCACTCGCGACGGTGGCGGCTACATCGACACGATCGCCTTCAAGGTCTCCAGCGGCGATCTGACCCCTCGCCAGGCCGCGGCCCGCACACTGTCGAGCCGATGATCGTCTGAGGCGTGAGCTCGCGCCGGCGCGAGCGGCGGGCGCTATCCTCGACTGACCGGTCAATCGACCGCCCACCCGAGGGCCCTGAGTGCTTGCCGGCGCCGTCCAGCTCAACTCGACCGAGGACACCGACCGTAACCTGGCCACCGCCGACCGGCTCGTGCGCGAAGCGGCGGCACGGGGGGCCGAGCTCGTCGTGCTGCCGGAGAAGTGGAGCGTGCTCGGGACCGATGAGCAGATGGCCGCCGCGGCGGAGCCGCTGGAGGGCAGGTGCGTCGGCTGGGCGCGCTCGATCACCCGCGAGCTCGGCATCGACCTGGTCGCCGGCTCGATCGTCGAGAGCCTCGCCGATAGCGAGAAGTGCGCGAACACCAGCTTGCACGTCGGCCCCGACGGTGAGCTGCGCGCCGTGTACCGCAAGCTCCACATGTTCGACGTGGAGGTGGACGGCGTCCTCTACGCCGAGTCCGCCCACGCCCGGCCAGGCGACGAGGTGATCGTCTCGGAGCTCGCGGGCGGCATCGGGCTCGGGATGAGCATCTGCTACGACGTCCGCTTTCCCGAGCTGTACCGGCTCCTGGCGCTCCGCGGGGCCGAGGTGATCGTCGTGCCCAGCGCGTTCACGCTCGCCACCACCCGCGACCACTGGGAAGTGCTGTTGCGAGCCCGCGCGATCGAGAACCAGTGCTTCGTGATCGCCCCCAATCAGATCGGGGCACACCCCCCGGGGCACCGCTCCGGGGGAAGGTCTCTGATCATCGACCCGTGGGGGCTCGTGCTCGCCGGCGCCGCCGACGCCGAGGCCGTGATCGTGGCGAGGATCGACCTCGACAGCCTGATCGGTGTCAGGCGACGGCTGCCGGCGCTCGCGCACCGACGCCCCGACGTTTACGGGTGCGGCCGCTGATGGCATCGCCCCCGACCGCCGCGACCGACAAGCGGCGGGTGATCCTCGATGCCGCCGTGCGAGTGTTCGCTCGTCAGGGGTTTCACACCTGCCGCGTCGCCGACATCGCCGACGAGGCAGGTGTCGCGTACGGGCTCGTCTACCATTACTTCTCCGCCAAGGAGGAGATCCTCGACACG
>QHBV01000197.1 GCA_003244035.1 Solirubrobacterales bacterium | reverse complement strand
CCAAGGAGGAGATCCTCGACACGCTGTTCCTCGAGCGTTGGGACGTGATGCTCGCGGCGATCGCCGAGGCCGATGCCTCCAAGCGCCTGCCGCGCGAGAAGCTGCACGCGATCGCGTCCTTCATCATCGAGTCCTACCGGCACGACCCCGAGCTGATGAAGGTGATCATCGTCGAGGTGACCCGTGCGGTCAACACCTTCGGCCGCACCCATCTGGCCAAGATCCGCGACGCTTACGCGCAGATCGCAAAGATCGTCGCCCGCGCCCAGGCCGACGGCCTGTTCCGGTCCGAGATCACCCCCGAGTTCGCCGCGCTCGCGTTCTACGGCTCGATCGAGCAGGTGCTGACCGCCTGGATCTTCGAGCGCGTTCCGGTTGGCGATGAGGAGCTCGAGCGAGCCAAGACGCTGATCGTCGAGACGATCTGTCGCGGGCTCGAGCGATCGGGCGGCGTGGTTGCCGCCATCTCTGATTGAATCCCACGTATGAAAAGCATGACGAACAGCCCGTTGGTCAAGCGACTGCTGTGGTCCGGACTGCTCGCCGGCGTGGGTGCGCTCGCGAGCATCGCCGTGCCCCAGGTGTCCGGCTTGATCTGGAAGCGCGTCTTCGGCGAAGCGCCGCCGGAGTGAGCGAGCCTCAGACACCGAACAGCGACGCCGAGCCCGACTTGCCGCCGCCCTTGGCCCCTGCGCCCGTGACGCCGGCTCCGACGCCCGTGGCACCGCCGCAGGCGGCCCCAGAGCACCCGCCTGCGCCCGTCGCGCCGTCGGCTGCGCTGGTGGCGCCGCCACCGCCGATGGCGCCTGCCGCTCCGCCGGAGCCCTCGTCGCTGGAGCGGATCAAGGCCGCGGTCCCGCTGGAGCGGATCGTGGCCGCGATCCCACGTGAGCAGATCGAAGCCGCGCTTCCGCGGGAGCAGCTCGCGAGTGCCACCGCGGCGGTCACCGATCCCAACCGTCCCGAGGTCGCGGTCGCGGCGGCGTTCGCGGGCGGACTCCTGCTCGCCCTGATCCTCAAGCTCCTTGCCCGCTGACTCGGAGAACCTCGCCAAGACGGTGACCGAGGTCTCCGAGCGGGTGACGCTGCTCGTCCGCGAGGAGATCGAGCTCGCCAAGGCCGAGATGACGGAGAAGGTCTCGAGCCTGGCGCGGGGAGCGGCAGCCGTCGCGGTTGGCGCCGTGTTCGGCGTGTTTGCGATCGTCTTCGCGCTGCTGACCCTGGCGTGGGGGCTCAACTCCCTGTTCGGGAGCGTGTGGTTGGGCTTTGCCGTCGTGCTCGTGCTGCTGGTGGCGCTGACGGCCGGCGCGGGTGGATTCGCCTGGCGCAAGCTGAAGGTGGGTGCGCCGCGCCCACAGATGGCGATCGATGAGGCCAGGAAGATCCGCGAGACCGTCGCCAAGGAGCGCTGATGGCGGGGCGCACCCCCGAGGAGATCCGCGCTTCGATCGAGCACAACCGCAAGGAGCTCGGAAGCTCGCTCGAGAAGCTGCGCGCCGAAGCGATCCAGATCGCCGATTGGCGCGCCCAGCTCCGAGCCCATCAACGCCAGGCGGTGATCGGCGCGGCCCTCGCCGGCTTCGTGCTCGGTGGCGGCTTCGCGGCGCTCGGGGCGCTGACCGGCGGCGGCCGGCGCCGGCGCTGAGCTCCCGCGAGCTAGAGCAGCGAGCTGGGAATCCCCCCGGTGCCGAGCAGGCCGGGCCCGACGTGCGTGCCGATCACGGGTCCGATCTCCGCCACGACCAGGGGCTCGCAGCCGAAGATCTCGGTGCCGCGCGCCGCGAGCTTCTCGGCCTGCTCCGGTGCCTGGATGTGCTGGACCATCCACGCATCCGCGCCGTCCTGTTTGCGGCTGCGAAGCAGGTCGACCAACCGTTCGAACGCGCGCCCGGAGGTCCGCACGCGCTCGATCGGAGTGATCTCCGACTCGACCGAGAGGATCGGCTTGATCTTCAGCGCGGCGCCGAGCCATGCCTGGGCGCCACCGACGCGCCCGCCGCGACGCAGGTACTCGAGCGTGTCGAGCGCAAACCACAGCGTCAATTGCGCCCGTGCCCGGAACGCGCGCTCGAGAACGGCGTCCACGTCGCCGCCGTCGCGCACGGCGGCGGCCGCGGCCAGCACGACCAGGCCCTCGCCCCCGCACGCCGTCGCGGAGTCGATCACGTGCACGCGCTCCGCGCTCGCGCCGAGCTGCTCCCGGGCCTGCTCGGCGGCTCGGACCGTCCCGGACATGCCTCCCGCAAGGTGGATCGAGACGATCTCGTTGCCCGCCTGCAGCAACGGTTCGTACACGGCCAGGAAGTCGCCGATCGAGGGCTGTGAGGTCGTCGGCAGCTCCGGCGCGACGCGCAGGCGCTCGTAGTAGGCGTCGTAATCGGTGATCTCGCTCTCGCGCTGCGTTTGATCGGGCCAGTGGACGTACAGGCTGACCTGGTGGATGTCGTGCCCGGCGAGCAGCTCGCGCGGAAGGTAGTGGCACGTGTCCGACACGATCGCGACGGCCATGATCGCCGCACCCTATCGTTTGCGGCCAGGATGGCGACGCTGTATCGCTGCAGCACCCCGACCAACTGGCTGTGCCCGTGCGGAAAGGTCGAGCGGGCGCTGGCGCACGCGGGGATCGAGCACCAGCAGGTGGTGGTCTCCCAGTGGCGCTCGCGCCGGGCAGAGGTGGAGGCGCTGACCGATCAGCCCCGGGTGCCCGTGCTGGTGATCGAGGGTCAGGCGATCTGCGATTCACGCCGGATCGTCGAGCACCTCGCGTTCAGGCGCGAGCGGGCGTGAGCCGCAGCCGGGGCCCCTTGCACCCCTACAGGCGGTTCTCGATCGAAAGCGGTGGGGCCTGGGGAGTGGGCGGCTCAGGCTCGGGGGCGGGGGGCTGCGCGGCGGCGTCCAATCCCAGCGTCTGCGCCAGCTCTCCGGATTCGTACATCTCGCTGACGATGTCGCAGCCGCCGACAAATTCTCCTCCGACGAACAGCTGCGGGATGGTCGGCCAGTTGGACAGCGTCGAGAGCTCCTGGCGGATGCGTGGGTCGGGCAGCACGTCGACAGCCGCGAACGATTGGCGGAGCGATTGCAGGATCGCGACCGTGCGGGCGGAGAAGCCGCAGGCGGGCTGCTCCGGGTTGCCCTTCATGAACAGGATCACCTGGTTCTCGGAGATCGCACTCTGGATCGCCTCGCGCATCGGATTGGCGGGGGCGTCGCTGATTGGGTTGGCGGTTTCGTCGCTCATGGAGCTCCCGTCGTCGTCTGGATGGAGAGGGCGTGGATGCGGTCGCCGACCTCGGTGCCGAAGACCTCATATACGAGCCGGTGCTGGGCGATCCGGGTCAACCCGGCGAACGCCGTGGCGCGGACGACCGCGTTGAAGTGGTGGCCGTCGCCGGTGACCTCGGCGCGGGCGCCGGGGATCCCGGCTTCGATCCGGGTCTTCAGTTCCTCGGGAGTGGCCGGCACAGCTCTAGCGTAGCGAGCCGCGCGCATGGCTATACTCCGTGAAGCGATGATCTCTCTCACAGACAAGGGCGCCGAGAAGGTTCGCGAGTTCCTCGCGACCCAAGCGACGGCGGCCGACACAGCAGGACTGCGGGTCGGCGTGCGAGGCGGGGGCTGCTCGGGCTTTCAGTACGCGCTCGCCTTCGACGAGCAGCACGACGAGGACACCGTCTTCGAGGACAAGGGCATCCGCCTGCTGGTGGACCGCCCGAGCCTCCCATACGTCAAGGGCTCGGTGATCGACTTCGTCGACAGCCTCCAGGGCGCCGGCTTCAAGGTCGAGAACCCGAACGTGGTCGCGGCCTGCGGCTGCGGCTCCTCCTTCCGCGTGGCGGAAGAGGAAGAGGTATCGGCGGTCTAGTCAGCTGTTCCCGGCGTTCGCGCCGAGAGCGTTCAGCCACGCGCGAATCGACTGACCCGCCGGGGTGACCTGACCCTCCTCGTAGCCCGTCGTGGCTACCGCTAGCGTCACCCCGTTGGTGGTCGACCAGCCATACTCGATCCCGGTTCCGGAGGGGGCGAAATGGGCGATCGCCTGTCCCTGAGCCAGGATGCTGCCGGGCCGCGCGATCTCGGTGATCTGCTCCGCGACGTACTGCACCTTGCCCGCGTCCGGGCCCGCCAGCAGCTCGAAGTACACCAGCGGCTGTCCGGCGTACCAATCGGGGATGACGGCCAGGACCTTGATCTGGCAGGGCGCAAGGATCGGCGCCCCGACCGGCATGCTCGCGTCCACGCCCTGGTCGGTGCGCTCCCAGGTCCTGACGTACTGCAGCGGGTCGATGTACCTCGCGCTGGACACGCGGGCGGCGACCAGCTCCAGGCGGAGCTCGGACCTGACCTGGGTGAGCGGTGGTGCGTGGGCGTTCACGTCACCGACTGGAGCGCCTGGCGTCGGCACGCCCGTCCCCGCCTGCTGGCCGGCGGTCGGCTCGATCGCCTGCGGGTGGGCGCTCGGGAGCGCGCCGGCCGGCGCGCTGCTGGGCGCTCTGGTCGTCGCTCCGCCGCATCCCCCGAGTGCGAGCGCGACGATCAGGAGCGCGGCACGCCCCATCATCTGCCGGCGGTCGATCGCGCTCCGAGCACGCCGGCGATGCTACCGCCGTGCAACCTGCGATCCGGCCACTAGTCAGCCGGCGTGGCGTCGAGCGAGCGCCACAGGTACATGCACGCGAGCGTCCGGTACGGGCGCCACGGCGCGCCGATCTGCTGCAGCTGCGCCGGCGCCGGCAGCTCGGGGAGCCCGTAGCGCAGCATCACCGCGCGGCGAATCCCGAGGTCCCCGACGGCGAGGACGTCGGGCCGGCGCAGGTGGAACATCAGGAACATGTGCGCGGTCCACACCCCGAGCCCCTTGACCGCGATCAGCTCCGCGACCACGTCCTCGTCCTCGAGGTCCTCGAGGCGCTCGAGCTCCAGCGAGCCGTCCTGCACGTGCTCGGCGAGGGAGCGCAGGAAGCCGACCTTCGCGCGGCTGAGCCCGGCGGCCGCGCGCAACGCCTCGGGGTCATCCGCGAGCACCTCCGCCGGCGTCGGCGTGCGTCCCCCATAGCGGTCGGTCAGGCGAGTGTAGATCGCGGCCGCGGCCCTGGTCGAGAGCTGCTGGCCGACGATCGAGCGCACGAGCGCTCCGTAGTGATCGGCCGGGCGGCCCGCGCGCGAATCGCTGAGCCCCTCGTCCCCGAGCTCTTCGATCACCGCCCGCAGCACGGGATCGGCTCGGCGCAGGTGCTCGACCGCCGCGGCTTCCGGGGGCGCGGGCCGCGCGGTGCTCAGGGCTGCCCCGCGACCGCTCCGGGAACGCCGGTGTTGGTCGAGTACTTGGGCTGGAGCTTGACCTCGGGCCGGAGCTCGTGCACGGCCTGAGCAACCGCGATCGCCGACTCGGCGAACCCGGTCGCGATCAGCTTGAGCTTGCCCTCGAAGGTGGTGATGTCGCCGCACGCCCACACTCGCTCGAGCGAGGTCTTCATCACCTGGTCGACCACGAGCGCCCCCTTGACGATCTCAAAGCCCCAGTCCTTGAGCGGCCCGAGGGCGGTCTTGAAGCCAAGCTGGAGCAGAATCGCGTCGACCTCGAGCTCGATCTCGTGG
>QHBV01000196.1 GCA_003244035.1 Solirubrobacterales bacterium | reverse complement strand
CAAGCGAACCGTCCCGAGCTCGGTTCTGAAGTGCGCAGCGCGCAACTCTCCGTTGTTGATTGCCCACAGAGCAGCCGAATCCGCGATCAGAGGGCGCATCTCCTCCATGAGATCGAGCGCCAGCGCCGGCTTGTTGCGCCCGGCGCTGTGGAGCACCCCCCCAGACGGGTCGAGGCCGCAGGCAACCACCGCACGGACCACGTCGGCAAGCAGCAGGCCGTAGACCACATTGAGCGCTGCGTTCACGGCGTCCCGCGCGGGGCGCGGGGTCCGCTGCGAGAACTCCGCCCAAGCGGGGCGCAGCGCGCCACCGATGGCACCGAAGTAGGTAGCGGCGGCAAGACCCTCGACTCCAAAGAGCTCGGCCGTCGAGCGCGCTCGCGCTGTGCGCACGGCGAGCGCGAGCAAGGCATCTCGCCCACGGAGCGAGTACCGGCGCAGCATGTGGCGCTGGTTGCGAACTTTCCCACCAACGACGGCGCGTGCCACCGCCAGGGCGGTAGCGGGATCCAGGCGGTGTTGAGGCCCACGCGCATCGCCGTTGGGCCCATCGGCTGGGCAGGCCCAACCCACGACGCGACCGGACCACGAGCACCACACGATCGGAAAGCCGCGCGCGAGCATCTCACGAAGCAGAGCCGACGATACGTCTGCGTTTCCGTGCACCACAAGCCCAGCGACCTGCCCCATGGGCACCTTCACCGATGGTTCGTCTCTCACCGTCACCTCGATCTGCCCTCTTCGCAGGCTGGCGCGGCTTCCTGGGCTCGCGAGGTGCAGGACCCGCCCGAGCGGGTCGCCCACACCGATCCGCCGAGCCGGAACGCGCCCTCGATGCTCGTCGGGCAGGCACACCGACACGTGACTGCAGAGGCGACAGCGATCGTCCTCCTCGAGCGGAGGCGGCGACGTGCTGGCGGCGAGGTCACGCCGTGTCTGCGCAACGGCATCGACGGCACGACTCAGGAGCGCATCGGTCAGCTCGACGTCCACGCGCAGGCGGGTGGTGCTGAACCAGACCGCGGCCCCACGGACGTCGTAGCCGGCCTCCCGCAGGCAAAGCGCCTGAAGGGCGAGCTGCACCGCCTGAGGCTCGGTGACCTCGGCGCGGCGCCGCACCGGCGTCGCCTTGTGCTCGACGATCACCACGCTCCCGTCTCGTGCGATCTCCACCGAGTCGCAGCGCCCACGAACACCGAGGGTCGCCGAAGCGACATCGACGGACCGGCGTCTCACGGAGCGGGAGGTCGAATGGTCATCGACAGTCACATGATCCTGGACGCCGACCGCCATCTGCGCCGTGTCGGTGCGTTCGCCGTGCAGCTCGAGCCAGGCCCTGCGCGGACAGAAAACGTGGTGCGCCACGAGACCGATGGTGAGATCGGAGTCATTCATCGGAGAAGAGAGACGCGAGCGCCTCGGCGGTAGGTGAAGGCGACGCTGGCACCCGATCCACGCTTGTAGAGTCGCTCAAAGCTAACGACCTCTTCGAGGCCGAGGCTCCTCAGCTGGTCGACGGTGACGGGTTCCCGGGGCGCGCTCGGACCGTGATCGGCGAGGGATGCAAGCGCTCCGAGCGCGAGCACCGCACGCAGCCGTGCGATCGTCGTCGGTCGAGCGAGCAGGGGCAACGTGATGCCGTGCCGGCGTGGCGAGGCGCCGGTCCAGCATGCCGGCGTCGCGGAGGGACCGAACGGGCGGTGGACGACCGGCAGCAACGCGAGCCCGAGGGCCGCGAGCCACTGGTGCAGGAAGTCAACGGCGGTCCCCGGCGGCGCCCAACCGGTCTTGTCGAGCTGACCGTCGACCGAACCGCGATGCCAGAGACGATCGAGCGCCTGCTCATCGAGGTTAGCGGCCAAGGCGCGGGCCGGTCGCAGAACGCCGCGGACGAGATCGGATGTGTTGTTTCCCAGCACACCGTCGAGCGCCGTCGCGCCCTGAGCGGGCTTCGGCTCCTCCGGTTCCCCCCATGCCGCAGGGGCACCCAAGCCAGAGAGTAGCCCCTCGGTCGCGCGCGCGTGCGCGCTCTCGGCGGTCGCGAGAATCTGCGCTCGCATGCGCAGGACCCTCGCGGGTCGGGATGCGTCCTTGGCGAAGCTTGCGCGCGCCCATATCACCGGTCGTCTGTCGATACCGGTCTTGCCGGGTTCGATGTCGGCCTCGACCGCCTGCTCGGCTTCGAGCGCGGACGCGCGAACCGCGCGCGCGGCGCCATCCAGATCGGCGACGAACTCCACGATCGGCTCGAACGACTGCGAGACGGAGTCGTGGGAGAGGAACGCATCGATGCCAGCCGCGTCGAGCGCCACGAGCAGGCCGTACGCCGCGAGCTGCGAGACGAGCAGCTCGCCGCTGAGTGGAAACACGATGCGACGCATGTCAACCTCCCTCGCGCGAGACCTGAATGTCGGCGCATCGCAGCAGGGCCTCGAGGAATGCCAGCCGGTGAACGCCAAGCTCGCGCTGCAGGCGTGAGCGCTCCAGCTCGTAACGACCGTAGGCGCCGAACAGCCGCTGAAGCTCGAGCACGACCGCGTCCTCGCATCCGGACCAATCATCGAGCACTTCCCGCTCGTCGCGGTTGAACAGCGTTCGCCCGTGACCGTGGTGCGCGGCGACCACCGAGACGACAAGCGGATCGGCGTGGCACTGCGCGGCGGCGACAGCAGCGCTGAGCTGCTCGTGGCGCCACCCGTCGCCCCGGTCGGCTACGTGACCTGGACGAGGCTTTGCCAGTGGCGGCTCGTCAGGCAGCGCCCCCATGCGCCGCTGGAACCGCGGGTGGCGCTTGCCCTCGTCGTGGGTCAGCGCAGCGGCAAGGAGCTGTTCGCCGCAGACCCGCAGGTCTGCGGCGTCCAGTGCCTCGAGGATCGCTGCCATGCGGGCCTCCACGGCCAGCGAGTGCGCGTCGACGGTCACGAGCGCCGTACTGCTCACGGCCGCAATCGGCAAGCGCCCATCATGCTCCGTCGCCAGCACAACCAGCAATCCGTCGCCGTCCGCGGACTCTGGATCATGGCACCACGTGACTTCGAGATCGCTGAGGTAGCGATGCGTGCGCAGCCGAGCAGCGAGGTCGTGATTGCCCGCGGTCGCTACGACCGCGGCCAGAGCGCGCCGTGCGGCGCGTCCGGCCAAGACCGGGTCATCGGCGAGGATTTCGCCGACCTCGTCGGCAGCCAGACGGACCATGGCGTCGGGGGCGCCGTCGCGCCGAGCGTCGATCACGTCGTCAATCGGGTCGCCCTTGTGCTTACCCACGAGTCCGATGACTCCCCGCGTGCAGATCTCACTGCCGGCGGGAACCACGATCACGTCCCCCGGCTGGGCGTCCTCGGGATCCTCGATCGGCTCGGTCGTGCGTACGCCGTCGCTGGTGCGCACAACCCAACTGCCGGGGCTCGCCACCAGCACCTCTTTGAACGCCGTGCCCAGTCGCATCGATGCGAGCTCGTGTGCGCGGGGCGGCGCCACCAGCAACGCCTGCCGCACGATCATCGGTCCAAGGTCGAGGTGAGCCCGCGCCCCGATCGACACCCGGGCGTCATCGGGTGCATCACGCGGCTCCTCTACGTAGAACGGAACGTCGATGTCGGCGCCCAGCACCTCGCCGGTCATCGCGAGGGTCTGGAGATCGACATGCGACAGCAGGGGGAGCGGCGGATCCGGGGGGGCAGGCAGGGGCGTGGCGCTGATCCGCCGGGGCGCCGCATCGCCCCCGAGCGAGTCCAGCCATCGCGCGCCGTCGACGATGTCGCGAGCGGAGTACGGCTTGAACATGTCTCCGAGCTCGTCCGGATCAGCACCCAGAAGCCCGGCCGGGCACACGACACTGAACGTAGCCGTGAGCCGTGAGCCGCTGCGGTTGAGCCGCCCGGCTCGCTGGGCGAGAGCGGCGCTAGGCGCGATCTCGGAGACCATCGCGGGCAGGTCGAGGTCGACCCCGACCTCGAGCGATTGGGTCGTGACGAGATAGTCGACGTCGACGTTCCCGCGTGCGTCGAGAAGCCCCACGTACTGCTCGCGCAGCCGGTCGAGGTCGGCCGGGCGCAGCCGCCCGCAGACCAGCGCCACGGTCCGCTCGTCGGTGCCGCGCAGGTCGGCGGCGACGTCGAGTGCCCGCTGCACGGTGTTGACGAACACCCCGACGGTTCCGTCGCCGTGCAGGTCTCGCGCCCGGGTGACGATCTCCGCGCGAGCGTCGCGCTTCCAGTCCTCGACCTCGGCGCGATCGATCTGTTTGCCGGCGCACACGCGCTGCTGAAGCGAGCCGTCCGCGAGGTCGGCTGGGGTGAGCGTGTGCGCGCTCGAGGCAGCCCGTGTCGCGCTCATGGCGAGGACCTGAAGCCCCAGCGCCGACGGTGATGCAGCGGCTACCCGCGTCGCCGTTTCGACCAATCGTTCGTGCAGATGCGCCTCATCCACGATCGCCACCGCATCGTGACCGAGCAGGCCCGCTTCCAGATTCCGCGATCGGCGCGATCCGCGATACCCGCGCAGCAGCAGCCGCGACCCCCACATCTGCGGCGTGGCGCAGATGACCTGGCATTGCGCAGGATCCAGCCGCCACGAGTAGTCGAGCAGGACCCCGCCTCGCAAGCGTGACACGCCGAGCGGTGACTCGTGGTCCTCATGCTGCTCCATCGTCACCAGGCCTCGCAGCGCCGCGGCCACGTCCTCGAGGACCGCGTCCTCGCCGTGAACCGAGTTGCACAGCCTCGCGGCAAGCCTGGTTGCCCGCTCGAACTGGTCGTCGACGAGCACTCGGCGGGGCGCCACAAGCACGAGCCGTCGCGGAGGGCGGGCGATCCGGTCCACTGTGGCGGCCGCCTGCCTGGCGTGCTCGGCCACGAGGAACACGTGGATGTCGACGACCGACGACTTCCCCGACCCGGTGGGCGCCGTGATTGCCTCGGGCCACCTGCCCGTTCTCGCGACGTGGTCCACCAGTGAGCGCTGCCACGGGTACGGCATCGCGCCGCCGTTCACCACGCGGAAGAACTGCTCGAATCGCTCGAGTACGGTCATCGGCTGGTCGGCGGGAGCGGGCGTAGAAGGCCTCCCCCGAGGTGGCGAGCGCGCCCGAGTGCAAGGAAGCCGGAGCCGGCATGGGCCAGGTTGCCGAGCTCGACATCCGCGTCGACGGCGACGACGAGATCGCCCGCGCACACCCGGTGAACGAACTGGCTGGCGGCGCCTCGCACGCGTTGCACGCGAACCACCACGTTGCGATCCTCTCGCAGCGACTCGACCATGCGCCGGCGAAACGCCCATCCCGCCCCCCACTCGAATCCGGCCTGCTCGAGGATCGCTCGCATCGCGTACCCGACGGAGCACGTGACGGCGTCCTCGAGCGTCCAGCGACCTCGTCGCGGACCACCGGTGGCTTCGAGCACCAATGGGACGTCCGTGCGAAGGATCGGCGAGGGGGCGCGCCAGAACGGCATTGCGGCCCTCTGCGTCGCGGGCCCGAGCGAGAACCAGTGGTCGCGTCCTCGGGGGACCCGGCAGCGGGCCCGCAGCGGACGCGCGACGGCCCCTGCGAGCCGCTCACGCTCAGCGGCACCGATCTCGGTCGGCAACCCCAGCAGCGCCACGAGCCCATCGCCTTCCTCGACCTCGGTGACGTGAACGGCAAGATGGCCGCCGTCGCGGAGCGGTTCGCCGGACGTGCCTCGACCCGTAACGAACGAAGGCACGTCGGAGCCGATCGCGGCGATCAGCGCGCGGTGGATGCCCACCGCCGCGGCGACACGGTTGCCCCGCTCGGCAAGAACGGCGGCATCGCTCGCCCGTGCATCGACCGAGAGCTCCCACACCTCGGCAAACGGCCAGCCAAGCGGGGCTATAGACGGAGCGAACCGGCGCAGGACGACCTCCGACTGATTCCCGCCCGTCACGTGCTGGTCCGGCGCCTGCTTGCCCAGCGGCCCCGTGCCGTGTGACCCAGCCTTCGACGCTTGCCCATGGGCGCGCTCCAGCTCCTCGAGCCGCCCTCGTGCCGCCACGCGCATCACCGATCCAGGGCCTCGCCCGGGTGCGACGCGGAGCGTCTCCGGACGGTCCGGCTCGCCCGGTACGGCGTCGACGCGAGCGATCACCACGCTGTCGGCCCGCCCGAGGTGGGTGACCTCCGGAGCAATCTCGGCGAGTGCCCTGACGATCTCCTCGGGAGCCTCCGGCCAAAGGAACACAATCGGCCCATCCACGGCACATTTCGGCTCGAAGTCCGTGTCGGCGAGACTCACTGGGGACGCCCGCCAGCGAAAGCGCCGGGCATGCCGCCTCGCCATCTTGACACGCGGAGGAATGATGGCGACCGGCTCGTTGTCCTCGAGCCATTCGATCGCAAGCCGGTGATCGTCGCGTGCGACCAGAACGCGGCCCTTTACGGTCGCCGTCGGCCCGCCGGCGGCAGCGGCCGTGAATGCCTCGTGAACGCGGGCCGGGGATGGCAGCTCCTCCGCGCGGCCGAGCTCCGCGCCCGAGTACAGGCCCTGCGGAAAGGCGACGATGATCCTCAGTGTTGGTCCCACGTCAGTCGTCATCGTCGGCGACCGCGATCACGCCCCGCTCAAGCGACGCATCGCCCTCGACTACGATGGTCTGGCCGGTCCACGCCAGGCGCTCCGGCAGTGCGGCGACCGCGCCGGCGAGAAACGCCTCGCAGGCGTCGATCGAGACCTCGACATCGAGTTCCGCGTCGTCGAGGAACAGCGACCCGCGGGGGGCCGCGACATCGCAATACGCGCGGATCTCGGGGTCGGCGTCGGCGTATGCGGCGCCCAGGAGAAGCATCGCCAGGAGCGCCCGCCGCGCCGCGATATCGTCCTGCTCGGCTCCGCCGAAGCGCAGGCGCCGCAATCCGGCGAGCGAATACGTTCTCGCACGACGGACCTCGGGCACCGATACGCCATAGGCCGTCTCGAGACCCGGAGGAATGCCGCCGAGACCAAGGTCCGCTGCTGATAGCGTCGTCCCCACCTTGCCCTTCCGGGCCTTCGCGAGCTTCGCGTCCAGCTTCTTTACCGTGTTCTCGGACATGTGCTCTCGCTGACCGGCGAGCAACCGCTCGAACTCGTCGAGGCTCACGTGAAAGTCCTGGCCGAGCGGATCGAGCCGCGCACCGGAGCGCCGGGAGAGGCGTCGCCTCTCGTCCTCGGAGACGACGCCGAAGAGCTCGGACACGTACAGGCTCCGCAGGCGCAGCTGCCCCTGCTTGCGGCTGGAGTCCCAGCCGCCAAACGCGAGAGTCGCCGGGGAGGCCGTGAACACCGCGGACAGGTTCGCGGCCGTCGCATCCCGCAGCGCGCGATACCAGGCCTGGCCGACAACCGGCGCGCCGTCCCGCGCACCCGCACGGACATGCGCGTCGAACGCCCGGTGTGGAAGCTCGAGGTCGAGCAGCCTCCGCCCTGGATAAACGACCTGGATCGTCGGAATACGCGTGGCAGCGCTCCCATTGCGGCGCGCAGCGAGCAGCCCGTCCTCGCTGCGGTTGCTCTGCGACCCCTTCGAGTCGATCAGCGTCGTCGTACGGAACTCGCCGTCGATCCAGCGCTGCTCGAACACGAACTCCGACCCGGACCGTCCCGCGTACCGGGCGGGAGCAATGATCGCGCCGGCGGCGACAGCGTAGGTCGCGGGGTGGTTCAGGGTCGCACCGCCACCGCGACGAAGGTGGTCGGTCAGAGAAGCCAGGTTCATCGGGTGTCTCCTGTCATGGTTTGGATGCTCACGAACGCGCGCGCGCCTAGCTCGTATCGATATGGACAAGCAGGGCGGAAGGCTACAGCGCGTGCCTGCTGTCGCTCACGACTTCGGACGCCCTGACCCTTCCAGGCCCAGCCTCGCCCTCAGATCGGCGACGACGAGCTGCGGCTGGCGCGTGATCTGGGCCCACGTGTATCGAAGGACGACATAGCCCGCTGCGCGGAGGCGCAGATCCCGGCCGTGGTCGCGCTCCATTTGCGCAGGGGTCCGGTGAGCGGCGCGCCCGTCGAGTTCGACGACCACTTGCTGCTCGCGCCAGAGCGCGTCGACCATCAGGCCCTCCCCGGTCGCCTTCACGTCCGGCAGCGGTATGCCTGCTCCCTCGCAGAGGGCGAGAAAGCGCTCCTCGAGCACGCTGCGGGTGAGCGCGAGCTGGGATTGGTCCTGCTCGAGCGCGAGGCTCAACTGCGCGCTAGCGGCGCGGCCGCACCCGAGCACCCCCTGCATCGCCTCGAGGTTCAGAATGTGCCGGTAGTCTGCCTCGGCGAGCGCACGCCGGACGCGGTCGAAGCTCACGGTGCTCGCGTAGTCGAGCAGCGTTCGCGGGACGGTCGTGACCGGGAGGTTGCGGTGCCGGGCTGCATCGAGAAAGCGCGGATGGTGCACGAGCACCCCCGGAACGGAACGGCGGCGCCCGGGCGCGCTGACGCAGATGATGGGCAGCTCGACGGCGATCAGCTGCCACCACCACGCGGCTGTGTGATGGCTGAGCAGCGCGCCGGCACCGGCGTACAGAAGCGCCGCCAACAGCCGTCCCTCGATGGCCAGCCGGCTATGGCCAAGGGCGTAGACGCCCGGATGCAGACGTTGGAGCCGGCCGTCCGCGATCCACCTCGCGATCCCCGCCTTGCTCAGCCCACATTCATCCAGTTGACGGCGGGCAATCGCGCCCCATTGCTGCTCGGCGACCCAGCGCGGATGCGGACTGACGCGTCTGAGGTCCTAGGGGTGGACCCCAGACGCGACAGTTCGGACACGGCGCCATCGTGCCCACGATCCTGTGACGAAACAAGACGTGTTCGTCACAACTCTGCGACGAAAGCGTTGCCGAAAGCTATTCGGAGTCGGCCGGTACCACCGAGATCATGCGACCCCGGCGGCCGCGCGTGAACTGGACAGTGCCCGCCGAGCGCGCGAAGATCGTGTCGTCCCGTCCGATCCCGGTCCCGTCGCCGGGCTTGAACCGGGTCCCGCGCTGGCGGACGATGATCTCGCCGCCGCTGACCGTCTGGCCGGCGAATACCTTCACGCCCAGGCGCTTGGCGTTCGAGTCGCGGCCGTTGCGGGAGGAGCCGAGACCCTTCTTATGCGCCATCGGTCGCCTCCGGGGTGTCCAGGCCGGGCGCCGGCGCGGCCTCCGGCGCAGCGACCACCGGCGCGGCGACCGCCGCCGGGGCAGCCTTGCGGGTCGGGGCCGCCTCGGGCGCCGATCGGCGGGAACGCTCGATCCCCGTCACCTCGAGCCTGGTCAGCTCCTGGCGGTGGCCGGTCCGGCGCTTGTACCCGCGCTTGGGCTTGAACTTGACGATCCTGAGCTTCGGCCCGCGTTCGTGCGCCACCACGCGAGCCTGCACCGTGACGCCGGCCAGCCCCTCACCGTCGAGAACGTCCGAACCATCGACGTACAGCAGCGGCGCCAGCTCCACGCTGGCGCCGTCCTCCACGGGCAGCCGCTCGACCAGCAGCGACTGGCCCCGCTGCACCCGGTACTGCTTGCCACCTGTCTTGACGATTGCGTACATGTCTAGTCCGAGGAGGAGGATGCCGTGGCGGCGGACTCCACCTTGGCGCCGGAGCGGCGCCGTCCGCCTCTGCGGCCCCGACGCCGAGGCTTCGAGTCTACGCCATCGTCCGCTCCGGCGACACCCTCCGATCCACCCGTGCCACCCGACTCGCCGGCGCCGTCCGAGTTTCCGGCGCCGTCCGAGTTTCCGGCGCCGTCCGAGTCGCGGGCGCCGTCCGATCCGTCCGGACCATCTGGAGCGCCCGGGACGAGCGACGCGACCGCGGATGTGCGCCCGACCTCCTCGATCAGCACCAGCCGCTTCTTGCCGATGTGCTTGGTGGCGCCCCTGACCGAGATGATGTAGCCGTCGACCTTGGCCACCGCGTTGTCCGGGCTGTACATGTGCGGCTCGACGATCTCGACGTGGACCTCCTCGCCCTCGCGGAACGGGAGCGCCCGCTCGAGCACCTGCTCGCGGTCGCCCTCGAGCAGGACGGCGAAGTGATCGAGCGGCAGCCCCTCGGACCCCTCGAAGTGAAACCACTTGCCGGTCTCCGCCTCGATCGCGTGCAGCACCCGCGCGTCGTTGCCCGTGAACTCGGCGCTCACGCGCGGGTTCATCTGGATCAACAGCGCCTCGGCCGAGGCCTCCTTCGCCAGGTCCCGGAGCCGGCGCTCGAACTCGATCGCGATCGTCTCCTCGGACTTGATCACGCCCTCCCCATCGCACGTGGGGCACGGCCTGGTCATGATCTCGCGCACGCCGTCGGTCACGTTCTGGCGCGTCATCTCGACCAGTCCCAGGGGAGAAATTTCGACCACGAACGTCTTTGTGCGATCCTCGTCGAGGGCCTTGCGCAGCGTCTTGAGGACGGCGTCGCGGTTGCGCGCGCGCGCCATGTCGATGAAGTCGATCACGATGATGCCGCCGATGTCGCGCAGGCGCAGCTGCCTGACCACCTCATCGGCCGCCTCCAGGTTGGTCTTGGTGATCGTGTCCTCCAGTCGAGCCCCCTTGCCGCGGCCGATGAACGACCCCGAGTTGACGTCGATCACCGTCAGCGCCTCGGCGTAGTCGATGATCAGGTATCCGCCGCTGAGAAGGTCGACGCGGCGCGAGAGCGTCGAGGCCAGCACCCGCTCGACGCCGAACGCCTCGAACAGCGGCTCCTCCTCCTGCCACAGCTCGACCCGGTCGACCAGCTCGGGAGCGGTACGAGAGAAGAACGAGAGCAGCCGGTGGTGCTGCTTGGGATCGTCGACGACGGCGCGCTCGAAAGCAGCCGAGAAGATGTCGCGCACGACGCGGACCGACAGGTCCGCCTCCTGGAAGACGAGCGCCGGCGCGGACGTGTCGGCGACTCGCTTCTGCAGCACCTCGTTGAGCTTGAACAGGTACAGCAGCTCGCGCTCGAGATCGGTTCGCTTGGCACCGTGCGCGGCCGTTCGGATGATTGCCCCCGCGCCCTTGAGATCGAGCTTGGCCGCCTGCTTGCGCTGTCGCTCGCGCTCCTTGTCATCCAGCCGGCGGGAGACGCCGACGCCCTCGCCATATGGCGCGTAGACCATGTAGCGCCCCGCGATGGTCAGATCCATCGACAGCCGAGCGCCCTTGGTCTTCAGAGGATCCTTGACCACCTGCACCACGATCTCGGCCCCGGTCTTGAGCATCTCGGTGATCTGGCGACCGTCGCGAGCGCCCTCCCGGCCGCGTCGCGGCGCCTCGATCCCGGGCAGCACGATCTCGTCGACGTGCAGGAACCCGTTCTTCTCGAGCCCGATGTCGACGAATGCCGCCTCCAGGCCCGCGAGCACGGTGTCCACACGCCCCTTGTAGATGTTGCCGACGATCGAGCGTGCGCCTCGGCGCTCGAGGTACAGCTCGGCGACCTGGTAGCCGGCCGCGGGCTTGGCGGGCTTGCGCCGGCGGCGGGACGTGCCCGCCGCGGGCTTGCGTGCGGCGACAGTTCCCGTCGCCTCCAGCAGCGCGACCCGGGTCTCCCCGCGGTCGACGCTGACCAGCACTTGCTTTTTCAATTGGGTTCAGTCCTTTGGAAGATTGGGCCGCGCCGCCCAGGGGGCGGCGCGGCCTTGGTTTGGGGCCGCGCATCCACGAGGGTGTCGCAGCCTCCCATCAGAAGATCAGCGCTCGGCCCTTGGATGCGGAGGCGATCCTCGCCTGGATGTGGATCGACTGCAGCAGGCCGAGGGCAATGAACGTCACGAGCACCGAGGAGCCGCCGTAGCTCATCAGCGGCAGCGGCACGCCGGTGATCGGCATGATCCCGAGCGTCACCCCGACGTTGACGAATACCTCAAACGTGAGCATCGCGAGGATGCCGCCGGCGATCAGGGTCCCGTACAGGTTCTTGGCGATCGTGAGGATTCGCAGCGCGCGCCAGATCAAGAGCGCGTACAGCGACAGCACCACCGCCGCCCCGACGAAGCCGTAGATCTCTCCGACGGCCGCGAAGATGAAGTCGGTGTCGTTGGCGGGAAGGTAGTTCAGCTTGGTCTGGGTCGCGTTCGCGACTCCGCGACCGGTCTTCTCGCCCGAGCCGATCGCGATCAGCGACTGTTGGAGCTGATAGCCCGAGGTGCCGGCGTGCGCGGGGTCGACGAAGGCGGTCAACCGTTGGACCTGATAGGTCTTCAGCACGTGCACCCCCAGCGCGGGCGCGCCGGCGAGCACGATCGCGATCGCGGCGACGAAGACCGCCAGTAGGGCGGTGATCTGCTTCCACGACGTCCCGGCCAGGAACAGCAGCGAAAAGCCGATCGCGACGTACACCATCGCGGTGCCGAGGTCCGGCTGGGGGATCACCAGCAGCGCCGGAATCAGCGCCAGCAGCATGATCCGTGCGGTCGTCCGCCGCTCGTGCAGCCGCCTCGCACGGTCCACGGCGAACGCCGCCAGCGACGCGATCACGAGCACCTTGCCGAACTCCGAGGACTGCACCAGGAAGCCCGGCAGCGGGATCCACCGGTGGGCGCCGCGGATCGCCGGCATCGCGAACACGACGAGATTCAGGACGATCATCACCCCGTAAAGGCCGAGCTTGTACTCGCGCAGCCGCGAGTAGTCGATCCGCGCCAGGAACACCGCCACGACGATCCCGATCCCGGCGTAGATCGCCTGCCGCTCGACGTAGTAGAGCGGGTGTCCCGGGTTCGTGTTGCTGGTCGCGCTGTGCAGCGTGATCAGCGAGCAGGCGACGAGGCCGAGCGCGCCGAGCAGCAGCAGCGGGTCGATCAGCGTCAGCGGAGCGCGCCCGGCGGGTGCGGAGTCCTCGGCGGGGTGGATCGGAATCGCACTCACAGCGTCTTCGAGCTCCCGGCCACGTACTGCCCGCGCTTGCCGAAGAACCATTGCGAGAGGATCTCCCGTGCCACCGGCGCGGCCGCGATCGCCCCGAAGCCACCCTGCTCGACGGTCACGACGACCAGGATCGGCTTGCTGGTCGCCGAGGAGGGAACGAAGCAAACGTACCAGGCCTGGTCGGCCTGGCCGGTGTGCTGGGCGGTCCCGGTCTTGCCGTAGACCTGCTCGGGGAAATTGGCGAACACGTCCGCGGATGTCCCGCCAGGCTGCGAGGCCGCGTCACGGAGGCCCTGGCGGATCGCATCGAGATTCGTCGGGTCGATGTGGATGTAGCGCGCCGGGGGCGGATCGATCTTCTGCAGCAGCGTCCCGTCCTGGGCGTCGACCTCGAGCCCGACGTGCGGGCGCACGACCTTGCCGCCGTTGGCGATCGCCGAGTAGGCGACCGCGAGCTGCAGCGGCGTGGCCTCGAGGTCACCCTGGCCGACGGCGAGGTTCTCGTTGTCGCCGACCGACCACGGACGGTTGGTGCCGTCGGCGATCCCGCACCCTCCCGACGGATGCTTCGGCTTACCCCTGAACGGGCCGGTCGCCTTGTCGCACTCCGCCTCCAGCTGGTTGCGGCGCGTGCGCCACGCGGGCGTCGGCAGGATCCCTGCGTTTTCCCCGCCGAGATCGATGCCCGTCGGCTGTCCGATCCCGTAAGCGCGCGCCCACTGCTGCAGTGCGCCCCCGTTCGGGTGCGTGGCCGGATCGACGTTCAGCGCGCGGCCGAGGTTGTAGAAGAAGTCGTCGGAGGAGACCATGATCGCCTGGACGATGTCGAGCACTCCGTAGATGGCGTTGCCGGCGTTGTGCCGGCACTCGCCGCTGACGCAGAACTGCCCGGAGTCATCGAATGTCTGACCTAGGCTCCATGCGCCGCTCTGCAGTGCCGCGGTCGCCGTGATCCCCTTGAACGTCGACCCCGTCGGGTATCCGCTCTGGATCGCGCGGTCGAGTTGCGGGAAGCCCGCACCCTGTCCGAACAGCTGCTTGTACTTGGCCGTCGTAATCGGCTTGGTGAAGACGTTCGGATCGAACGTCGGTGCGGACCCCATCGCCAGTACCGATCCGGTGTCGGGGTCGAGTGCGACGAACGCGCCCGCGCCTGCCGGAGGGTTGCTGTCGATCGCCTGCTGCAGGGCCTGCTGGCCGGCCTTCTGCAGGTTGACGTCGAGCGAGAGCTTGAGCGAGTGGCCGGGGACGGGCTTGCGCTCGGGGAGATAGCTCTCGAAGGCCCCGAGCGCATTGACCTGGACCTTGTCGGCACCGTCCTTGCCCCGGAGGTACTGGTCGTAGTAGTACTCGAGCCCGGATTGTCCGATGATCGCGTTCTGCGAGACGCCGCGGTAGCGGGCTTCGTGGAGCTCGCAGTTGCCGGACGAGACGCAGCTGATCGGCCCCACGGTGCCGAACAGCTGGGCCGCCACGGTGCCGAGCGGATACGAGCGCGTGTACACCGTGGTGATGTGCACTCCTGGGAACCGGTCCTCGCGCTCGGCCAGGTAGTACTGAACGGCCTTGGAGACGTCGGTCTTGACCGTGACGTTGGCGTAGGGCAGCTGCGCCTGCTTCTGCGCGACGGCACAGGGGATCGGGGCCAGCGTGGGGCGCTGCACGACGCCTGCGACGGCGACCTTGCAGGGCGCCGCCCGGGTCGAGACCCGGAGCACCCGCGCGAGCCGCCGGTAGACCGCCGCATCGCGCGGGGGCTGCGTCCCCGGACTGTCCGGCTTCGGCGGGACGGGCAGGTCCGGCGGCGAGATCTGCACGGCGATCGCCCGCTTCGAGGCGACGAGCGTGTTGTCGCTGGCGTCGACGATATCGCCGCGGGGGGCCGGGATCGCGAGCTCGCGCACGCGGTTGTTCCGCGCCTGGGCCACGTACTGCTCGCCGCTCAGCACCTGCAGGAACCAGAGGCGAAAGAAGACGATCGCGAACATCGCGAGCACGACCCCGCCGAGGACCGCCACGCGCAATGCGAGCTGGGGCGTGAGCGGCGCTCGGCGATCTTCGGGCGGCTGGATCATCGCGCCGGGGAGCGAGGGATCGTCCCGAGTCGCCCGGCCGGGCGCTGCAGCGGGCTGAGCCCGCCGGTTGTGTAAGCGCGCCGGCGACGCCGCCGGGGATCGTCGGGGAGCGCCGGCGTGATGATCCGCCGGACGAGCGCGTACACCGGCAGCGCGAGCAGCGTGTTCACGAGCACCGTGATCACGATCTGCTGGACCAGCAGCAGGCTGACGGGAGCGTCGACCCCGAGCAGGAACTGGATCACCGTCATCCCGAACCCCGCGACCGCGGTCGCCGCCGCGCCCATCGCCAGCGGCACGAGCCCATGCGCTGGGTCGCGCAGCTCCCGCAACCGGCCTGACCAGTATCCGATCGCGATGTACAGCAGCGAAGTCACGCCGAGGGTCTGCACGAGCACCAGGTCGACGAGCAGGCCCGTGCCAAAGCCCATCGCCGCTCCCGCCATCGAGCCGGCCAGCAGCCCGACCGACATCACCACCAACGGCGTCAGATCCGTGCTCACGCCGAAGATCGAAAGCTGCGAGACCGCGGCCTGCTGGACCACGACGGTGACGAGCGCCAGCGCGAGCAGCCGCAGCGAGAGGCTCATCGACTCGCTCATCCGCCAGGCACCTGGGCGAGCTGGGAGCCGGCGGGCGTGCGGGTGAGAATCTGGACCGCGCCCAGGTGACGCAGGTCGGCGTCGGGCCGGACCTGTACCTGCCCGTTGTTGAGCAGATCGTTCTGGTCGGCGTTCGAGACCTGCCCGATCGGGATTCCGGGTGGGTACAGCGAGGTCAGCGGACCTGACTTGTAGCCGGTGGTGACGACCTGCTGGCCCACCCGCGGACCCTGCCCGGGCGCGGGCTTGGGCAGGTACTGAAGCAGGAGCTGGTTCGGATTGCCGACCGCCGGGACTAGCACGCCGGCATCCCCGCTCGCGTCCTGCACCTCCGCGGCGACGGCAAAGGAGTGGTCGCTGAGCAGCGTCACGACCGAGACATTGGACGCGACCGTCGAGACCTTGCCGACGAGCGCGCCGTCGCCGAGCACCGGGTCGTCGACGTGGACGCCGTCGCTCGAGCCCTTGTCGACCTGGATCGTCGCGTACCAGAGGGTCGGATCACGGCCGATCACGTGCGCGCCGACGGGCTGGTAGGAGGCGATGCCGGTGCTGTTGTCTAGCCCCACCTCCTGCCTGAGCTGGGCGTCGTCGATTGCCTTCTGCTGGGCCACCGTGAGCTGGGAGCGGAGCGTCGCGACCTCCTTCTGCAGCTGGTCGCGCTGTGCCTTGGCCTTGAACGTGTCGGAAAACCAGCCGGCGACGTCTCGGACCGGCGAGAGCACCTTGCTCGCGCCCTCCTGGACCGGCGAGAGAACCTCGACGATCCCCCGCTGCACGCTGTGCAGCGGGCTGCTCGGCGACTCGCCGAAGTATGCCGTCAGCAGGATCAGGGAGACGGCGACGAGCGCCACGAGGACCGCGCGCCTGCGCCGGACTTGCTTTGAGTGCACGAGTTAAGCTTCTCCAAGGTGTTGCTCCGCGCCACCGATTCGGTACGAGGTTTCAACCTAGTACCGGCGGCGCCGGTTGCGTGAATTCTTGCTCGAACGGTGGATCGCTTCGAACTCCTCCAGTGACCTTCCCGAGCCAACCGCTACGCACGTCAACGGCGACTCCGCGAGGTGGGCAGGCATCTGCGTTTCGTGACGCAGGCGCTCCTCGATCCCCTGCAACAGCGAGCCGCCACCCGCCAGCATGATGCCGCGGTCCATGATGTCGGAGGCGAGCTCAGGGGGAGTGCGGTCGAGCGTCTCCTTGACGGCGTCGACGATCTGTGCGACGGGCTCCTCCAGCGCGCCGCGGACCTCCTCGCTCGTCAGGACCACTGTCTTGGGCAGTCCCGACACCATATCGCGCCCCCGGATCTCGGCCTGCACCTCCTCTGGCAATGGAAACGCCGAGCCGATCTCGAGCTTGACCTCCTCGGCGGTCTGCTGTCCGATCAGCAGCTTGTACTCACGCTTGACGTAGTTGATGATCGCCTCATCGAGCTCGTCGCCGCCGACGCGGATCGACTGCGAGACGACGATTCCGCCGAGCGAGATCACCGCGACCTCGCTGGTGCCGCCGCCGATGTCGACGACCATCGAGCCGGTCGGCTCGCC